>BNUF01000016.1 GCA_025997155.1 Clostridia bacterium
GTCTTGCCGACACCTGACGTTCCAACAAAGACAAAACTCCCCAAAGGACGGGCGGGGTCTTTGAATCCAGTCATATTGCGCCTGATTGCGTGGCAAACTGTGGAAATCGCGTTGTCTTGACCGATAATCCTTTTCTTGAGTTCGCTCTCTATGTTGAGCAGTTTTCGTTTTTCGCCGACAGACAACCCTGTACCATATTGCATTTCCGTATTTTGATTAAAAACTCTTTCATCGTCGTCACAACAATATTCCGGAGCATTTGTCATTTGCTCGTCTCCTTTGAATTTATGTTTTGATTTTATCTTAAATATCGCCCGACGCTCCGAAAGGAGCGTCCATTTTTTATCCTAATTTTATTCTGTTTGTTTACTACTCGCTATGAACTTTAAGTGTCATTTATTTGTCACTCTTTTTGGAAATACGTGTTTAATTTTTAAGCGCAAAAAAAGGCACTCATTTTTTTGTGAATGCATTGGATTTGATTTATATACAATTTATCACTGTCTAAATAGTGACCCTAAATTACGAATATTAAAGAAATTTTTATCCGAGTCAAAATTTTACCAATAGACTAATTGTTCATATTGAAAACGGTTGTCAATTTTTAGAGGCGTTTATATCAGAATGAAATAGTTGCTTATTTCGGCTCGATTCAAGTAAACCGCCTGTTTTCAGCGATTTACTTTTTATGCGTTTATGCGGTACCCACTAACCATAGTGCCGTTGTCAAAAATATCGCCGCAACCTTCGCACTCCGTGTAATGCTTATTAAGGCATTCGTTGCAGATTTCAATATCGTTGCCGTTTACATCGTGCGCTTGAATTATGCTGTCCTCGTGGACGAACTCTTCACAATGAGAACACTGAACGTAGTGGTCGTCGCGGCAATCTCGGCAAACCTGTCTTTCTCTGCCTCGCGCGTCATAAACCGTGTATGTGTCTTCGTTCCGGTAATACTGTTCGCAGTCATCACAGTAGGTGTAATATTCGTCTAAACATCTGTCGCAGACCCAATCGCCACCGGCAACTTCCGTTACCCTATCGTTAGCGTGGTAATCACCGCAATGTTCGCAGTAGCTATAATGCTCGTCTCTGCAATAATCGCAGACTTCCTCCTCGTTGCCGTGACGGTCATAGACTATGTGTATATCATCGGGGTCTACGCGTTCCCCGCAATGTGCACAGTAACCATCATCGCCGCTATCGCAATCTCCACAGTAAAGACCGCTGCTGATTTCTTTGCCACAGCTGATGCACAAGCCGAAAGTTCCAACGGTGAGACTTTCGTAACTTTCCTCGGAACCGTTTCGGATGCTGACCTTGCCGTCAAAACTTTCGTAAATCCAGTCTGCGTAACCGCCGAACCCGTCTCCGGTATCAACGCAATGCGAGTAGTTGCTGTTGAGGCACGAGTGGGTTTTCCACAGGTTTGCGGCGTCTTCAAGTTCGGAAATCTCGCGTTGAACCAAATCGCGGTATAGTTTCGATTCTTCCTGCGCTCCTTGTGTACCTCCGCTTGTGTTATACAACCGACTCTGCAACAGAAGTCCATTGCCGGGCTTGTATGCGAATATCTGCCGTGTGGTCTTGCGGTTGTTCAACGTCTCCGAGTCTTTCGGGTCGGACGCTGTGAAAATTATAAAGCTTGTCTCGTCCCACGCATACCCGGTACAACCTACGTTGTATTGGTACTCCGTTGAGTTCAAGGAGTGACAACTCGTCAGTGTGTTTCCCCGCTCGTCGTTTTTAGGATTACTCATTGTCAGAAAATGCGCCGGATTAAGCGACACAAACAGCTTGAAGCTGATTTTCTTCGCAGTCAGCTCGTCCGCAAATCGGGCGTAAAGCCTTTGAAAAGGACTACCCGCGTTATCGTCCGTGATGTTCAGCACATCACAAATTGACCTAAAAATCCGGCTCGGTTTTTTGTTCGGGGCGTAAGCCTTCGGCGCGATTGCTTTTATCGCGGCGATGTATTCCTCCTGAAAAGGAGAGTCCGCCTCTGCGAAAAACTTAATCACTTTTGGGAGTTGCAGGTCTACGTCGTTATCTACCGCCACAAAAGCTGGGTGAAGAATCTGCTCTGCCAAGTCTGTGATAACCGCGCTGTCGGGATTGTGTGTCCGCGTTCCGTTTATCACAAGCGCGTCGAGTTTCTCGTCCCAAACTGGCGACTTGCTGAATAGTTCACGAAGGTCTTTCTTAGCGTGGGTGTTATCCTCGGCGAGACGATAAATAAACTCGTCGGTGATGTTGTCGAGAACGTCTGTGGCGGTCGTATGTCTGCGGTAATCCCGAACCGCTTGCTTGATGTTTACTTTGGCATTTTCGATTGTTTCTTGCGTTGTCATTTTTATCTCCTCCTATAAAGGCATTTTGTCGTTGATGTAATTTGCGAAAATCCAGTTGCGGCAAGTGTGCTGCTTATCGGAAAACCAACCCTGCGGGTTTGGAACGTAGCCCGAAAAATCAATTCTTCGCGCGTCCGTAATCGTAAGTCCGATATTGGCATTGTCCACGATAACCTTTTCACCAGGAGCGGGAACGAACGCGACGTGCGTGTTCTCGTACCAGTTGTACCCCGCACTCAATCCGCAGAGGTAATACGCTTTCGCTTTCGGATGTTCTTGTACCTCAATGTCGATTAGTGCGTAGGGTTTATTCAGCGTTCCATAATAAACCCTGTTGTCCTTGCCTCCGAGAAAGCATTTCGCGCAGCACTCGTAGATGTTCACGTTGCGAATGTCTCGGAGCCAAAAGAATTCGTGGTACCGTTTGACTTCCAATCGTAATTGCATTTATCTGTCCTCCTCAATTTGAGACTGCTTCGGCTCGTCGATTACCCAAACCAATTTGACCTTGAACGCCGACTGACTCATCCGCTCGATTTCGCAGCTCCAATTCTCGCCGCTGACCGCAACTTCCGGTTCTTCCCGATTTGCTTCCAGCATCGCTGTTTCGACTTGCTCCGCGATTTGCGTGAGAATGTTTACCGCCTTCGCACATTCGAGATATTTGAGTAGCCAGTGGGCGGCTTTGCGGTAGGACCGCACGGTGTAAAGGGCTTCCGCTTGGCAACGCTTGTCGCCAACGGTTATGTCCATTACGTTTTCCTTCTCGTCGAAGTTGGCTTGTCCTTGCTGGTGGACTTTTACCCAGCGACTTGATTTCAAGCCTTGCTTATCTACCGTAGCCTTCTGGGTAAAGTGCTCTTCTTCTGGGCTTTCGACTGTTTGAGCGACTTCAATCGTGGCGGTTTCATACTCGGTGCGGCTGATTTTTGTTTTCTTGCTGTCAGTTATGCAGTAGTAAAGCGACTTGCCGTTCTTGTCGGTTTGTGTTGTGTAGGTTGTCATTTCAGTCACCTCCAATTTTGTATTTGACCTGTCTCATCAGAACGGGTAGGTCGTTTCCCGTTGACGGGCTTTAAGCCCGTTTCGACTTATGATACGTAAGCGAGTATTTCATACGGCTCGTCAAGCCCGCGAACGAAGCATTTATAAGCTGATAAGTAACCGACCGTCCTGCCCTCGTACCATTCCCCAGTTTCATCGTCGGTTTTGTCCTCGACGACCTTGTAGAAGTAGTGCTTGCTCGTCATATCGCTGTTGTACTCGACTTCGCCATTCAACAGGCTCAACACCGCATTGTAGAGTTCGTGTAACATCGCCGTGAAATCTTTATCTTCTTTGCCATACCCTTGATAGTTTCTAATTAAGTCGTTCGCCTTGCGGATTGTCGTCGTCATTGTTGTTTCCTCCTCGTGTGATTTGTGGAATTGTAGTATTTTGCTCTAATGCGGCTAACCACCGAACTTGAAGACGAAGAAAAGGCACTCGGAAAGAAATATGAGGAAGCCGAACGTGCTTTATTCCTTTGCGAGAAGTTTACGCGGGTTAAGTCGGCTTTGCTGAATGACAAAATCAACGAGAAGTTCAGTACGGTTCGCTTCCAGTTATTTAAGCAAAATATCACCAATGACGGCATAGACGACATCTGCGACGTACTTGTCCCCTCTGACGCGGGAGCGTTCGTTCCCTTTGGTGACGCAAACAAGGCGGCGCGATTGAACGCGGGCATTGAAATTATCGGTGTATTGGGCAAACATTACGGAATTGAACTTCCGATATTCGTTGACAACGCCGAGAGCGTAACGCGCATTATCCCCACAAAGGGGCAGTTGATACGGCTTGTCGTTTCCGAAAGCGACCAAGCGTTAAGGCTTGAAACCCTCTAAAAACGAAAGGAGCAATTACAATGAGCAATACGAATAACGAACTGGCGAACACAACGCCGGAACAGCAGACACCAACACCTCCAGTCGCGTTGACTTCTTCGCAACGCTTCACCAATATGGTGATACGCGAGTACGCGACAAACGCGGCGCAGGGAGCAATTCAGCTTAATGAGCAACAGCGTAGATTGGTTCAAGGTTATTTCGTAATGGTAGACCGTGCCTTAAAAACCGCTGACGATAACCGTCTTCGGAAGAACAAAGGTAATCGCAATCATCAATACGACAATCTTATACCGTATGACTGGCAACACGTCAATATGACCGACCTTGCGCTTGACGCGGTTCATTACGCCCGAATGGGACTTGATATGCAGGAGAAAAATCACCTGTTCCCGATTCCCTACGCAAACAAGAAAAACAACAACTACAATATCACGTTTACGATAGGTTACAGCGGTATTCAGTACATTTCTGAAAAGTACGCTCTTACTCCACCCAAAAGTGTGACAATCGAAGTCGTGTACTCAAACGATGTGTTCAAGGCTTTGAAAAAGTGTGCCACGAAACCGTATGACGCATATGAGTTTGAGATAGTCAACGCCTTTGACCGTGGAGAAATAGTAGGCGGTTTCGGGTATATCGAATATGACGAGCCTACCAAAAATGAACTCGTGATAATGAAACTATCCGACATCAAGAAAAGAGCGGGCAAAAACGCCAACGCCGAGTTTTGGGGAACAGAGTTTACCGGGAAGAAAGTGCAGGAATGGGAGAACGGCGAAAGGGTTATGAAAGACGCGGAGGGTTGGCTCGACGAGATGTGCCGCAAAACACTTATACGCGAGGTTTACAGCGGTAAGCACATACCGCGTGACCCCTCCAAGATTGACGACAGTTACCAGTATTTGCGTGAACGCGAAGTCGTTTATGCCCAAGCGGAGGTAGAGAATGACACACTCGAAAACGCTAACACAATTCCTATTGACACGCCGAAAGAACCGTTGAAGATAACGGACGGAGGGCAACAGGAATCCAAAACGGAGCAGTCTGCACCGCCAATCAGCGACGGCGTAACAGACCCAGATTTTTGATATGGATATAAAAATTATCGCGTCGGGCAGTAGTGGCAACGCCACGCTCATAAGCGACAGCAAGACATCGCTTCTGCTCGACGCAGGGCTTGCGATTAAAGAACTTCAAGAGGGAACAGATTTTAGATTGTCTAATGTTAGCGATTGTCTAATTACTCACGACCACGGCGACCACAGCAAGGCGGTAAAAGACCTCGTGAAACGAGGACTGGACGTGTACGCAAGCAAAGGAACGCTTGACAAATTAAGCGCAAACGGACACCGCTATCACGCTCTGACCGCTCTTGAAGACTTGACCATTGGGACATTTAAGGTTATGCCGTTTGATGTTCTTCACGACGCGGCAGAACCGCTCGGCTTTCTTGTTGAGAGTACGGTGACAGGTGAAAAGCTGATTTATTTCAGCGATACCGCTTACGTCAAGTACACTTTTCAAGGACTTACCCACATCATAGCCGAGTGCAACCACGGTGAACAAGAGTTGCGTCAGAGCGTTATGAGCGGGGTTATTAACCCCGAACTTGCAAAACGTATAGCCAAGAACCATATGAGCCTTGAACGGTTGATTGACTTCTTCAAAGCGAACGACCTATCGCGACTCAAAGAGGTGTACCTTGTACATCTATCCGATAACAACAGCAACGAACACCGTTTCAAGCAAGCGATACAGCGTGTTACAGGAACGGAAGTTTACGTCCATTAGGAGGACTGAAATATGAATAGTTGTCAGTTAATGGGAAGACCCACGAAAGACCCGGAAATCAGATATACACAGAGCAACACTCCGGTCGCGACGTTTGTACTCGCGGTTGACAGGCGCAGAGCGAAAGATAAAGAGCCGGAAACAGATTTCTTGCCTGTGGTAGCGTGGAGAAATCACGCGGAGTTTGCGTCAAAGTATATCCGCAAAGGACAGCGCATAGCCGTCACAGGTTCTATACAGACTCGTCACTACGACGACAAGGACGGTAAACGCCAGTACGTTACAGAGATAATCGCCGACAACATCGACTTTGCCGACGGCAAACAGAACGCAACAGTGGATAAACCCGCAGATAACACAGCATATAACGCTCCGAACTCAAATCAGGATAGTCAACAGACAGATGACGACGGTGGTTATCCATTTTAATCATTTCATATCAGCGAAAGGAGGTGGTTTAATGAAAACTGTTCGCCTATATGAAACGGAAATCAAGACATTGCTTGCTCTCCCCGACGAACAGCGAGGAAAGATACTAACAGCGATACTATCTGACTGCATAGGCGCAGACATACCTAATCTTGACCCTATGGAAGCGGCGGTGTATACACTTGTAAACTCGCAAGTAAAACGTGCGGAACAACTGTCGAACAAACGCAAACAAAGCGTTAATTCGAGGTGGAACTCCGATACAAACTCCGACGGAGAAATACAAGATGATACAAACGATATACAAAACGATACAAACTCCGATAGCGAAGATACAAAGCCATACACGAATACCGTTACCAATACCGTAACCCTAACCAATACCGTTACGAATACGAATACCGATACCGTTACGAGTACCCCAACCAATACCGAGAGTTCGTCCGCTTGCGCGGACGGCGGTGGTGGGATTGTGACAGAATCGAAACAAAAGCCAAAAAAATCTGTCGAAAAGAAAGTCAAGATACCCAAAACTCAATTTGCAGAGTTTGTCAGTATGACCGACGCAGAACATTCTGCGCTCGTTACGAAACTCGGAGAACAGGGGACGGCGAGGTGTATTGAACTTCTTGACAACTACAAGGGGCAAAGCGGCAAGAAATACGACAGCGACTACCGGGCTATTCTCAACTGGGTTATCAAGCGTTACGAGGAGGAATTGGCAAAAACGCCTAATCGACAAACGCCTAATTACAGCAATCAGCAGGGAGCGTACAGGCAACAGGCAGACGCTAACAGACCAAGCAAAAATCCTTTTATCAACGCTGTAATGGGCAACGGGGAGGTGTAATATGCGATACGGACAGACCGAAGACACCGCTCTCACGACATACAGCAAGAATTGGCTTGCGGCACAAATAGAACGACCACTAACGGAAAAACAGCTTTCCGCACAACTTATGACCTTGCAAACGGCGTTTCCGACGGTAGTCCGAAATTACGAGCCGCTTGAATTCAAGGCAATGCAAATGCTTTGGTATGAAATATTCAAGAATGTGCCGGAGGAAATAATGCGGGAAGCAATACGGCGGTTTATAATTAACGACCGCAAAGGCTTCTTTCCCTCTCCCGGTCAGATTGTCGGGTGCATAGAGCAAATCGTCAAGGAAGAACAAGACCGTCGTGACGAGATAGCTACACAGGAACACTTGGCGCGGTTAAGGGAGTATCAACGGCTTGTAGAAATCGGCGAAAATTGCGGTAACTGCTGTCATTGTCGGCACGAATGGGTTGAGCCGTCATATGCCGATGAGAATTACGATAAATTCCTTAGATGTTACGACGAGGAAGAAAAGAAACAGTATTACATTGAGAAATTCTATTGCGAGAACCGCGATAGTCATAACTACGAAGACGAATCAGAGCATAAATGGGAAACATCAAACACAAAGCGTTGTGACTTGTTCCGACAGCAAGCATTACAAATTACAGCAGGAGGTGATAATCCGTGAAATTAAGTTTCACAGTTCCCGGAAAACCGCAAGGAAAAGCGCGACCGCGTTTTGACGGCAGAAACAAACGAACATACACGCCGGAATCAACGAGAGCCTATGAGGAAATGGTGCGGCTGTATTACAGGCAAGCGCATAGGAACGCGCAGATTGAGGGCGAAGTCACGGCGATAATCGTAGCGTGCTTTCCGATACCCAAGAGTGCGAAGTTAGCGGATAAAGAAGCTATGATTGCAGGAGAAATCAAGCCTACAATCAAGCCGGACGCTGATAACATCATCAAGGCGATACTTGACGCGCTTAATGGGCTTGCCTACCATGACGACGCGGCGGTTGTAAATGTAACAGCGGAGAAAAGGTACTCGACCACGCCGAGGGTTGAAGTCACGATAACGAATGAGGGGTGTTGATATGAAATGTGCTGATTGCAAGCATTATGCACAAAGGGCGTATTATGAGGATTGGCATTGTAAATTTGTCAAGGAAAAGCCGAAAGAGTGCGCGTATAAAGACAAGTATATTGATGACCTTGTATTCACAGACGACTCGGCGGCGTTGAGGTTTTTAGCTCACGAACTGCACTATGGAGCGGGTAGAGTAATAGGTGGCACACGGTTTTGCTTGTTAAGACGAGCGGCAGAAAAAGCGGAGCGGTTCACGCCAAAAGCTGTTGACTATGAAAGCGTTGATAACTGTATAGGCGTTCCTATATGCGACGGAGTTTGTCCGAACTGCCACCATTGCTTTGACAGAGTGTTCTATGGCGATAGTACCTCTTGTTGCGAAAGCGGGGAATATACCGAAGCGTATGAAATTGACTGCAATTTTTGCCCGAACTGCGGACAAGCGTTAGATTGGAGCGTAAACAATGAAACGACATAATCAGCGGCGACGGCTCACCAAAGCCGAACGGCACAGGATTCTAAAAAAGACCAACGGGCATTGTGCCTATTGCGGTTGCGAACTTATGTATGAGGATATGCAAATAGACCACGTTGTTCCCATATCCTGCGGCGGCGCGGACGCGGATAACAATATGCTACCTGCTTGTCGGAGTTGCAACCACTACAAGGGCGGCAGTCAGATTGATACGTTCCGGCGGTACGTTGAGAAAATGCCCTCGACACTCGACCGCGATAGCGTTACATACCGTAACGCCGTTAGGTTTGGGCTTGTAGTACCTCGACCGCATAAGGTCACATTCTATTTTGAACGGGAGGGCAGACATAATGAAACCGACAACATTTGAAGCCGCGTGGAAAAGCGGCGAGATTGACGAGGGCTTTATCGAGGATAAAATGTGTCCTGTGTGCCGTAAAATGTTCGCGAACGAAATTATGGGACGCGAAATGAGCGGCAGTAGCTGTGAGGGTTCATTCTGCGATAAAGTCTACGATGAAGTTATGGAGGGTGCGTTTGAATGAAAAATACAAAGATTGACTGGGCTGACGCGACGTGGAATCCCGTCACAGGCTGTAATCACGATTGCCAATATTGCTATGCTCGTGGTATAGCGAAAAGGTTTGCCGGGTTTGAGTCGAGATCTGGCGGCGAAATCATACCAAATGGCAAAGGAGTTGCGCGTCTTTCGGGGAACAGGGAATTAGTCAAAGTAACCGATAGCATTTACGCTACAACCCACGGAGAACCGCTACACGTTTTTGGCAGACAACCGCAGAAGCGGACGAAAAATGGCAGTTGGCAAAAGGCGGTATATCCATATGGCTTCGAGCCAACGCTTCACCGCTATAATCTTGACGTTGTTAAAGCGGTAGGAAGAAAACCTAAAACTGTGTTCGTTTGCTCAATGGCTGACTTGTTCGGAGAATGGGTGCAAATAGACTGGATAAAAGCTGTGTTTGACGCTTGTCAAAACGCGCCGCAACATAGGTATCTATTCTTCACCAAGAACCCGGCACGATTTAATAGCCTGTATGACGAAATGCCGAAAGGAGAAAATTTCTACTACGGATATTCTAAGGCGCAAGGCGAGATACAAGGCTTCCGCACCGACATAAACAGCTTTGTCAGCATAGAGCCGCTGTTGGGCGAAGTTAGTATCTCCCCGCTTGCACATCTAAACTGGATTATAGTCGGTGCGGAAACAGGCAACCGAAAAGGTAAGATAACGCCCAAGCGTGAGTGGCTTGATGAGATATTGGCGTATTCTGAACAAACAGACACGCCAGTCTTTATGAAAGACAGCTTGCTTACGATAGTAGGCGAAGAAAATATGAGGAGGGAATTTTCGTGGTAAACAGAAGCAATGGGAACGGGCGCAAATACGTGAAAATAAAACCTTTTGTAACGCTTTGTGTTGTTTTGGCAGTAGTCGTTTCAGTCGTGATAATCGCGGTGACAACCAAAAGAGAGCCAACGGCAATTTATCAGACATACGACGCTACCGAGCCAACACCGACGGAGTCATTACCTCCGCTGACGGCAGATAATGAAACGCCGACAGGGTGGACGCTTGACCCTCAACCCACACTGGAACAAAGTAGCGATAACGTGATAGGTGGTTATGAGAACGCACTTCACTATTGGTATACCGACGATGAGATTGACGCGCTTGCTCAAATGGTGTGGGGAGAAGCGAGAGGTTGTACCGCAGACGAGATTGACGCGCTTGCTCAAATGGTGTGGGGAGAAGCGAGAGGTTGTACCGCAGACGAGCAAAACCTTGTTGTATGGACGGCTCTAAACAGAGTGAACGACGGTTACTGGGGCGATACGATAATGGACGTGCTGACCTATCCGAGCGCATTTGCGGGATATGACACGTCGTTCCCTATCATCGACGATATACGAGTTATTTGTTACAAAGCTCTTCGCAGAGTGGGCGCACTTCGGAGAAGCACCGACACTCGCGCCATACGCGACAACAACGTCATATCTTTATTTCGACGGTGACGGCGACCATAATTATTTCCGAGATGAATGGAGATAGTCAAAGCACGAAATCCCGGTTGCGGCAAAACTCACCTGTCAATCGGAATAGCGAAGCGGGCGATTGAGAGCGGAACAGTTGCGGCTTATAACACCGTGCCGTCAATATGCCAAGAATTGGAACGACGACGGTTCAGCAAGAAAAACCGTGACTATGACGATAACGGCGATTCCTCGACAGACGAATATGAGGACACACTCCGCACGGTAGACTTACTGATACTTGATGACCTCGGAGCGGAAGCGGCGACCCAGTATAGCGTATCGCAGATGTACGAGATTATCAACGCTCGGATTAATGCGAGAAAGGCGACTGTTATCAGCACCAACCTAACGAATGACGAGATTGAGCGTGTTTATGGAACGAGAGTTCTGTCACGGCTCAAACTGTTCACCCCTCTAAATTTTGCCAAAATAGATATGCGTGATTATGGGAGGGCGACGCTATGAGCGACCGCAGGAAAAGTACCGACATATCCACCAAAAGCCGGATAGCTGTTCACGACCGCGACGGGTACAGTTGTGTTTATTGCGGTCGCTCCGACTGGGGAATAGAACTGGCACATTACATCAGCAGGGCGCAGGGCGGGTTAGGCATACCGCAGAACCTTGTCAGTTTGTGTGTCAAATGCCACCGCGAGTACGACGGCGCGGAACGTAACGAGATAAAACCGTTTCTTGAAAATTACTTGATGTCAGCTTATCCCGACTGGAACGAGAGCAAGCTGTATTACCGAAAGGAATGAGACTATGAAAGTAACAGGAATTGAAATTCGCGGCGATGATTTCATACTCCACACCTCACACGCCGACGCGGTTAGGTTCGCTGTTAAAAACGACCCATTCAAAGAGGGCGAGTATGAGTTAAAGCGTGTGCGAAAACTGCGAAGCCTTGACGCGAACGCCTATTTGTGGGTGCTGTGTACCGAAATAGCGGACGCGGTAGGTGTAAGCAAAGAGGAAGTGTATCGCCGTAATATTCGCGACGGCGGCGAGTATACACCACTTCCGATAAAGGAAGAAGCTGTCGAGGACTTCTCGCGGATATGGTCGGCACACGGTATCGGTTGGTTCTGCGACGTGGTAGACAACAGCAAGCTACCCGGTTACAAGTTGTTGTTCGCTTATCACGGTTCGAGTGAGTACGATTCCAAGCAGATGTATTTGCTGATTGAACGTGTCAAGCAGGACGCGGAAGCCGTCGGCGTTGAAACCTTGTCGCCGGATAAACTTACGGCTATGATGAATGACTGGGGTGAGAGGAATGATAAAGTGTGATAACTGCAACGAATTAACAAAGTACATCGCCGCCTTTTGGGACGGTCAAGACGAGTTCGGCAATGACACGCACGGCGTAACCTATGCTTGCCACAACGCGACTTGTAAAATAGAGAAAGCAAGGGAAGCCGAGCGGCGAGAGTTGCAAGCGGAACTTATCCGGATAAATGACGAGAATAAACTGAATGGCGTAGACCGACAGTATTTACGGCATTTGCGAGTTCAAGGAATACCGTATGTCAATCAGCTTAAAATGGCGCAAGCAATCGGCGTGTCAACTCCCCAGTACAGCGGTTGGGAGAACGGAAATAAGGCAATGCCGCGAGAGATGTATGACAAGTCAATAAAATGGCTTCACAGCGAAGAAAGGAGCAAAAAATGAAAGCGATAACAATTTTACAATCGTTCGCGTCACTTATCGTGTCCGGCGCAAAGCACTACGAAACACGGTCGTGGGCGACACGGCACAGAGGGCTTATAGCCATTCACGCCAGAAAGAGTTATTATCCCGACCTCTTAGGCGTAGGCACAATGCGAGAAATTGTCAAGGCGTTTGGCGACTCGTGCGCTAATATTGAGCGGACACTTCCACGCGGCGCAATCGTAGCTATTGCTGAACTCGTCGAGTGTTGGCAAGTGGAGTCAAGTCTACACATCGGAAACTCCGGCGACTTAGGCACACAGCTTGTGACACGCGACCGTGAGGGCTACCTTGTAAAGAGAAGCCAGACAATGGACGGTTCGAGCCATAAGCCGTTGCCGGAGGAAGAACTTCTCGGAAACTTCGCGCCGGGACGCTTCGCGTGGGAACTGCAAAACGTCAAGCCGTTACCAAGTCCGATTTATTGTAGCGGCAGACAGGGATTGTGGGATTGCGGAGAACATCTGCGGCAAACATACTATTCTAATCCCTCTGACGAGATGAAAGAGTTTCTGCGCGAGTACTTCAAGCCTACACAGGAAATGTATCAAGCCTTGCGAAAGGGGGTGGACGCGTATGCACGTTCCAACGGAAACGACCAGTAAATCAGACTATTTCAGAAAGATGTACCGCGCTCACGAAATCATTGCGGACATCAGCGAGAGGATTGATAAACTGTACTCGTCCGCAACGTCGATAAGCCCTGTCAATGACGGTATGCCGAAATCGCCGAATCCACAGAGGTTTGAGAGCATAATCGTTGAAATGGCTGACCTACGGACATATGCGGAGAAATTGTTATCGCAAAGGGCAAAATTTGATTTATTCGTTACATCGCTCAACCCATTTTATGCAAGACTTCTAAGTTTGCGTTGTGGGCAAAGTTTGAGTTGGAAAGAATCCGCGCAACAACTTGACATATCGGAAGTTTCGGCAAAACGTATCTATCGGAAATGCGTAGAAAATGCTGATGAAGCAGGGCTTTTTGTACCTGTGAACCCAAATGATACGAATTGAACCGTTATGAACCCAATATAATCGAATTGTCTGTTGTAATTCAAAACGGCGTGTGTTATAATATAATCAGCAGGATTGTAAATGAGTGTCTTACTGATTGTTCAATGAAATGTAAGACGCTCTCACTGACCCTGATTTTATTATGCCCGCCAAAATTTCACGTTTATATTGACATATTCGTCCGATTATGTTATAATATAATTGTAGGACTGTAAGCTGAAAGAGAGGTATAATAAAATGGCATTATCTTGGTACAATGGGTTTTCGCCCGCACAGCGAGAACAAGGAAACAAGTGGGTACACGACGCGGTAGACAGCAACGAATTAGTTCCGTTGTCAGAATGCGCGTGTCACTACTGCGGGCAAGACGAGGGTATACGTCACTATCATTGTGAGGACTACTCAACAAAAGAAACTGTTGTAGGCGGGTCTGTTCCGGTATGTTGGCGTTGCCATATGATGATACATCGTAGATTTAGACACCCCAAAAGCTACGAAAAATATTTTGAGGAAGTTAAGTCCGGAAAGAGATACCCTCCGATATACAAGCAGAACCAATGGCAAGAGTTAAACCAACACTCAATAGATTAAAAACTGGCAAGCGCATAATTTTATGCGCTTGCTTTCTTTTTGGAGGTAGTTATGGAAATCGTCAAGATAAGGGTGTCAGACGTTATACCATATGAAAACAATCCGCGCATAAATACGGACGCTGTTATGCCACTTGCTGACAGTATTCGTAGTTTCGGCTTCAACTCTCCAGTTATTCTTGACAAGGATAAGGTGATTATTTGCGGACACACACGTCTATTGGCGGCTCAAATCCTTGGAATTGAAGAAATTCCTTGTATAATTGCCGCCGACCTTACGCCAGAGCAAGTTAAAGCATACCGGATATATGACAACAGAGTAGCAGATTTCTCTAAGTGGGACAAGAAACTGTTGGAGGAAGAAATTGAGTCCATTGACAACTATGATGTAAGAACCTATTTTCGCTCTGATTTCAAATTTTACTCTAACATTGAAGATGATGAAAGTGAGAGCGATGACATATTTACCTATGACATAACTTTCACATCAAGTGTGAATTTTGAAGAATTTCGTAGGTTCTTAACCCTATTGACTGCGAAATTTCCGGAGTTATCAACCAATACGGAACGCTTTGAAGCGCAGATTAAGGAGTGGGCGTAATGATTAGAGAGATTAAAACATCTGAACTGCGCCCATATGAAAACAACCCGCGCAGGAACGATGAAACAGTAGAGCAACTCAAAGACAGCATACGGAGGTTTGGCTTTCGTTCTCCATTAGTGATTGACCGTAATAACGTTATCATATGCGGTCACGCTCGATATAAAGCCGCTCTTAGTATAGGGTTATCAACGCTACCCTGCGTTATTGCTGACGAACTAACCGAAGAACAGACTCGCGCATATCGAATAGCTGATAACGCTGTTGCAGAAATAGCTGTTTGGGACAAAATTTTGCTTAATAGGGAAATGGCAGAGTTTGAATCTCTCGAACCGAAATATGAGGACATTGATGATTCAGAAAATATTACCGAAGACGCAACGGAGCAAGATGTCAAGGAAAGTTCCATAGCCTTTACTTTAACATTCCCGGACGCGGAACGTCTTCGTGAGTTTAAGAAGTTCATAACTGCTTTGAAAAAAGAGTTTCCGGATTGTCAAAACAACGAGGAACGAGTATTGCGAAAGGTGGCAAGTATTCTCAATGAATAAAAAAATACACATCGAAAAAGACGTATTCACTGCCGCCAAAGAGCGCGTGAAGAATACACTATTGGAATATGATGACTGTGCTTGCGCTTTTTCCGGCGGTAAAGATTCTCTCGTCACAATAAACCTTGTTGACGCTGTTCGCAAAGAAATGGGCTTGCAAGGTAAGACAAAGGTGTTTTTCCGTGACGAAGAACTAATATCCGGAAACGTCATTGAATTTGTTAAATCAATCGCCGAAAGCGGTAGGTTTGATTTTAGATATTTCGCAATCCCGCTTGAAAGCACAAAAGTCTTGTTAGGTAAACCCACCAGTTACGTTCAATGGGACTGTAACCGCCAACATTTGCGACAACCGCCCGACTACGCAATAAAAGCAGAACCGTATAGGGTGTTTAGCCAGTATAACGCTGATGATTTTATCGCACAGGGAATGAATGGCAGAGTAGCATTTTTTCTCGGAATCCGGGCGCAGGAAAGTCTTAACAGACTTCAAATGCTCTTAAAGAAAAAGAGTAGCAGAAACTATGTGTTCCCGCAGACAAAGCGTGTATCGACGGTCTGCCCAATATACGATTGGACAGAAGATGACGTGTTCCTCTACTTCTACAAGGAGAAAGTACCATACTGTGAGATTTATGATAATCAAATGCTCAATTTCGAGGGATTGCGCGTTGCTACGCCATTCATAGCGGAAAGTGCGGCACATTTCAACAAGATTCGTACACGCGACCCAATATATTATCAGCAGTTGGTTGATTTGTTTCCCGAAATGCTCGTTCAAGAGAGATACTTTGCCGAATACGACAAATCTACGTCGGGAGTGGACTTTGGCAAATACAGTCGTGACGCGAAAGGCATTTATGCTTTTATTGATGACGTATTAGATGACCAACACCAAAAAGATGTCGCAAAGAAAAAAGCGTTAGCGGCAATATCGGCACGGGAAACAAGGTTGAAGACCAATCCCGAATCAATCAAAAATCTTGGCGGCTATCCATTGCTGTACATTATGGAAAGTGTGCTGAACGGTTCATACAAAAGATACATTAAGGCTTGCTTAATGCCGACAGATAAACATTTTGAATATGAGGGGGTGGACAAAAATGCGCTATAACTCGCAGGAATATGTTGATGTGTATAATCGTTGCGGAGAATTTCCGTCAATCCACGACTATATATTCAATGTAGCCAGTACCATATCAAATGCAAGCGCACTCAACGCCGCCGACTTGGGAGCGAGTACCGGACTGCTCACTATACGCCTACGCAAGGTTTTTAAGAGCGTAACAGGGTATGAAGCTTCTGATGACGCTATACAACGTTCCGTTTCCGCCGCGAAGTTGAAGAAATTCAAGATAACCCCATTGTCACTAAAAGAGTTTGAAAAGGAACTTTTGCCGTATGATATTATTATCGCACGTCGAGTGTTCCCGGAATTGTATGACGCAAAGGTTGTATTTGACCTCCCAGAGATATTTTTCCGAACAGGGATTAAGTACATCTTGTTGGAGGGCAGAAAACCCGTGGCAAGACCCTCAAATCCATTATGGAGCGCGGACTTGGAAGCAAAAGTATTTGAAAACTTCTACCGCGTTATTAAGGTTGAGGGCGAAGTAAGATTATTGGAGGTGAGAACGCAATGAAACACCCGATAGACAATATGCAATGGATAGCGGTTGACGAATTGAAAAGCAACGACTATAATCCGAACGTCGTATTCAAGAGTGAACTCTCGCTATTGAAATTCTCGCTTCTAACTAACGGTTGGATACAGCCTGTGCTGATAACGCAAGATAAGGTAATCATTGACGGTTTTCATCGAGCAACGCTTGCTAAAACCGATAAAGATGTGCGTAAACTTACAGATGGCAAAATTCCTTGCGCGGTGTTGGAACTGTCGGAAGAAGAACGCATAATGCTAACCATACGCATTAACCGAGCGAAAGGTAGTCACGTTGCTTTCAAAATGAGCGATTGCGTTAAGCAACTCATAAGAGATTATGGACTTTCAGTTGACTCCGTATGCAAAGGTATAGGCGCAACAAAGAACGAGATTGAATTGTTGCTTTGCGATGATGTCTTTAAGAAGAAAGGCATTAACGAGAGTACACAGTATTCACAGGCGTGGATAGTGGGGTGATTGAATATGGCAAGAACACCTTTGTACCGGAGCGAGTTCCACGACCCGTGGGCGTGGTCGTTGGCTATTCTCGGAAGAACTGATGTGGAAATAGCCGAAGCAATGGGAATCTCCCGAAAGACGTTAAGTGCGTGGAAATACACAAAAATGCCCGACAATACAAAGGTGTTGACATCTTTTGGAGAAGCCCTTGCGAACGGCAAGGACGCAATAGACTTGCAAGTTGAGCAAGCCCTTTTCAAACGAGCGATAGGGTACACCATAGTTGAGAAAGAACAATTTAAGGTCAACGGTGAAACTCGTACCAAGCTAAAAGATAAACATATTCCACCCGACACCAAAGCCGCCGAAGCGTGGCTATATAACAGGCAATCCGATAGGTGGCGACCGCCGCAACAAGTGGCGGTAAACATCAAGAGCGAAGACGAAAACGGCAATACGCACAGCGTGGTTGTTCTGCCGTTCGGGTCTGATTGCCGAATAAATAATGACGAAAGCGAGGGATAAAAACGTGTGTCTTCCAAGATTAGCCCACAGCAAGGTCCGCAAACCTTGTTTCTCACGACAGAAGCAGACATTGCGATATACGGCGGCGCGGCAGGAGGAGGCAAGTCGTTTGCCCTCCTGCTTACTCCATTGCCTTATGTTGGAATAAAAGGCTTTGGTACAGTAATTTTTCGCCGCGACTATGGTATGATATTCTCTGAGGGGTCACTATGGGACGAATCAATGCGACTTTACACTGCGTTAGGTAACGTAACCGTTAAAAGAGGTCAAGCGGAAATGCGATTTACTGACCGCAAAGGTGACACCATAAGTAAAATATCATACCGCCACATAGCCCGCGACGATGAGTTATCGAACTGGCAGGGTTCGCAAATCTGTCAGATTTGTTTTGACGAGTTGACGCATTTCAGTCAAAAGCAATTTTTCTATATGCTGTCGCGTAATCGCTCGACTTGCGGCGTTCGTCCGTTTGTTCGCGCAACGTGTAACCCCGACGCTGATAGTTGGGTAGCTAAATTTATTAGTTGGTGGATAAACGACGAAACAGGATATGCCATTCAAGAACGTAGCGGTGTGTTGCGTTGGTTCATACGGCGCGGAGAAGAAATACACTGGGCAGACAGCAAAACGGACTTAATCGAACAGTTTGGCTTGAAAACAAGAGAAGAACAAGCAGAACCAAAATCCGTCACGTTCATTGCGTCAACGATATACGACAACAAGATAATGCTTTCAAAGAACCCGGAATATTTAGCCAACTTGAAAGCGTTACCGATTGTGGAACGCGAAAGGTTGTTGTCAGGCAACTGGAAAATTAAGCCCGCCGCAGGATTGTTCTTCAAGCGCACACAAATTGGAGATATGCTTCCCATTATTCCTGCTGATGTTAAAACTTGGGTACGCTCTTGGGATTTAGCGGCAACGTCAGAGGACGAGGGCGGCGAACCCGCGTACACGGCAGGCGTTCTTATGGGCAAAAGGTCAAACGGCAGATATATCGTAGCAGATGTCATCAATCGTAGACTATCATCTTCGGACGTTCGCGCTACAATTAAGCATACGGCGGCAACTGATAATGCGCGACTTGGCAGAGTAGCAGTAAGACTTCCCAAAGACCCCGGTCAAGCGGGTAAAGACCAAGCAGAAAGTATGCTCAAATTCTTGGCAGGATATAACGTCAAAGCAATTGCGGAGAGTGGTAGCAAGGAAGCGAGAGCAGAACCAGTCGCGGCACAATGGCAAAGTGGAAATTTTGATATTGTCGTGGGCGATTGGAACGAAATGTACTTCACGCAATTGGAGAGTTTTCCGTCAAGCAAATTCAAAGATATGGTAGACGCAACGAGTACAGCGTTTGCCGAACTCGAAAACGTGTTTGACATCACCAGTTTAATCACATAGAAAGGAGGGCGCGGGTATGGCGACAGACAAACCAAAGGTTACACCTAAAAAAGGCGCGGTTGAACGCCGCGACGGCTATGTCAACCTTGTAAACAAGTATGGAACTCCGCAGGACAACTCAACGGCATACACCTTTCAGCGTGACGGTATGATACCGGATATTCTGCTGTCGGAGCATTACGAGCAGAACGGTATGTTTTCAAAGATAATCGACGCGCCCGCCGAGGAAGCGTTAAAACACGGCTTTGAACTCGACGGAGAACTGCCCGAAGCGGAGGAACTTCTCGCCGACGCGCTTGACGCTCTCGATTGGGAGCAAAAAGCGGCGACGGCTATCAAGTGGGCGCGGTTATACGGCGGCGCGATTATCGTAATGTTCATCAATGACGGCGGCGGGATAGACGAACCGCTGAACCGTAACGCGATACAGGGCATAGACGAAATTCGCGTATATGAGCGGGCAATCGTTCAGGCGGACTGGGAAGCGGCGTTATACGGCGAACCGCAGTATTATTCGGTGAGCAGTTACAGCGGTTACTTCCGCGTTCACGCAAGCAGATGTCTTGTATTCAAGAACGGAACGCTCCCGGAGTATACTGTCAATCCACAGTACCGCTTTTGGGGCTTGCCCGAATACCTCCGCATAAAACGGGAATTGCAGGAATGTTCCACCGCCCACGGTTTAGGCGTGAAGTTACTCGACCGTTCCGTTCAAGCCATTTACTCAATGAAAGGTTTGGCGCAACTGTTGTCTACCGAAGACGGCGAGGACAAAGTTTTGAAACGCCTTGCGCTGATAGATAAGGCGCGTGGTATACTAAGTAGCATAGCGATTGACTCCGACGGCGAGAATTATGATTTTAAGTCCATACCGTTCAGCGGGGTTAAGGACATAATCGACACAACGTGCAATATGCTCTCCGCAGTCACGAGTATACCGCAGACAGTCCTGTTCGGTCGTTCTCCGGCGGGAATGAACGCAACAGGCGTGGGCGACCTTGAAAACTACTACAACCTTGTCGAGCGTATTCAGAAGATAATGCTGTACGGCAATCTGAAAATGCTGTCCGACATTATTTTCCGCGCTGCGCTTGCAACAGGCGACGTAGATGAACGACCGTTGGTTAAGTTGAAGTTCAAGCAGTTGTGGAGTCTGTCCGAAACCGAACAAGCGATAGTAGAGCAGACACGGGCGGCTACTTCGCTCACAAAAGCGCAGACCGCACAGATGTATATTGATATGGGTGCGATTGACCCGTCGGAGATACGAAAAGGACTTGCGAACAATGGTGAGTTCGAGATTGAAAAACTTCTTGATGACTTGCCGGAAGCTGACCTTATGAGCGGGTGGGAAGATGAACCGCTTGAACAGGAGCAAGTTGAAGAAGCCGAAAGCGAGGAAGAACAGGGCGGCGAAAATAATTACGAAAATATAACGACAAACACTGGACAACAGCGTGAAACTATGGTATAATAGCAACATAGAATAATATGAATGAGGTGCTGTTATGAATACCATAGTCAAGTCAAACCTTAACGTCCGCATTGACGCGGGAATAAAAGAACGCGCAGGGGCGTTGCTTACTCGTATGGGTATTGACCATACGACCGCTATTGAGATGTTCTATCGGCAGATAATCAATGAGAACCGTCTGCCGTTTACTCCCGCGCCTGTCATTTCGCTTGAAGACCAACTTCGGGCGGCGGTACGCGGTAAAAACTATCCGAAGGACGTACTCAAAACAAATGAGAAAGGGCAGATAATCGTGGACAAGGACAAAGACCCCGACCTTTACGATTTCGCGGTAAATGGTTGATGAACATTTTCGATATTTACCTTGCCTATATGTCGTTTGACGAAGACAAAGGTGGCAAAGAACGCCCCGTGCTTGTCGTGGATATTGATGACGGTCTTGCGGTTGTCTACAACGTCACATCGCAGTACGGCGGCAAAAGCGAATATATACGTTCTAAGTATTATCCGCTCAAAGACTGGAAACAGGCAGGATTGCTGAAACAGTCTTATGTAGATACGGTTAAGGCGCGGTACATTGAACAGAGTGTTTGCACAAAGTCAATAGGAACGCTCACCGAAACTGATAAAACAGGACTGATAGCATTTCTTAACAGATAAACAGTAAGGAGGTCACAGCAATGGAAAAGTTTACGCTGATTTATCGAATACTCCGCTTTATTGAATTGACGGCAGACAAAGACGAGTTTGACGCAAGTGCGTTTTCCGAAAAGCATTTTGATGTCACAAAGAACGAGTTTTTGAACGCGCTTGAAATGATAATTGACGCGAAGTATGTCAAAGGCGTTGAATTGCGGGAAGCGGTAGATTGGCGTATTGACCTATTTATCACGCGACCGAAACTCACGCTCGACGGGCTTAAATTCCTTGCAACCGATGAGGTTATGAAAAGGGAAGCCCAAAGTGCAAAGGGATTTAACCTCAACTCGCTTATAACATAGATATAAAAACAAACACGATAATGAAACGTCACGCCACACGGCGCGGCGTTTTTCTTTTGTCTGAAAGGAGGACAGCGAATGGACGCTCAATCAATGCAACAGGCGACGCAGGAAGCGGTAAAGAAGAAATTCGGACGGAAGCGGTTACTGACGAGTAAGGTCGTGACTCATTACCCGGAAAACCTTGAACGTGAGTACGCCCGGCTGACAAACTCGTATATGTCGTTGTTCTCGAACACGCTCAAAACCTATCTGCCGAAAATCCGCGCAACGCTTGAAGACTATGAGCGAAGCGGTTTTATTATGGACATGGCAGACAATGATTCACAAATTAGTAATAAAGAATTGATTGCTAAAGCAAATGCGATTGCGGACGAAGACGGACGTATAAAAGGAGTAATTCCTTTTGTGGGCAAGGAAACACAAGACAAGGTAAGGGCTGTCCCCTTTGATGCACTGAAAGCAGAGAAACGTATGATACCTCTGTCCGAATTAGCAACTGCACAACGTGGTGTGGACGAAGACCACGTTGTAGATTTGATAAACGCGGGAGTATTAGATATTACAAGTCCAATAGAAGTTAATATAGTCAATGGACAATATGTTATTAAGGACGGAAATCATCGTGCAATATTAGCTAAGTTGCGTGGTCAAAAAGAAATATATGCACAAGTTGCAAATTTAGACACCCCGCCTGTAACTCACAGCGTGGCGGTAATTGCGGCGACTAACATAAAACTTGAAAGGTTGTTCGCGGAAGTGCTTGCTGACTTTGAGAAACGGCAAAACAATTTCAACGTGGCAAGCAGGATTGAAAAGTTATCGAACCTCACGCGCAAACTGACGGTCAAAGAGTGGAAGCGCGTCGTTAAGAATACGCTCGGCATTGATATTATGGAGGACTACTACAACGGCGCGAAGTTTCAGCGGCTGTTTGATTCGTGGATTGCGGATAACGTCGCCAAAATCAAGGCAATACCAAATGAAACCATTGTTAGTATGCGTAACATCGTGAAGCAGGGCTACTTAAACGGTATTCCGGCAGTCAAGCGGGATTTTGCCGTTCAGCGCAAACTTAAAGACGGCACGGTGACAACGGTCACGCTCCACAGCAAACAGCCAACCATTGCCGAGCAGATACAAGAAGCCTACCAAATATCAAAGGAACACGCCCAGTTAATAGCCCGCGGCCAAATGGCAAAGCTGAACGCTCAAATCTCACAGGAGCAGATGAATGACGCGGGCGTGACCGAATATGTTTGGCGGGCGGTTAATGACGGCAGAACACGGGCTTGTCATAAATCGCTGAACGGCAAGCGATTTATGTTTGCTGTTGGCGCGGAGCAATGGTACGACACCAAAAGCAAAGGCAGAGTTTCCACAGGCTACGCAAACCCCGGCGAGTATTATCAATGCCGCTGTGTCGCGCTTCCTGTGTTCGACCTTGATACGGTAGTATTGCCGTGGGAGAAAGGAGAAGCGAAATGATACCCAAGTATGAAAACGAAATCCTGTTGGCGTGTACGTCGGGCATAAAAGAACTGGAAGCCATTGCCGACTACACGCAGAAGCTGATAGAAAGCGAGAGCGACGAAATGAAAGCAATCTACACGGACAACCGCCGCGACGAGTTGCCGCATATTCAGAACATCGTCATTGCAATAACGGCAATGGTAAGCGGCGAAAGTCCGAAAATCGCGGAGGAGGTGGGTTGATAAATGGCAAAAGCACCGAAGCTGACGAGAGTTACAAGGCTTGACGCTATCCCGCTTGAAAAAGCGCACTATACTGATGAGGGTTATCTTGTTGATAACCCCGTTGTTACGTCTTGCGGAATTTTCGAGTACCATAATCCCGACGGAAGCGTCCGCAAGGAACTCCGCTTGCAGGAACACGTCTTTGACGAGAAAAGTCTTGCGACATACAAAGGCAAGCCCGTAATCATAACCCACGACGCGGGGCGCGTTACAAAAGATAACGTCGCGGAGAACAGCATAGGTATAGTCGAGGCTATTTAAAAGCGTTAGCCAACGCATCCCAAAAAGAATCAAATTTGTGCATATGAAATCTCAATCTTCTTTTAACATTTGCCCACAATTTTTCAATCGGATTAAGGTCAGGTGAA
>BNUF01000017.1 GCA_025997155.1 Clostridia bacterium
GCAGAACCGTGTATTGCAAAAATCTGTACGAGGGCAAAGATACACGTTTTGAACGCGGCAGTATTTTGGGGGTAGTTGACGAGAACAGTTTACCGCAATGGACAAAGGAAAAACTTGCCAACTTGCGAGACGCTAACGAAAAGCAACAAGACCAAAAGACACAAAAACAACGCGGAAAGAGCGAGTCTGAATTATAGACTCGCTCTTTTTTTATTACAGAAATGGAGAGGATTGCACTATGGATTATGGAATTGACAAGGATTTTACAGGAACTCGAATCATACACGGCGACACGCTTAGGGTTTTGAAGGACTTCCCCTCCGACTTGTTCGGCGGGATTATCACCGAAATAATAATCCCTTATTTGATACAAATACATTTTTCGTGTGCAATCCTCAATATACGCCAAAAGCTCACAAAATCGTGGCTTCCTTGGGCTTTGCTCGACCACGGAAACCACGATTATTGTTACGTGTGAATCACTCATTATCCTTGCCAGTTTCGGTCGGCGGGTCGTGACGCACACCCCTTGCACTTCGCCGATGGAAAATTATAAAGTATAGGGGCTTAATTATAAGGTTCAATTGTAGTATTTTGCCGAAACTGACGACATTGATTAGTATACTCGATAGCCCTTAGACTGCCAGTACGGGGTTGGGTTTTCGTTTTCAAGAATTGGGTCGTCTACACTCTTTTTTGCCGCTGTTGAATAACCCTTTACAACTTCAATATGTGTATGAGCAGAACTTGAAGTAGAAACCCCTCTCCATGATTCGGTAGCAATTTTCTGTCCGCGCGAAACACTATCACCAACGGATACTGACGGAGAAGTGTGCAGGTAAATGACTGTTTTATTTGAAGATGCATCATATATAGCAATTGTGGAAAGACCACTACTTCCTGTCGAACCAGTAGTTACCCGTATAACTTGACCATCAATCAAGGAATAAACTGATTTGCCTATGCCATAGAAAAAATCTATACCTTCATGTCTTCCAGATGTTGTAGTGTATTTGTCAAACCCGCAAGTTATATTTGAAGAGGAAGTGCTGATGCCATAAAGCACATTGGTCATAGTGTTGATCGCCGTGTTTTCCGCGACCGTAATGCTAACAGTTGTATCGCTGTGGTCGCTTGTAATCCAATTATTATGGGCGTAATCATTTGCGTCCCTTGCGGCGCACACGGAAAGGTTATATGTGCCGGCTTCCAACAATCTGGCAGGTATTGTGTACGACCAAGAACCATTGCCCGCGTTGGCAATTTCGTTAAGTCGTTGATTGGTTTCATTCGGAGAGGTTCTGCGGAGTTTGACTCTTACAGCCTGTGTACCATTATAGTAGGTACCAGTTAATGTCAAATCTTGACCAGCTGGTACTTGTTTGTCATTGTAAAATCCATAAATCGTTGGTGGCGTTATGGCATTTGGTGTTGACGGTGTTGACGGTGTTGAAGGTTGACTTACTGTAAATAACGCGTCTTTTATTACCGCCGTGCCGCCGTAGTTGGCTTGCGGGTAAACATAAAGCCTTATGCCATTATAATTTGTGCTATTAACCGTCCCATTTCCCGCAATAGGTTTGTTGCTACTGGACTGTATCATCGCATCGGCAGGAGAGCCATTGTTAAGCCATGTAATTTTCCAACTACCATAGTTTGACGCGTTTCCTGTTGCGGTTACAGTATCACCAGTGGTGTATGATTTCTTGTTTGTGCTGAAGGAGCTAATTGTCGGCGTACTCGGTGTTGTAGGCGGGGGAGATGTTGACGATTGACTTACCGTAAATGCCGCGTCTTTTGTCACCGCCGTGCCGATATAGTTAGCTTGCGGATAAATATAAAGCCTTAGTCCGTTATAATTTCTGCTGTTAACCGTCCCGCTTCCTGAAATAGACTTATTGCTATTAGACTGTGTCATCGTATCAGACGGAGAGCCATTGTTAAGCCACACGATTTTCCAACTGCCATAGTTTGACACATTGCCTGTTGCTGTCACAGTTTCACCGGAGGTGTATGAATTCTTATTTACGCTAAACGAGTTAATTGTTGGAACAGTTGATACCGGAACCAGTTTGAAAATTTGAGCGGAAGTGCCATTGCCTGTATACTGTTGGATACGCGTATTATTAGTTGTGTTTCCGCCTCTAACATCAAGATACTTTCCGGAGTTTTTATTTACAAAGGAATAGTTTCCGTTACCAACGGACACAATATACCAATGCATATAGTCCAAACTTTCCTTAAAAGTTGATTGAACAACGCTCGCGCCGTCCGCAGTGCTACCAGAATCGACACTCAAAACATTGCCGCTGTGTACGGCTGCAATTTTATAGGTATTATCAGATAGCCTCGTAAGTGTAAACTGTTGGTTGGTGCTGTTAGCGTCTTTGCTGTACAAAATAGCCGCAGTCCTGCTTGCAGTATTAGCGTTATAAATATCTATGACTTTATCAGAAGTTAGAGTTGTTTCGATTGTGTAAGTGCCATTATTTACATTTGCGCTGGTTGACGGAATAAGAGAGGTTGGTACTGAAACCAATTTGAAGATTTGGGCGGGAGTACCATTACCTGCGTATTGTTGAATGCGAGTGCCATTAGCCGTACTCGCGTTGCTGACATCAAAATACATTCCTGAGTTTTTATTCACAAAGGAATAATTTCCGTTGCCGGCGGACACAACGTACCAATGCATGTATGACTCACTTTCATTAAAAGTGGATTGAACAACATCTATTCCCTCTATTGCGCTGCCGGAAGTATTCAAAGCCATTCCGCTGTGTACGGCTACAATTTTGTAGGTATTATCGGATAACCTTGTAAACGTAAATTGTTGATTAGCGCTGTTAGTTTTGCTGTACAAAATAGCGTTAGCGTTGTTTATCTTATCAGCGTTATAAATATCTATGACTTTATCGGAAGTTAGAGTTGTTTCGATTGTATATGTGCCATTGCTTACATCTGCGCTGGTTGACGGAAGCGAAGGAGTTACTGAAACCAATTTGAAGATTTGGGCGGAAGTTCCGTTACCGGCGTACTGTTGAATACGAGTGCCATTGGCTGTATTTGCGCCGCTGACATCAAGATACATACCGGAAACCTTATTCACAAAGGAATAATTTCCGTTGCCGGCGGACACAATGTACCAGTGCATATATGTCAGGTTGTTATTAAAATCTAACTGAACAACATCAGCGCCTTGCGAATTACTGCCGGAATCAACGCTCAAAGCCTTTCCGCTGTGTACGGCTATAATCTTGTAAGTATTGTCAGACAATCTTGTGAGCGTAAACTGTTGGTAGGTGCTATTATTGTTTTTGCTGTACAAAATAGCCTTAGTGCCGTCTGTTCTATCACCGTTGTACATACCTACAACTTTGCCCGAAGTTAGAGTCGTTTCTATCGTGTAAGTACCATTAGCGACATTTGCGCTGGTCGGCGGAAGCGTGAATGTCGGAGGTGTAGGGTTTACGGGCTTTATCGGAGACCCTGCGCAAGCATACCAAGACGAACGCTGATTATCATAATCCGAATCAGGACTATACCAATCAGTATAAAATCTTACGTATACAGCATATAAATCCGCAGGTGTCACGTTAATTGTCTTTTCTATTTTACTTCCGCTTTTCCACCCATTGGGATTTGTAGACGAGGAAATAGCCCCATTTATTCTCCACTCTATTTTTGTAACCCCGATACTTGATACATTTCCCGTAGTCAGTACGGTAGCCGATACGGAAACGGTCGTGCCGTTGAGAGTGGCGCTTCCGCTTCCCGAGGGACCTCTTTCCTCAGCGAATACATTTAGAGGCGAAACGACCGACAACATAGCAAGTGCCAGCGTCGCCATAAGCAAAAAAACGAGTACCTTATAAAATGTGTTCTTGCAAATCATAACTTGAAAACCTCCTTTAGTGAATATTGCTAAAATGTGTATATATAGGAATTTTTCGGTAATTTTTCGCTATATCATCCCGGAGTTGGTGTTTCTTCCCAAATACCCATATAGTTTGGCAAAGAACGAATCGGGGAGAAATCAGATATTGGATTATAGGCTATGTTAAGATGACGAAGTTTAACAAGATTGCTAAGCGGGGTTATATCAGTTATCTTGTTTCCAACCAAATCAAGATAGGTAAGATTTGTAAGCCCGCCGAGAGGTGATATGTCGCTTATTTGGTTATTTACTAAAATAAGTGCATTGAGGTTCTTAAGTTCTGCTAAGGGTGTTAAATCACTTAACAAACCATTTCCGATGCTCTCAACCTGAGCGTTGCCGAAATTTGCAATCTCAAGGCTCTTAAGGTTCGTAAGACCGCTAAGCGGTGTTATATCAGTTACATTAGTAGCATTTATCACAAGCTCGACAAGGTTTTTAAGACCTTTTAGCGGCGTTATATCAGTTATCGGACTGCTGCTAATCGTAAGGCTGGTAAGTTTTGTAAGTTCGCTTAAAGGAGATATATCCGTTATTTGATTGTATTTTTGCGTATTTTGCCAATTCGCGTTACTACTAATTACAAGATTTTCAAGGTTTTTAAGTCCGCGAAGTGACGCTATATCGGTTATTTGATTAAAACTCAAGTCAAGTGTATTAAGTTCAGTAAGTTTGCCAAGCGGCGTTATGTCGGTTATCTGGTTTCCTGTCAGGTTAAGTTTGTTGAGTTTAGTAAGTTTAGCGAGTGATGTTATATCACTTATCTGATTCCTGGGCAAACGAAGCTCTCTGAGGTTAGTAAGTTCGCCAAGAACTGTTATGTCGGTTATCTGGTTTCCTGTCAGGTCAAGTTTGTTGAGTTTAGTAAGTTTGCCCAGGAATCAGATAAGTGATATAACATCACTCGCTAAACTTACTAAACTCAACAAACTTAACCTGACAGGTCAAGTTTGTTGAGTTTAGTAAGTTTGCCGAGCGGCGTTATGTCAGTTATTTGGTTGCTCCCTAAGTTAATGCCGACCGCATCTGGATTTTCTTCAACGATTCGAACAAGATCCTCATTTGTTAAACCTTTGTTTTCAAAAACCAAAATTTCGGGAAAGGGGGCGTCTGTATCTTCAGTTGTTTCTTTTGTTTCTTTGGAGGGTTCAGGAAGGTTAGATTCCGTGGCGACTGCCGTATTCGTTTCCTCCAAACTCGAGCTCTGTTTGTCTGGTTGCGTATTCGGTTCTTTCATACAAGAAACCATAAGCACCAGTATCACGGTCGCCACGACAATTTGTCTTATCTTCATAATTTGTATCTCCTCGTATAAAGGCGTATATGTGTCGATATTTCAAAGGAGTTACAGGAGTGCCACGAAGTCCATGCAGTATTCTTTGCTGAGTGTGGCGGAGTCCTGAAATCCAAAACTACTGTACCTTCACCGTGTCTGTTATTTGGATAGTATCTCCTTTGTATGTTTGCCATAACGCGTGATTTGTATCAATATAGTAATTATATTTGGTAAGGTATTGAACATTATCCGCGATTTTTTGAGGGTCTACCTCTTTGCTTGACCATTTCCAAAGCGTATTGTCTGTTTTAAGCATAGTATAAGCGGATGCCGTGCGTACATTGTCCGCTATTTTAACCGGAGTGTCGCGGTCTATCTTTGTGCTGTCGCCCAATCTTGAATCCGAGTTTTTGCCCCAACCCCAATATTCGCCGTTATCTAAAACAACGTAAAAGCTGTCTCCGCCGAATACTTTGAATTCTGAAACTTTGTCAAAAAGCTTAGTTTCCGCCGCAATATTATTATCATCGCCATTATGTTTTATATCAAGTTTCCGTAAAGTTCTATCGCCGTCTAAGATATAAATTGCCGCACCGTTAGATGAAGCCATATTGCCTGCCATATACATATCCGCGACATTATTCATAATCCAAGTAGGTGCATTTTGCAAAGTTATGTCTCCGAATTTGCGCGTATATGTTGCGGAAAGCCAAAGTTTACCGTCAACCTGTATGAAAAACATCATATCGTTAAATACTTTTATGTCATATACGTTATCCATAATTTTTTCAGGAGCGTACACGTCGCTTGTCAGTTCGGGATTGATAAACTTTTTAGCGTTTTGCCCCCAAGCCCACAAAGAGTTGTCGGTTTTAACGGCATAAACTGTATCGTTAAAAATATATACACGTTCTACATTGTCTGTAACTTTTACAGCGGTATCCTTGTCAACGCCAGTATTGTCTCCCAGTTTTCCATGGGTGTTTTTGCCTTTAGCCCACAGTTCACCGTTATTTTTTACAAAGTACATAGAATCAGAATAACCGTTGGAAGAGTATATAGAACGAACATTATCTAAAAGTGTTTGAGTTTCCTCATACTCGTAGGTGTACTTGTTTGAAACGTATTTGTAATTAGCGTTAAGTACGGCAACTTCGCCGTTACCTTTAACGACAGTTTTAGCGTTCGTGTTGCTGTCATTATAAGTATCAACATTGTATCCGGTCAAAATGTCATCTTTGTCGGCTTGATTATATCCGTTCAAAGGCAATTTTATCGCCGCAAACTCTTTTTCCAATTTATCGGAAGCTTCTTTTTCAGCTCTCACTTTTTCCGCTTCCGCTCTTGCCTTTTCAGCTTCGGCGGCAGCTATTTCGTCATCGCGTTTTCGTTGTGCAACCGATTTCCCGCCTTTTTTGACGTACTCGGCGGAATCTAAAAATATTGAATCTCCGTCTTGCGAAAATTTATAAACCAATACCTCTTTTTTACCGCCGCCAGTAAGTTTAACAGTCATCACATTTGCTTTGTCAATCTTATATGTGCCTGTACGCCAAGTATCGTTGATTATTTCCGCCAAAGAGGACTGCATTTTTATTTCTTTTTTACCGGAAAATTGTATAGTACCCGAACCGGAATACTCGCCGTCAAGAGTAACCGCACCCCCGCCGCAAGCCGTTAGAGCAAAGAGTGTTGCGAGTAAAAGCAAAATACTTCTAATCTTACGCATATAATAATTTCTCCTTCTAAATCAGATTATGCTTTGGAGCAAGGCATACAAGACCGCCGCTTGTATTGAGTATGTGAATATAGAGCAGTACACGCATTTATCAAGCGCGATTTTAAACACGGCGACAAATACGAACGTACCGATTACTATACATGATACAAAACCTAAAACCAACGCCAACAAAACCGCCTTTACCGAAATAAACATAAGTATAATCGACGCGACGAGAGTGATAGTGAACGGTATTTGCGATACTACCGTCAGCGTGAATAGCTTTTTCGCGTCAAGGACACCCTTGAAAATCACTTTGCCGAATATTACCTTGATTAAGAGCAAGATAAACAATCCTACGGCGCAAAAGATTATAGTTTTGATAAAAAGCGAGAATCCGATTTCGTTAAAAACATATCCGATGTACGCGCTTATAATCCAAAAGGTTGATTTTACGCGGTCGCCGATAACAGCTATTAGGATAAACAGCATTATCGGTTGGAGGGCGGCAAAAAACGCCGCCTCGCTTATTTTTATGCTGTGTTGGTTCATTGTCGTAACAGGTTGTTTGATAAACTTTTTGAAAAACTCAAAGCAACTGCCGAGCAGTATTGTTGTTTTTTGCACCGCGACATCTACTTTGGCGTTGATTTGAGACTGTGCGTAGGACTGCTGTGAATTCTCGGAGGTCGGTTGGTCTATCGGGCAAACGTGCGTTGTGTCGTCGGGATATTCCGTCCCGCATTCCAAACATATAGCCATTGTATTTCCTCCTGTTTATTTTTTGTATAGTTTTCCGTCGGCAAATATAATATCATTGTTAAAGACTGGTATTTTAGTTTTAATTATAATATATTGAGCGTCACTAATGTCCACATCAAATTCAAACGGTTTTGTTTTATAATTTATACCTTTAGAAGTATAGATAAGCTGATCATCAGCATATATCCTAACAACTTGGTCCGGTACGTCAGAGTCGTATTTTTCGTGACAAGCCAGTTTACCTGTAAATCTTTTGTAATTTCCGTTTACATAGAACTCAAGGTCGTATTCACCTACAACGTAGTTTGATGAATTTGTAGAATAAGCGTTCCTGTACAAGTTTTGCACTGAATCGTATAGTGTATCCTTTAATGAAAAGCCACCTGAAGCAGATACTTTAACTGTGGTTATATCTACAGGCAGAAACTCGGTATATTCGTTTATTTTTGCTGTTATTTCGGCATTTTTGCCGTTTAAATCCTCCCAGTTTTCCAACAACCTGACCGCGTCTTCGTACTCCCCGTTATTTGCAAAGTCACCGGCGGCTGCAAGCACAAACGTAACCCAACCTTTGTTCGTGTTGTCGACAGCGGTTTTCAACGCTTCGTTTCCCGCGTATTTTCTCTGCCCTTCTTTTAGCTTTTTGACCGCGCCTTCGTAATCGTTGCTTGCGGCAACTAAAGCGTCGGCTTCTTTGATGATAGCGTCAACCGCGCTTTGTTGCTCTTTCGCGATAGTATCTTTGTAACCGTCTATTTTCGCCAAAATGTCAGCGTCATTCGGAACGACTTTCAGCGCGCGTTCCAGTTCGGATATGGCTTTATCGTATTCCTTTGTGTCGTCATACTGCGTCAACGTATCAAAAACGCTCTTTTTGTAATCAGAAACGACTTTAACCAGTTGTGATTGCGCATCGGTGTAATTGCCGTCTTTTTGTACGACTTTGCGAAGATTATCAATAGTTCCAACATAGTCTTTGTTTTTTATCATATCCTGAGCGGCTTCATACGCGCTTTGCGAGGTTTTTATCTCATTGACCTGTGACAGATATCCCTCGAAATCGGATTTTGATATAATGTTTAACTTCTCGTATTCCGTCAGTTTGGCAAGCGTATCGTCGTAATTTCCGTTGTCCTGAAGATACTTATCCGTAACGGCTTTTGCCTGATTGGACAGATATGTAGCGGCTTCCGCTTTCTTTTTTGAGTTGTCGCGTATATCGTCGTCCAGAAGGCTTTTCGCTTTTTTGTAATCGCCTGCCGCTATCGCGTTCTTGAATTTTGTTATGGGATTATCCAAATGGCTTTTTAGTATGCTTCCGCCTATTATCAAAGCCAAAACCGCGACAAGCGCCACGCTCCCTATGATTTTGGACTTTATAGGAAGGGGATGTTTGGTTGTTTTTTCAATCGGTTTATTGTTCCGCCCGCTCGGCGGCTCTGCTGATTTCGTCGGATTGATAAGGACTCTTGACTTTTCCTCGTCAGAAAGTGTTTCGAGGTATTTTTTGAGTTGAGCCTTAAAATCCTCCGCGGTGTTGTATCTTCCCTCTCGAACCCTACAAGCCTTCATAATGATTTGACCTAATTCGCTTGACATAAAGCTGTCGGCTTCATCTTTTGGTGCTGTGACCGAGGAAAATGAAGGCGGATTTTTACGGTTATTAAACAACCTGTACAAAGTAAAGCCAAGTGAATAAATATCAATTGTTTCATCGTAGTTTTGTCCTTGAAAAATTTCGGGTGCCATATACAGCGGAGAACCAATCATTGTTTTTGCGGTAACAGTACCAATTTCCGCGTTGTCCAAAGATTTTTTCGCCACGCCGAAATCTCCCAATTTGAAATTCCCGTTCCCGCTCAAAAAAATATTAGCTTCTTTCACATCGCGGTGAATAATTTTGCTTTTGTGGCACAACTCTAAGGCTTCACATATGTTAATCCCAAGTTTAAATGCCTTTTCTAAAGTGAGTCCGTTTTTTTGAACATACTCGTTGAATGGAAGTAAAGACTCCATACGGATAAACACCTCAAACCGCAAGGGGTATTCGGTGGTTTTTATCTCGTGATCGGAATACGACACGATATATCGGTTGTCCTGTTTGCTGAGTTCGAGCAGAGTGTCTACTTCGGATTTAATATCGTTTACAATTTGCCTTAATTTCTGTTCTATCGAAACAGTGTCGTCGCCGAATTTTTGGGATAGTTCTTCGGCAAGAGCTTCGTTTGGTATAGAAATGTGTTTTATTGCTGTTTTGTACTTTTGCCCGTCCACGTCTGTTTTTTCCGCTAAATAAACAGTGCCGTACCCGCCGCTGCCCAACTCTTTTATCACCGTGTATCCTTGTATTTCTTGACCGATTAGACTTTTTTGATTGTCCAATTTGATTACCTCCGTGTAATTTACCTTGAATCCTTTTTTACCCTAAACAGTATAAAAATGTTCATAATCGTAAATACTACTATAAAAGCGAACAGATAAGCAAAATTTTTTATTATGTCGTTTTTACTGACTTCTTCGGGTATGGGTGTCAACGCGCTTATGTTTGATATTAATTCTAATTGCAACACCGACCAGTGACTTATCGTAAAGTACGATATTTTACTCGCGAATCCGCTTAGTTTAATGAGAGAGTCAGAGAGCAAAAATTGCATCACCAAGATAGGTACGGCAACGCCAGTTGCTTGTTTAACGCCTTTAACTACCGACGAAACAACAAGACATAACGCTCCTGTCGCTAACGTCGATAACGATATTGTCGCGAAAAACTCTAAGAACGCGTTATCAAACAAGCAACCGCTATCGGGTAAGCCTATGAAATACGCGAACATACCCGTTAGTATAAGACTCTGAGAAACGGCGACAATAAACTGTATAAGCAACTTAGACAATACATACGCGGGTAAATTAAGTCCCGCTATATATTCCCTTTTTAATGCCGTTCGTTCTTCACATATTTCATTTATGGCGTTCCCTAACCCTATATAATTGCAACAGCAAGCCAAGGAAAACAAAAACGTCTTTGTGCGGTCGTAAACGTGAAATACCGCGCCCGCGCCGTCTGTTTCTCTAAATACAACCCATAACAGCCCCGAAATTAAAATAGGTGTAAGCAACACTGTAAGCAAGCGAGGTGTCGTATTCTTCAGCAACTTCAAATAACGTGCGCTCAATGTCTTGAGTTGACTTGCAAAAGGCGGAACTTCCGAATGGTTTACGAAATCTTTCGCATCTTCAATTTTAGGTGATATATTATAGTTTATTTCCCGCGATTTGTAATAATCTTCCTCAACTTTAGCATACAGGCTTTTATTTAAATCAATCCCTGAGATTTTTTCATAATCGCTAAACTTAAATACAGATAACATCTTCTCCGGTGTGCCATAGAAGGACAATCTGCCACCTTTGCCCATTAAAATAACCTTATCGCAAAAACGTATGTCGCCTGGTCTGTGAGTGATAAGAAGTATCGTTCGCGCGCTTTCAGTTTCAATCGTTAAATTTTTCAGAATCCGCATCAAGCTTTCTGCACTCCCAGGATCTAACGGAGAAGTCGGTTCGTCTAAAAATAACAAATTTTGTTGCGACATTAACTCTAAGGCTATACTTACGCTCTTCTTTTGTCCTCCGCTTAAACCTTTTATCAAGGAATCCTTCTTCTCATCCAGTTTTACTCGGCGCAACGCTTTATCTATGGTTTCCTCAACGGTTTTATTTGAAGTGTCCCGAGGTAAACGTAATTTAGCGGAGTAATATAACATATCGCGAACGGTCAAGTTTTCAAACAATACGTCTTGTTGGGGAACGTACCCAATCAGATTTTTCATTAAATTGTAATGCTTATATAGATTTATATCATTTAAATAGACAGTTCCTTCGTCCGCCATTTCAAAACCGCATAGGGCGTTCATAATCGTAGATTTGCCAGAACCGAATCCGCCGATAATAGCTATTAATTCGCCTCGACCGATTGATAAGTTCACATTTTCTAAAATCAATTTATTTTTTATTTTTCTGGTTAGACCGACCGCTTTTAAGATTATCTGGATTTCTGCTTTTCCTTGTGTTTTTGTGATTATATCTGTGTTAATGATATTTTTTGACGTAAAGACAAGTAAGCAGTTCGCAATATGAATAATATCCTTTTCGCGCAAGATACAGGGTTCATTTATCCTACGCCAATTCACAAACGTACCGCACCTACTGTCACTATCCGTTATCGAAAACTCTTCCGTATCAGAGTTATATGAAATTATAGCGTGACTTCGCCCTACAACCGGGGAACTAAGCACTATATCGCAATCCGAACTGCGTCCTATAGTAATTCGATTTTTATCGGCAATGCTATATGCGAAACAGTTTATAAAGGGACTCGCGTAAATCATAATAATATTTTCAACGTCAGAACCTATTTTTATAACAGTTCCGTTTTTTAATTCCGTTGCCCCCGAATCGTTATCCTGCGAAGAAACATTAGCATCGTTAATGGACGTAAAACCAGCACTGGTATCCAAGTATAGGAGGCATTTATTATTATGCGTTTTTATGTATCCGTGTTTTTTCGAAATGAAGTTTGATTCCAATACTATATTATTGTTAACCGATGAACCGAAAGTCATAACCTTGTCGTCTGTCAACTCTTTGGTTGTCAAATTAAGATTCGCGTCGACGACCATTAAGTACTTAGACATTGTTATCCCTCATATACCGAATTACATATGTTTAATAATCTATCGAAAAAGAAGCGTCAAACGCGGCTTTTAATCCTATAACAACTTGATTGGCGAAAGTGTTGCTTGTTAATACAAATCCTTGCGGCGTATTAGGAGGTATCGGAGCATTAGAAACAACTATCAGTCCCAAATTATAATACACTGATTTGCCTAACGCGTTTTCAACAAAAGTTCTAAGCGGTACAAATGTACGACCTCCGATTGACTGAGCGGGAACATCAAATGTATATTGATTGCCATCAACATACATAGAATCATTGCCCAAAATCATAGTTACGGTTTGATTATTTGATGTTATTATTGTTATAGTTTTTGTGCTGTCATTCCAGTCTACTGTGCAACCGAAACTTTCAGATAAAAACCTTGCGGGTACAAGTGTTCTATTATCAACGACTATAGCCTTTACTTCACTATTTGTCGGGTCAATCATTACGAGTTTTCCTTTACTGATGGCGCTCGGCGAATCTACAACTAACACAACAGAATCGCCAACAACGTCCACTACCTGCGATATAAGATTTTCGATTACCGGATTCGTTGATATGTCAATTGGCGCAATAGGTATCGTTGGGGTCTCGGACGGCGCGGGTATTGGAATATCTGAAACAGGCAATGTAGGCGGCGTTTCATTGTTTGAGCCTATGAAAATAACTCCGTCGTCAGTTGTAAGAGTTACATCTTCGGTGTCATTTGACGCGTTTACATTATATATAGAGATGTACGCTTCACTGCCATAATCAGAAATAATTTCAAATTGTATTCTCGCCACTACTATCGATTCGTTAAGTTTTGTCGCACTCGAAAAACCAACATTAACAATTCCGTCAGATTCTAAGTCAATGTTGCCCATCTCTATTTCCAATTCACCCGATATATAAGATAGCTTGCTTGTATCATATGAGAGCGTAAAATTAGCACTGTTAATACCTGTATTCTCAGCAAGAATTACAGTCGCCTCAACGACATCTCCAACAGAACCCGCCCCTCCTAAAACGTACAAATCTTGCATAGAGGCCAACACTGTTGATATATTTAACATTATACACATCGATATAGTTAGAACAAGAGAAATCAACTTTTTATTCACAACAATAAATCTCCTTATCATAGCAGAGGAATACTAACCTGATGCATAGATTTTAGTTTAACAAAAACGATGATGCTTGGTAGATAAAAAAGTTCGTGAATGTTACTTCCTTCACGGACTTTACCTCGTTTGCGCCGTGTTTGTGCGGTTTTCACAGTTCGCTGACAACGATTTTGACTACGAATCGGAGTTACAAACGCCGCGCTGCGACCGCCTCCATACATTGCCGTTTATGCCCATCAACGCTGTGTGCGTAACGTTTCAGCGTGAACGCCGCGTTTCTGTGTCCAAGGACTTCCGACAACGTTTTCACATCCATACCGCTTTCCAAGGCTCGCGTTGCGAAAGTATGCCGAGTGGCGGCGTGGAAATTAACATCGTCAATTTCAGCAACTTTAAGTACCTTTTTGAATCGTTTCTGAATTGTGCGCGGGTCAATCGGCTTGTTCTTCAGCGAAATCACATACTCGCCAATAGCTGTTCCTTTGTGAGTTGTAAGCATATTGAGCATAAACTGCGGTAATGGTATGCTTCGGACGGACGTTTCACTTTTCGGCGCGAGCGCGGTCAAAGCGGTTTTAGCTCCGCCGTCATCGCATTTAATACGCTCCATTGTGCGGCGAATGCGGAGCGTTGCTTTGACGAAATCAACGTCGTCCCATGTCAATCCGCAAAGCTCGCCGATTCGGATTCCCGTATAAAGGCATAGTGTTATGCCGACATTGTTCACCGCATCCGAATCGGCGAGTACGGTTTCAAGACGTTTCTGTTCGTCAGAGGACAATGGTTCTGCATCGCGTTGGACATGTTTTGGAAGTTTGACGGTAAAAATCTGCGATTGTTCGCTTAACCCTGCCCGCATAAAAGAAAGGACTGCCGACACAGTTCGTGCCGACAGTCCATCGTCAATGAGTTTGTTCGCGAACGCCTGAACATTCGCTTGAGTGAGTTTGGCGAGTTTCATATCGCCGAGATTGGGTTTGATATATTTATCAAGGTAACGCTCATAGACGGCAAGCGTGGACGCTTTGAGACGTAACCTCACGGTTGATATATACTCACAAAGTGCCGAGACCACCGTGCCTTTTGCGGTTGGCGTAGCTTCTGGCATCACCACCACTTGCGAAAGTTTTTCGCGAACCTCCGATGCCGTTCTTGCGTAAACGTGACCATAGAGGAGTGAACCATCGGGTTTGCGGCCTTTATGATAACGCCCTTCATACCGTCTGTCACTGCGTTTATAAATTCCTTTTCCGAGTCTTGACATAATAATCTTCTCCTTTTGACAACTATTTTGACCACGAATAGCTTATATTATAGACTGAATCGCCACCATATCCGACATATTATTCTCGGTTTTGCGTAAAATCTCACTTAACGCTCCCAAAATAGTTGTAAATATTCGGAAAAAGTGCTTGACAAGACAAATTTCTCGTGATATAATACTTGAAATTAAATATGATTCGTGCCATAAAGCTTGAATCGTGGTTCGTGAAGGAAGTAACATTCACGAACTTTCTTATCTACTTATTTGCCAAGCATCTATATCATGCCATAGAATTTTGCACATAGCAAGTCAAAAGAGCCACCTTGTTCCGATTTATTTTTCGGAATCGGAACAAGGTGGCTCTTTTGCGTTTTTTTATATTTCGTCGGTCATTTTCGTAACATAACTGGTAAATAGATAGACTTGATATTCGTGCGTGTATTGCCTTGAGGATGGCGTGGTAATGTAGGATATCTGACTGTCATTAACCCCCACAAATAAGGAGCTTTCGTCTTTTGTCTGCATTGCCAATGTTCACAGATTTGACAATGTAGACTATATTGACTCCGTATCATTAGGCAATATCCAAAGACGTAATATCTGTTTAAGTTTCGCTGATACGAGATAGTATGCCATAAGATTTTATACAAGTCAACTTATATTTTTTTCAAATTGAAAAAATCGAAAAATGTCCTTGACAAATTTGGGTTCTTGTGGTACGCTAAACTGCAACTTGTTGGTAGTCCCTGTTGGCAATCCAATCGAGCGAGGGATTTTTTCCTTGTCGTACAATGCATACAAAACACAAAGTACAAAGACCAATATTCACTTATACTAAAAACAAAATTCAAGGCACAATGCTTCTAAGAACCAAGGAGCATTGTGCCTTTTTCGTTGAATTAACCATTATCGAAAGGATTAAATATAAAATAAAGCAACCTTACCAGCATTTGGCAGTACTGTCAAGCGTTATCTCAAAATGGAGGGTTGGCTATGAAAACCTAAATCGGCAGGATAAAGGTCGCGGAGCGTATCAACTCCTCGCCAGGTTGCGGCGAAACCGAGATTGAAGCCAATATCATACCCGCCGCCGATGCGGAAGCTATGTTAAAGATTGAGTTTTCCGAAAACGAACAGCGTGAGCCGTTTACTTATTCCGAAAAAATGGACTACGCTCGGTTGATTGAGGAAATCGAAACGGCGAAAGCTAAAGAACGTATGCTTTTAGGTAAAAGCAACCCTGTGCCCCTTGGGGCGTAGGGTTCAGGCGGGCGAACTCGTGAGATTGTTGCCGCGAAAATTGGTATGGGTAAGACCAGTTACGACCGCGCTAAATACATCGCCGCAAACGCGCCAGAAGAGGTAATAGACGAACTTGACCGTGGAGAGCGTACAATTCGCGGGACTTATGACGAGTTACGCGCAAAAGAAAAATCTGAAATTCAAGGTTTCCCGGATGGTCACCTCTCCGATATCGACATTCCCAATCCGAGTACCGAGCAAATTGCCTATTGGCGCGATGCGTGGGCGGAGCTTGGCAAGAAAAAGACCGACAAACAACTCAAAAAATGGTTGGCTGACCCCTATGGCGATAGCCCCGCATACAAGGCAATCGGTAATTCGCTCGCCGTGCCGGTGGCGTTGTTCGTGCTTGCGGGAATAAAACAGGCAAACGATATGTTATTGAGGATTGCACAAAACTCGGCGTTCTCGTGAAGATTTTTAAGAATACTAAAAAATAACTTGCACTGTGCGGAAAAATAAGTGATATATAGTCTGCCAAAACAAAAAGGAGGCTGATATTATTTATGGACGAAAACCGGGAAAAAGCTACAGAAGATTTTGTTACAGAACGCGTCAACTACCACGGCGAAAACGAAAATGAGGCAACCGCAGACGCTTATATGGCATTGAAAAACACCTACCAAGAACTGGAAAATGCGCTCAAAGGCACGGAACACGCGCAACTGCTCCGAGATTGTGAAAACGCCTACCACTTGGCGGACGGCGAGAGTACAAGGTTTTACTACAACGCGGGGCTTAACGATGGAATCCGCGCTCTGACTCAAAGATAACAAAAATTTACTACAAGCCGTCTTTGCTGAGAGGGTTCGCGCGATTATCGTTAACTACGATAAGACGCTGACATTTCATTTTATCAACGGCACGGAAACCACGATATCTTGGGAGAGGTACTCGGACGAGAACACGTGGACGGAAGAACGGCGGCAATCTATGCGTGAGCGCACGATTGAACAGAACAGGAGGCGGGCGAAAAAATGAGCAACGCGAAAGTTACCATGATACCCGCGACTATCAGCCGCTTCACCTCCGCCCCGATTAACGAGAAGCGAAAACGGCACACGGCCGGCTACGCGAGGGTTTCAACCGACCACGAGGAACAACAAACGAGCTACGAGGCGCAGGTTGATTATTACACGAATTATATTCAAAACTGTGATGATTGGGAATTTGTCGAGGTTTACACGGATGTGGACGCGCCTTATGGACAAAACGCCAAAAGCCCGTGAATGCTGATTTTATCGGCACTCACGGGCTTTTGGCGTTTTGTTCTATAATTCATCATAGCCGTTTGACTACATTTGCAGATACCTCAGCTATCTTGCCGCCATTTTTCACGAGTTGTTTCCCAACAATTCCAAGATCAAGAAGTCCAAGAGCAGCGGCAGGGCTTCCATATTTATTAATACACTTCGGACATAAGCCGAGTTTACCATCATCTACGAGGATGGATTTACACACCCAACACTTCTTTACGTCCTGCTCATTTTTTTTCGCCATCTTCGTTTTCTTCCACTAATACTAAGAATACTTTTTTGCTTTCTAATGAATCGATGCGTGAATGTAACTTTGTGCCTATCTCTTTGGATATTGTTATCCAAGCATTGCGGTTTTCCTCGTTGTACGGGAAATACTGATGAATGAGCATCGCAGCGGAGATTCTCCTCGTACCAATCGGTCTGGTAAAGAAGCTATGCACGATGTGTCGATAACGTTCTAATTCCAAACCCGCACTTTTGCTCTCCCCGATATAGTTAAGTAAATGTGTCTGTACTCCGACAAATTTCGTTGACAACTGTACATCACGGGTCAAAAACTCAATGTATTTCTTGATTTGGTCAAATCGCTGGAATATCGGCCATCGCGTCAGCTTTTGAAGGTGGTTGGTTGCCGTTTCCATGTCCGTGTAAACTGCATTGATGGCACTCGTTAGTTCAGAAACAGTTTTTGAAATATACCCATGCTGTACCTCTATATAGTCGCTATTTTGTGCGCGAAGAATATTATCTCTTGCGTTCAGAAATGGCGTCACTATGTCCCTGTCTCTATCTCTGTCAATTTGATAACTCTGCAACTCTTGTATGCTGTCAAGTTTGGCAAACAACTGTCGCATTTAAAGTTGGCTGACCACACTTCGCGTAGTCTCAACAGAGCCGTGGTTGTTCAGCGTTTCTTTGAGAGTTATGTCCTTAATTCTAACTCCGTTTTCATCGAGAATAACCGGGCGCAAGTTTCCGTCCACTTGACGTGACTCTCCGAGTTTATAAATTCCCTTGTCCAGTTTCGATTTTATATCTTTCGGCAGATGGTCGAAGTCAGGCAAATAGCTGTAATCTGAATCAAGCACAGCATCCATATGATGAACTACATCATTTATGATACTGAGGTCAGCCGCTGGAATATTAGCCAAATCAACCACGACCGCATTTTTCCGTAAATCGAAAGTCAACTGTTGGATGTACCCATCAAAGAAATCGCTCATGGCGGCGATGTCTACCCCGTACTTATCTTCTTCGGTAACTAAAATTTGAAGACTTTGTACTACTGGCAGATTTTCATCGACCAATTAGGGCTCCGAAATTTTTCTGACAATCCAATCCGTTCTGCGAAGACAACTATAATTTGAATCTTCTGTAGTACCATATCGAGTTTCATGCTCAATAATTTTACAAAAGGTAAATCCGCACTTTTCCTTCACTCTGGCAGATTGATTGTTTTGTAAAAAATTGCCGCAGAATATCGCATCAAGGCATACGTCCTCAAATAGATACTTAATCACCTCATTTACAGCTTCCGGCATAAGCCCTTGACCCCAGTAGGCTTTTGAAATCACATACCCAATTTCGCGGCAAACCATATCATCGAATTCTGGGACTGCTTTTTCGTTATACTCCTCAATGCCAAGCGAACCGATAGCTTTTCCGTTATGCTCTAAGGCAAAGGTCTTTTTCCCTTCAATAAAGCCCTTCAGGATTTTCAGCGATTCTTCTTCACTCTGATGAGGCATCCACCTAGCCATTTGAACTATTGCGAACGCTCGGATAGCTTCTACCGCAGGCTCATTATCATCCGTTTCGAAAAATCGGTGCCGGCAAAGAAACGCGACCCGAATCTCCGAGAGAAACTGGCGGTGGAATGCGACGGCATATTCATGTGGGCACTTGAAGGCTTGAAACGGCTGATGGCGAACAGCTACCTCTTTTCCGAGACCGACCGCACGAAAGCCGAAATACAGAGGTACAGGGCGGAAAGCAACAGCGCGCTCCTATTCCTTGCGCATATAACCAGAACAGAGATATGTATAAAAAAAGAGAGTAATATATAAGGATTGTGGATTTCCTGTCAAATCCGTCAAAATTGAAAGGGGTTCTCCCATGACAGAGAAAGACATTGTGACCGCAATCATGCGGTACCTTAAGACTGTGCCGCAGGCGTTCTGCTGGAAAGAACACGGCGGGATGTATAGCACAGCTGGTTTGCCGGATATCATCTGCTGCATCGGCGGCAGGTTCGTCACCTGCGAGGTGAAAACACCATCCGGCAAGCTGATAAAGCTACAGGAAATCACGATTACGAAAATTAAAGCGGCCAAGGGCGAAGCCTTCAAAGTGACAAGCACCGAGGATGTCAAAGTCATTCTTGAAAACTTGGAGGTAAAACCTTATGACGATAGCTTGGATATATCTTGATAAAAAAACAGCGGCGGTGGATGCCATGAAGGACTTTGCCAGCATGGACTACATCATTGAAAACAGCTCCGATGACTTGGAGGAGGCGCGTTCCCGCATGACGGCGATACGCTCCTCCACTCCGGATGGTATGCCGCGAACTCCTGACCCTCACGCCGGTGAAGCGAGGCCTGCGGCTTCCCTTGATGAGATTGACGTTCTCAAGGAGCGTTACCGCAGGGCTTTGGAGTATATGGAGTGGTTCCGTCCTGCGTGGGACGCGCTCACCGACGACGAGCAGTTTATCCTGACGGAGTTCTTCTTGCGAGAGGATATCAGCAAGACTGAGGTGATTGGAAATGTCAGCGACCGCCTGCACATAGAACGCTCGTGGGTGTACAAGAAAAAGGATGCGGTGCTGACTCGATTGCCCCTCTTGCTGTATGGGAAATAAAGAGTGGATTTTTTGTGGACGCTTTTTCCGTTTCACGGCGCTATACTTATATCATCAAAAGAATGTCAAGAGACAGAAGCCTTTGGAGCAGACCGTTCCGATGGCTTTTGTTATGCCCAGAGGTGAAGGTATGCCAAAGAAACCAAAGCGACCGTGCAGTTATCCCGGCTGTCCCGAACTGACGGACGGCAGATATTGCGCGGAACATCAGAAGCTGGCTGATAAGCAATACGAAAAATATGACCGTGACCCCGCAAGTAAAAAACGCTACGGCAGGACATGGAAACGCATCCGCGACCGCTATATCGCGGCGCATCCCCTGTGCGAACAGTGCCAGAAAGACAGCAGGCTCACGCCCGCCGAGGAAGTCCACCGCATCAAACCGCTCTCTCAGGGCGGCAACCATGCGGAGGCTAACCTCATGGCTTTGTGTACCTTCTGCCATTCGGAGATCACCGCGCGCGAAGGCGGCCGCTGGCAGAGAAAATAATCCTTACTTACGACCGGAGGGGCGGTCAGAATCTCTACAGCCTTTGCGCCGTGGAACGGGCGTGGGGTATCGCGTAAAAAGTCGCGGTTTCAAACGGGGTATATGCCCTGTTTTTTATTTTCGCCGGAGGGAGGTGTGCGACATGGCGAAGGACAGTACGAACAGAGGCGGCGCCCGCATTGGCGCGGGGCAGAAAAAGAAGCCGCTGGCTGACAAAATCTTAGAGGGCAATCCCGGAAGGCGTCCGCTGACGATAGTGGAATTCAGCGACACGGCTGACCTTGCGGGACAGGTCATGCCGCCGCCACGCGAGTATCTCGGCGCGGCGCAAAAGAGCGGCAAGCAAACGCTGGCGGTGGAAATCTACGAAAAGACATGGCAGTGGCTCTATGAGCGAAAATGCGCGCACCTGATTCCGGCGCAGCTTTTGGAGCAGTATGCCATGAGCGTGTCGCGCTGGATTCAGTGCGAGGAATGCATCACCGAGTTCGGCTTCCTCGCCAAGCACCCGACCACCGGCAACGCCATCCCCTCGCCTTATCTGGCGATGGCGCAGTCGTTTATGAAACAGGCAAATAATCTGTGGTTTCAGATTTATCAGGTCGTGCGCGAAAACAACGCCGCCGACTATAAAGGCTCCACGCTCCACGACGACGCAATGGAGCGTCTGCTTAACGCGAGGAGGGGCGGCTGATGAAACACACCCAAGAAGATTTAAAGGCTATGCAGGCATGGCCTTTCGCCCGAAAGATTCAGGTAACGCAGACACGCATTATGGAGTGGTATCAACACTTTGACGGAGCGGTCTGCGTTTCTTTTTCCGGCGGCAAGGACTCAAGTGTACTTTTGGATTTGGCGCGGCGATGCTATCCCGACATCGAAGCTGTGTATGTGGATACCAGATTGGAGTTCCCGGAAGTGCGGCAATTCGCCATGTCAAAAAGTAACGTGACGGTGCTGCGGCCGAAGATGCGCTTTGATGAAGTCCTGCGGGAATACGGCTGGTGTTATCCGTCAAAGGACGTGGCGCACACGCTGTACTACGCCCGCAAGGGTTCCGGCTGTGCGCTGCGCCGGTTGGCCGGAATCGGCGAGGGCGGCGAACCGAGCAAATACCGCCAATCCCATTATGTGAAATGGGCGTTCTTGAAAGACAGCAAGTTCACCATTTCATCCCGATGTTGTGAAGTGATGAAGGAGAAGCCGCTGACCGAACACCAAAAGCGCACGGGCAAACGCGCGATGGTCGGCACACTTGCGGACGAGAGCCATCGGCGCAGATAGGCGTGGTTTCATACCGGCTGTAACGCTTTTGACGCCAAGAAGCAAGTGTCTAAGCCGCTCTCCTTTTGGACGGAACAGGCTACGTGGGGCGGCGTCAAGAGCGTTAATTTTATCGCTGACGACATAAAGGTGGTTTAACATAATATGACAGATGCCGCAAAAAAACCGAATATATTTAAGGCTGTATTACTCGGTCTTTCGGCGTATATCGTCAGGGCGGCGGTATTTACGGCACTCGGGCTGCTTGGTATGAAAAGCGAAGCCGCGGCGGGCGTAATCAGCAATGTAGTCGTAATCGTCTTCGGCGCGTTTTATTATAACTATTGCGTCACACCTCTCGGCAACAGGGTTCGCCTGTTCGATAATAAAAAACTGCCTTTGTCGGTTTTGTTGTCCGTGACACTCATAGCAGCGGCGGGCGTGATCAGCGATGTGTGGGTAATCGTCTTCGGCGCGTTTTATTATAACTATTGCGTCACACCTCTCGGCAACAGGGTTCGCCTGTTCGATAATAAAAAACTGCCTTTGTCGGTTTTGTTGTCCGTGACACTCATAGCAGCGGCGGGCGTGATTATCGCGGGGTGGTTCGTTTACGGCGGGGCTTTCGGGTCTGTGAGCCTTATAGCCGCGTCTGTCGGGGAATCTCAATACAGTTCGGTTTTTGCGGGAATTTCGGATTCGTATATATTTCCGCTTTGCGTTTATTTAATATTTTTCGTTCCCGTCGCAGAGGAGCTAATATACCGAGGGTTCTTTTTCAGGCAATTGTACGCCGTTAATAAACCGACAGCGTATTATATGTCCGTCGTGTTTTTCGCCGCGTCTCACGGTAATATCATTCGGATTATCGCGGCGGCGTTCGGAGGCATTTTGTACGCTATGCTGTACGCAAAGACCAAAAGCCTCCGCGTGGCTATATTCGCGCATATGCTTTACAACGCATTCGCCTTGTTCGCGGCGTTTCTTGGAACTTACGCACAGCCTTACGGGTTGTATAACGCCTTCGGCGTTTCGTTAATTGTTTCGACCGTTATAATTTCGTTTATATTTGTATATTACGCGCCGACGGGGCTTGAAATCGCGAGACTGAAGACGCTCACGCCTGAAGAAAGAGCCGAACGCGAAGCGTCTAAAATTAAATATGACCGTGCGTACCGTGAATTTGAAACCGAGAAAATGCGAACTCGTCAAATCGAACGCGAGGCTCGCACCGCTGATAAAAAAACGGAGTCCGATACGCCAAGTTATGAACGCCCTGAAACAAACTCTGAATCCGAACAGATAATTCTCGGCGTTCCCAGTCCGAACGGCAAAGACGACGAACTGCGGATTTATATCGATGCGTAAGGAGTTTGTATGCTTGCTAACAGCTTACAAGTATTTTTAATAACGGTACTGTTTATCTGCGCGACATATTTATTCGGGTTTTTATATCATCTCGTCTGCTCAGCGAACCGCCGGTTTATTTTGAACACGGGCGGCTGGACTTGGTTTTGCCTGAGTGCCTTTATCGGAGTGCCGTTTCACGAGCTTTCGCATTTGATAATGTCTTTGCTTTTCGGTCACTCTATTACGGAGATAGCCCTGTTTAGACCCGTAGCCGGACGCAGAGACGGCAATCTCGGCTATGTCCGTTACAGGTTTAACCGCTTTTCGCTATATCAAACCATCGGAAATTTCTTTGTCGGAGCCGCGCCGATGCTATTCGGAGGCGGCGTACTACTTGCGATTTTGTTGATTGGTTATCCCGATATATTTAGAACCTGTACTCAAAAAAACGTCAAATTTCCCGATATATAGTATAGGATTATATTTAGGGGGCTATGAAAATGAAGTATCCAAGTGATTTAACTACAACACAATGGAATATAATTAAACCTTTTTTCAAAAGAGAGAATCGGGGAAAACATCTTCAAATTCACAGCAAACGAAAACTCGTAAACGCTGTGTTATATATAAATAAAACAGGTTGCCAGTGGAGACAATTGCCTC
>BNUF01000018.1 GCA_025997155.1 Clostridia bacterium
AGATGGCGCGTGGAACGCACATTTTCTTGGCTAAACCACTCGCGCCGCCTTTCCAAAGACTACGAGGTTAAAACAGCTTCCGAAAAAAATATGCTGATGATTTCTCATTTGCATACCTTGCTTAAACATCTATGAGAACAGGTTCTTACTTTCGTCAGCCGCCTGCAAAATCTATCTCTTGACGTAATAGAAAACATATATTTCGCCAACGAGATATACCTAGGCAAGGGCGGCGAAAAAAACGCCTTGCCTTGCAACACCACGCGCTAACCGCCCTTAGAACCTGTTTAGTATCCCCATTGCACCGTCTTTTTGGCTAATTTTTCGCCCCGTCGGGGCTTCCTTGCGAGACGGAAAATTATCTCAAAAATCCGCCGCAAGCGGGATACTAAACAGGTTCTTAAACTTACCGCGTATATAGCGGAAATGGCGGGGGTGGTGTCCGCCCCGCTTTGCCCCCTCCCATATGCCTGAAACCTTGTCATAAGTATGACGGTCCGCGCTTTGGGGGTAAAGGAATCAAATCCCCTCTCGTCGGAAACGACTGGAAAACACATATCGGCGAAAACAAAGACGCGTAAAACGTTTTTTTGTTTTCGGGAGACGGAAAAATCGTCTCCCCTGTCCGATTTTGAAAGGAATTTATTATGTATGAAAACGATGTACGACTTTCAAAAATTATACAAGGCTCATCTGGCGGCGCGGCGCGGAAAACAAGGCAAAGCAGATTAACCTGGCGCAAAATCTGCGCGTCCTGCAAGTCAAGCAAACGGAGGTTAAAAAGGCGAATGAAATCCTTGCAAAAAGACTACAAAATCGGCACGATAGAGATGGACGGCGTAAAACGAAGTATTATGTCGACGCACGGGCATTTGATTCACGGACACACATACCGCCTACGCGCGAAAGTATATGGGAAAACCGCGTTTTCGCACTCATAAACCAGTAGAGGACGCCGAACTAACTCTTAAAGTCGCCCATATCCCACGCACCTCGTCGTATAGGGTTCATCTTCTCGTCAAATTCAACGCCGCGACCGTCAAACTTGCCCCAAGAAAATTTGCCCGCGTAAATCCGTTTTTTGCCTTGCTCGTTCGTATAGCGCAAAACTCCTAACCCGTGGGGCAGTATAGCCTCGGAATCTTCAAAAATGTTAGAACTGATAAATCCCAATTTTTCCCAACACCCGACATACTTCTCGTCCTTTTGAGTGTAAGAGAAACTTCCTCTACCTTTAGAATTTGACATTGCGTTCTCAGCCCCAAAATACGTATAAACACGTCTTCCTTTGTCGCTATCCTCAATGCCGACATTTTCCTGCTTACATCCGCGCAAAAACTCAACTTCTTCTTCCTCAAATTTCAACGCTTTTTCAGCCGCCAATATACTTCAAGGGTTAAGCGAAGATGATATGGAGAAATCAGACTTTGAAGCCCCTATAACACGAATGGAAGTTGCAATAGCTTTGGCGACAAAATTGGGATTGAGACGTAAATTCAGACTTGGATATATTCAACTATGAAATTGCACACCCGATAGAGGGGATTACTCCAACACCATATAACTCTATTTTGTTCTTAAACGAAAAAGGCATTATGGTAGGTGCAAACTCGTGCATATCAATATATGCGGACAACGGCGGCACAGATACTGGAACAACGACGACTGGCGATGAAACGACAGGCGGTACTGGTGGTGGCAGAAACGCGACAACTTCCATAGGCGGGGATAGCGGAACAAAAGTAACTTTGATTATTGCGGATAAGGATTCGTACAACAACGGATATCTTATGGGATTTACTCCTGTTTCAGAGGGGAAATGGAGTAGTGGCGAGGCTTCGCAAGTGGGAAGATACCCTATATACTTTACTCATGGTATAGCTACTGAATTTACCGGAGCAAGCCAAGACGGAAGTGGAAAAGATACAAAAGATATTTCATCAATGTTGATTAAAGGTGGAGCAGCGGCTTACGATGTCGATAACGGGATATACGGAAAAATAATATCCGCGTTCACGCTTGATTGGTGGGGTTCTATCGGAAGTGAGCAACAAATAGAACACGTGCTAGGGATTGAACTCTATGAGGATATTAAAGGAAACGCTGAGAAAGAAGAAGCGAACAAAAAGACATTGGCAACATTGCTTAAAATTATGGCAACGGTACACCCCGAAATGTTGAGCGACAATCCCGACCTACAAAAGATTATTGATGGCACAGGTGGCGGAAATAAAGACTACATTTTCTTAATAGAGCCTCTTGTGCCTGTAAACTACGCCTCTGGCGGGAATAGTCTATTATCAATACTTAACTATGCGTCAACCATTAAAGGTGAATCAGTTTCTGTTGATTCAGATTTCTACAAGACAATCAAAAAGATAAGTACAGGTAGAGACGGGTGGAAATGGATAAAATCTGTTTTGGTAGGTAGAATCGACCCCGATACAAAGAAACTCTCCGACCTCTGGACATCGGGTTCAGGCAACACCATAGCAAGCAAGATATACTACTCTGGTCCCGCCACAAGCGAAACATCTTCAATAGTATGAGGGCGACGGCGATAGTGCTAAAAAAAGAGCGACAAAAGGCGACAACAAGTGGGGGTTTGGCGTACTTTTCCTTGGGGATTATACCGCTGCGGGCGACGAAACGCTTCTCCAGCTACACATCTTAGACGTTGACCTTTCGGGCAAGAAAGCGGACACGACGCGGCTTGTATTGCGCGGAGATACGACAGACCAGAAGAATAGGGCGATGGCGAACGCGCAGGACGCGCCGATTAAATCTGCGGCGATATCAAACGCAAAGACTGATTATGGTTCTTATTACGGCGCATTGCCGAGTGAACTTAAAGATTCGTCGTTTACGATACAAAGGAAACAGTTGCCGTCGCAACTCACGAGCGACCTTTTGTCGGGCAAGCGCAAAAGCACGTCTGACGGTGATAAACTAGTTTTCGGCGGTATCTCGGATAGTTCGGGAGGATTGACAAACGGCGCGATATCGGCGATTGCGGGGGAACGCACAGACATCAACATATTCCCGCAAAAGTCACATCTTTATATTATAATCTTACAGACACCAAATTTTTGGAGGTTATGCCATGAATGAGCTTATGTCAGAGGATTTTGGAATGGCAGATAAGGCACGGTTTGACGTGTCGGAGAACTCGGACGGAGATTATGTCGGTTGTGGCGACTACCGCGAATATCAACCCCGAAATCTGCTTGCCGTCAAATCCCTAAAAAGTGACATGGCGGACTATTCTGACGAAGATTGCGAAGACCTTGACGAATACTCCGAAAATGACAACGAGTATCAGAAAACCCAAACAATCCCTAAAACTGTTGATTCTGACTTTTTTAGGGATTAAACACGTTTGAATACTGAAATTTACGAAACCATGAATAATTTTCGGAATTGACAGACACAAAAGTGTATGATATTATAAAATGAGCAAAGTTAAGGGAGCGCGGGATTGGCGTGAGTATTGACGAGAAAAAAATTTATGTTTAAGTCTTTAATAATCGGCGAACTGCCGAATACGCCGCTTGACGCTTTCGGGATTAAAATAGGGGATGCGACAGAGGGCTTTTTGTGCAAAAAATTCGCGCAAGACGGCGAACTTATAACAGTTTTGCAGAACGCTGTTCCAAACGTGAAGAGCAGGAGCGGTTATTTGCCGTCGGTGGCGTTCCTCAGAACAATATCGCCGCGTTCGTAAGCTACGTTATTATAGGCAAAGGCGCGAAGAATACCAAAGCATACGCCGAAGCTAAAAGATACGAACAATACGGTGTGCTGTCGATAATTACAGAGAGTTTGTTCTTCGATATTCTGGACGGCAAAGCAAAGCATCCCGAACAACCGAAGCCTAACTCGAATATTAATCATATTGAGCCTACCATACAGACAGAAGATGATTTCTCACTTTCCAAATTGATGGAACAAAAACGAGCGGCATACGTCGCGTCAAAACGCTTAATTGCCGTCAACGAGGAATAATTACCTCCTCGTTTCAAACTAAAAGAAGAACGTCAGCTAACTATTGCTGGCATTCCTCTTTTAGGCAGTCAGTTTCAAAAAAATTTTACTAATATGGTCTCGCCACAATTAACCCCGAAACTATGGACATTGCTTTTGCCTTGCAAACATTGCAGGATAACGGTATTGACTTAACGCTCGTTTTAGGAGCTACCCTAACTGGCGGTATCAAAAAAGCAATGTGACTTTTGGCGAAATCGCGGACAAGTACGTTGCAACTTTTGCGGCGAACGTTCTTTCTACAACGTCGGACGGGTATGGATATTGGCTTAATAAAGTTGCTGGCACGGAAATACAAGGCAAGCGGCTTAGGGAGTACAAAATTTGGGACATTAACAGGTCTGTTATGCAAGAAATTTTTAACGGACTTAGCCGCTACGGTGAATCAGGGGTGCAAAAACGCCGTTTTTTGGCAAACAGCGTTTTTGAGTGTGCGTTAGACGACGGATTAATCGAAAAAAACCTATGAATTAGTATGGGGATACTACTTATTTTTATGGTTATAATTCCCAAAAAATGAAAAATAAAAAAATTAAAAAAATTATTTAATTTTATGTATTGACTTATTAACTTTTATAAGGTATACTATATAGGCAAATGGTTTTTGCATATTTTGCAGATTTTCTGCGAATATTTTGCGGTTTTTTATGGATATTTTAGTAACAGGCGTCTTTAGCTCAGTTGGTAGAGCAATTGACTCTTAATCAATGGGTCGGGGGTTCGAGCCCCCCAAGGCGTATAAAAATTCAGTGGGTTTATGGAATTGTAGACTACAACTGCTTACGTATTTAACACTATCCAAATCATCCCTATTATCTTCTAATTGACTTGATAGCGTTTGGGCATTGCCGCAGCGGCATTCGTATCTCTGTATGCCGCTGCTTGCAAGTCCTTTTTTTTTGCAACTTACATAATAATATTTTTTTAGCGGCACTAAACTTTTAATCGAATACTGCCGATAAAGGGACAAGACATTTTGTTAGGAGGAATTTTTTTGGTGAAAAAGGGATTTTTCAAGAAAACCATCGCCATGCTGTTGGCTATGGTTATGACGCTGCACATGACGCCTGTCGAGCTTTTCGCGCATATCGGCGGTAACGACAAAGACAAAGGCGCCTTGTCGGTTACTACGGCGTCAGGCGATATCGTCACCGCTGGCAGCGACTGGGACACGCGTTTCCCCTACGGGACTTTCGCGTTCAAGCAGAGCCAGGCGAAAATCGGCGAGGGCAAGCAGACCACGCTGTCGGTTTACAGGTTAGGCGGCACTCAAGGAAGCGCGGAGATTACGCTTGCTTATACTCCCGCTATCGCGGAAATGTCGGAAACGGAGACTTTATACATAAACGCGCTGTCCGCAGACGACGTTAAGATAAAAGTCGAAGACCCGCTTCCCATCGCGTGGTATCAGCCGCGCGGAAAGGCGGCGGCGCCTTTGGCCGCACCGAATTCGGTTACTTTTCGGAGCAGTATAACTTCGGAGGGCAGTCGATTCAACGAGGAGAATTTCGAGGAAACTCCGGCAGGGGACACGGAAACGCCCGCCCCGACAGAGACACCAGCAGAGACACCAACAGATACAACACCAGAAACTCCAACAGATACAACACCAGAGACTCCAACAGATACAACACCAGAAACTCCAACAGATACGACACCAGAGACACCAACAGATACGACACCAGAAACTCCAACAGATACAACACCAGAAAATCCAACAGATACGACACCAGAGACACCAACAGAGACACCAACAGACACAACACCAGAGACACCAACAGACACAACACCAGAAACTCCAACAGATACAACACCAGAAACTCCAACAGATACAACGCCAGAGCTACCAACAGATATACCTATACCTGAGCCGCCAACGCTAGCTGAAGACGTGACTATCTCGGTAGTCGGCGGCGACGGCAAGCCCCTTATCGCGGACTCTTACCAATGGTATGTGTGGAACAGCGGCAGGTGGAATGTTGTGGAAGAAGCCACAACGAATTCTTTTGTCATTTCGAGCGACGATTTGAAGAACTACGATTTGCGCGTCGAATACAAAATAGGAGACGCGACATACTGCACGAGCTCGTATCGCGGCACGGCATACGTTCCGCCGTCCGACGGCGTTTTGCCCACTCCTCCCGACGGCATAGAGCTGAATACGGAGACGACGTACTCGGAACTCGAATTAGACCCTAACGACAAATACGCGGGGTATTCTTTTACTATGCTTTTCGCGGACGGCGAATATGTCAAGGATATCCTGATTGACGCGCTTGACGACGACGAATCCGAGGCGGACGAGTTCGCCATGTTTACGATTGTTGACTGCGACGGCGGCGAACTTTTAAACACCGCGAACAAGTTCACTCTGCACGTCGTTGACGACGAGGACGCTTTGCCCGCGTCGATAGGGTTTGCGGAAAAAGAGGTTAAGGCGGACAAATCGGACGGTTCGGTGGTTTTGACCATTAAACGCGAGGGAAGCCTGACCGAAGTTCTTACCATAGATTACGAGACAGAAGACGGAACGGAAGACGGAACAAAAAGCGAAACGGAAGACAATACGGAAGAAAAAACCGAAGACGAAACAGGAGATAAAACCGAAGACGTAACAGAAGACAATACCGAAGACGGAACAGAAGATAAAACGGAAGATAAAACGGAAGACAAAACAGAAGACAATACGAAAAACAAGACCGCCGCCAAAAAAGGCGTTGACTATCAAGAGACGAAAGGCACAGCGTCTTTCTTTCAGGGTGCGGAAGAGGTAAAAATCGAGATACCCCTGATTAACGACAAAATCGAGACCGCGGACTTGAAGAATTTCAAGGTCAAGCTTTCGAATCTTAAGGGCGACGGAAAACAAGAGGTTGCTTTGGGCGACCTTGAAGTGACCGTGAGCCTTTTCAACACGAACACGGCGAAAGACGACAACCTCGTCACGCGTCTAATCGACAAGGACGCGCAGGACGTGAGCGCGTTGGTCGGCGAGGCGGAAACACCTATCGCTCCGACAGACGTTCCCGTTGTGACGGGCGAAAACGTGGTAACGGACGAGAACGACGGCATGGTGGGCGAAATCGTCGAAGAGTCGGTAATGACAAACCCCAGGTTGCGCCTGTTTGAGTATTCCAAAGCTCTAGTCTTCGGGCGTGAAAGAGGCTATAATGGCTGGAAGAGTTACGCGAATATAACAAAGACTAGACCATATAACTACGACGTTGAAAACGACGACACGTTAACGGGTACGGATTTGTGGTCTGGAACAGACTGGATAGATCAGATATATACTGACGGCGGGACACGGTTGCATAAACAAGTACGGACATCTTACATGACGATGAGTATTAAGGATATGGTAATTAAATACCGCGGTTTTGCCATGCTTCGCACTAAGGGGTGGAGGGGTTACCACGAAAGAAAAATTACCAACGCTTGGGCTGACGCAATGACACCGAGTATCACTATAAATAAACCAACAGGGCAAATAGGTTATTTTAAATATACCCAGAACAACAGCTGGCAAGAGAAAGACTTTCCTGCCCTAAATTTTGATTTGCCTACCTCAGGCACAACCAGCGATAATAGAATCGGGCAGTCAGGTACTATTAGATTGGATTTGAACCGCGACGAAGGCAACGATTTTCCCGAAGGGGCAGTCTACCTCTACGATACCTATCTTGGAAGACGTTATTTTGAGAATAAGGTAGGACTTAACCTTTATACCGCTAACGACAAAATTAACGACGGAAAACTGGACGCGGAGGCCGCTAAATACGACGACCCGCAAAACGTGCTATACGCCAATGTAATCCCGAGAGTTAAGGTTTTGGAAAGCAGCGGCGGATATACGGAGGACGGCAAGATTTATGTCGGTTCAACGATTGAGGTGAAGCTTGAAACAACGTCAAACGCGTATAAGATAGCGGATAGCGGCGTGTTTTTAACGAACTCGGCCGGAGCCGTAAAGGTACGCGGAACGAGATCGACGGCAGATCCTAACACCTATACGTTTGTATTTATGTGGGATGGCATCACCAAGAGCGACGTCGAAAGCGAAAGATACAAAATCAACATTGTTGTGGACCGCACTCAAAAGTTAACGTTGGACGTTGCTCCGTCCGTTCCGCGTATAGCTGGCAGCAACGCTATCGACACCGCTAAAATTGCGGAGACGATGGGTTTGTTACCCCCAGCCACGTTTGGCTATGCTTACGCGGATCCGCGGGCAAGCGACGCGTATAAATTTGACCCTGAAAGCGCAATGAGGTATAAAGTCAACGCAAACGACCCTACGAGTAACACTAAGGTCAACTACAACTCTCTTCCGCCTCCATATCAAAATACAGGAGTTACAACTTTAAGTAATTTGCAGTGGGTAAACTTTAACCTTGGCCCCGAGGACATTATTCTGTGCAACGGAGTCGCCCACGCGGGGAACGAGAAGATTTACCTCAACCTAAACGAGCTTAACATCGAAACGCTCAATTTCGCGTGGTACTCAAAAGATTACCTAACCTTGCCGAGCATTATGACGGCGAGCGTATACCGAAACTCCGTGTATTTGGACGTTAATCAGAACGGACAGATAGACGGCTACTGGAACGCCGCCGCCGGAACCTTCGAAGTGGAGGCCCCCGACGAATTCATATTCAATATGGAGGACAACGAATCCTACGACGAGTATATGTTCGCGCCTGTCAAAAAGACCGACGGAACGTACCAGTACTATTTCGTGAAATCCTTCTACAATATGCTTCCGCGTTCGCTCAACGTCCCGCCGGGAGCGAGCCTTACGGACTACGCCCAGGTCAGCCCCGCGTTTATCACGACCTTGACCGACCCCGCGTCTCTCGCTAGTCTGACGGACCAGCAGAAAACATACAGGTACGTAGTCAGCGGGAAGACCCAATACGGCGTACCGCCCGCCAACAGCGGTTACGGCTACTCCGCCGACAACCACGAAATGTACGGCGCAAACGCGAACAAAACGCAGATGATAGACACTCCCCTCGGGGGAGATAAATCTCCCGCGTCGCTTACGTCTGGCGCTTCAAATTACACCTGGTCGCCGGACTATACGGGGAATCTGCTTTTGCAATTCGCGTCCCCCGACACTATTTCTATCCCTCACAGTTTGGCGGGGGACAACATTCCTATCACCTCCGCTAGCGGTATCAACGGATATCTCGGTTCATGGGGGAATACGGACACAATCGCGCTTATGATACGCGAGCAGACGAAAAACACTGATGAGATTATCTCAGACCCGTCCGGTTCGGACTATGTACCGGAAACCGTAAACCACACAAGCCCTAAAGCGCAGCCGAACGCCGACTATCTCCGCGTGTTATCCGGGGGCGAGGACGAAAAGGATACAGAGACACAGAACGACCCGAATTCGGATTACCCTGAGTTTAATATGGATATGGGTATAACCTTGCCTAAGATGGACCTCAAGCTGACCGATTACGTTTCCGTTACGATGGACGGTCAAACCGTAGGGTTCAGCATCGGCATACCTCTCGGCTCAGCCGCTACGGGAGAGGGCGTAAAAGGTCCCGCCGCCGCAAACGCGTCTAAATTTGCGGATATGGGGAATCTCACCTCGTTCATTGCCGGCGCTGCTTCTAAAGATCCAACTAAAAACTATAACAAGCCAGATGCAAGCGAAATATCTCAAAGCTATGACAACGTTGTGAAAAAGCAGAGCGAAAACGCCGCTGGCGCTGCCGCTACGCCGCCAAAAAAGGGCGGCAAGATGTCCGGCTCTAAAAAGTTCAGCGCCGAGTTATCGATTACACTGGCGTTTACGTTTGAGTACAACCCGCTGGACAACGCGTTCAACTTTAAGCAGTTCGGCGCTGTGATTACCGGGGAACTTAAGTTCCGCGCGGAGGCGAGATTCACTCCGTGCCCGATTATTTTCATTTATCTTGAGGTTAGCCTAAAACTCGGGATTGGCGTGGGACTCACGGTGGAACGCGTCGCCAAAGAGGAAGACAAAAACAATCCGATATTCTCGGGTTCGCAAACGATTCCTAAGGGTACGAGCGTTATTTTTCCCAATACAACGACCTACAAGGCGGCGACTCTGCTCTTTGAGGGAAAACTGAACGTAAAAATCGTGGACGCGGCAGAGACGGACGCAAACACCGCCACCGAGCTTGCGGGCACAAGAAGCGGCGTTATCAGCTCTCAAGGCGCTGAACCTGTTACGGTTGTTTTTGAGGAAGTCAGCGGAGGCAACCTGTCAAGCGGAAGAACAGGCAAAATCGTCGTTACGGCTGTCGAAACCAGCACTATAAGGCGCGTGGGTAAAATTTCGAAAGCCGAAAGCCAGGTATGGTTCGACGGAGCGAGCATAACCCCCGAGTTCTATATTGAAGTGGGTGCGGGCCTCGGCGTCGACTTATTAAAAGTCGAGGTTTTTATAAAAATATCGGTAAGCGCTAATATGACTCTGGGTGCGGTCGGCAGAACCTACAACCCGTCAACCGGAGACTATGATATTACCCCGAGCGCGTTTTCCTTTAACGAGTTTCACTTCAAGGGAGCGCTTGGAATACGCGCGGTGTTATTGTTCTTTACCTTTGAAATGGATTTGATAGGTTACAAGATTGATTACCAAAGAACTGGCGGGGGCTGGACGCACGGCTGGGTATTCCCCGGTTGGCTGGGGCCGGCTAGGCCGTTCTCGAGAGCGGTGGGAACGTCCTCGTCTGGCTCGGCGGTGAAAATTGGGTTCCCCAAGGACGTTACGAGCGAACAGAAGCTTTACAGTCTTCCCACAGACAGGGAGGGCGACGACCCGCGTCTTCGCGCTTTCGTTCCGACTTCCGCAGGCGTGGATTTTGAGATTGCGGGAACGGTGTCGGACGGCGGCAACGCGTTCAAGCTGAGTGAGGATTTATCCACAGGATACGACTACAAAATCGTGACTGTGAACGGAGTAAACTATATCGTATACACGATAGGGCAAAGCGGAGGAGTCGTCGACACCTCGATGCTCGTTATGTCGAAACTTCTGCGGGACGGCGACAACTACGGGCTCGCCAATCCGAATGACGACAGCACGGGAACGCCTTATATCGTAATAAGGAACGACGGAACAGGCGACCTAGACTTTGACGCGTGGGCGGACGGCAACTTTATCCGCGTTATCTGGGAGAACTACGCAACCACGACTGCCCCGCCGGCTGTGACAGAACCCGCAAGCAGCGTGCCTAAGCCGGCTCTCGGGGACGGCACTGTCATGAACTCGACAAACTACACGAATACCGCGTTCCAGCCGTCGACACCACTTGGAGCAGCACCTGACCCGGACAACTATTACCGTACAGGGGTAGCTACAGGAACTGCTATTCCAGGTTTCACGGAAGAAGGCACTAGCGGAAACTTTTACGCTAACGCATACACGAGCTATGCGCTGGCAATGACGGCTTACAACAACGCCAACACCGCGTGGACGACGCTTAGCCAGGTATGGGCTGCCTATACCGCGTGGCATGATTATTTCCAACAATCGGCGGATTATAACTCGTTCGTTGCGAACGCGGCGGTTAACTCGTCGAAAAATACAGAGATTCGCCGAGCAGATTACGAGATTACTAACCTGACCACGAACAACGGCGGGTCGGCGTTTACGGGCGATACAAACGTCAGCGGAGCGGTAGGCAATCATGTGTTCTTGCCGACCTCTGTCGGCGACGGCAGCGTCCGCGTTTACGCAAAGGCTAAACACGACACGGCAGCCATAAACACGGCGGCAACCACCCTCGGAACATACCTGAACTCGAAGTATGGCGATGGCACGTCTACGCCTACACCTACGGAGCAATTCCGCCTTGCGTTTCAAAAAGCGCAGTGGGATTTGTTCGGGTACGGGTCTAAGCTGGTGGCTAAAGTCGGCACTAACGAGGTGGAAGTGGACCTCGGCGACAAGAACATTGAAAACCTGAAGGTGATAGCAGGCGCTAACGCGGGCGAATATTATGTCGCCTACACGACTAACGAGGTCGCGCTTACGACAACCCATTTGCAGACTATACGACGGCTGTACCTGCGCAAACTCACGGTCCCAAGCGGCGTTCCCACTTGGGACACCCCTAAACAGGTGCGGGCGATTGTCGACGAGGACGACCCTGACGACGATAACGAAGGTTATTATATAGGTGGGACTCTCACTAAATACAAAGACCCGTATTTCGCAAACGTGAAATTCTTAAACGGCGTACTCGGGTCGCTCCCAGGCGGCGAAGCTCCTTCGACTTTTGCGCTGGCGTTAAACCCCGACAACGATTTTCTGCTGTTTGAGATGAACGGAACGACATACGTTGTGCCGAACGCGGACATCAAAAATATACTAGCGGGAGCGGGGTCGCCGAAAATTTATCCGTTCTTCAAGCCCGCGGACTTTATAAACGCCGACGGCTCAAGTGTGCCGCAAGCCTCTTCGGGACGCACCGACGTCACGATAGGCGCGGACGGCGACGGAAACATTTCGGCTGTCTATGTGGCAAACGTTGAGAACAGTCTCAACAACGCAATCTACCTCACGAAATACGACCCCCTAAGCAACGAGTGGGGCAGCGGTATGATGCTCGCGATGAAAGATATGAGCGTCTATGAGGACGGCATTAAAGAGGGATTGACAAAGGAAGAGGTCGAGAAAAAATACTTTAAGGAATTGTATGAGAGTCCTCCGCAATTCGCTTCGATGACACAATTCTCGAATTTGCAGGTGGCGTTCGGTCAGCCGAGCGTAACCGACACCACCAGCGGAAACACTACACCTCCGTCTTTGGTTCTTCTCACCCAAGGCGCGACAGTTCCGCTGACGGCGGACTCCCGCGCCGTTCCCGACGACGAAAAAATGGGAATTGCCCCCGCCGGCAATGCTAAAGTCGGAACTTACGTAATCAGCTGGCCAAGCGGCGGCGGAATCGGCGAGGACAGACTGGCGTTCGAAACCTACGACTTCTCAACGGGATACGAACTCGCTCCTACGCTGCGTTTCAAAAACATCGGCGACAGCTCTATACGGGGCACGGCAACCGAGCCTATCACCGCCGAACTTTGGGTAAACGTCAGCGGCTCTCCCACTAAGCTGGCGACATGGCTTATAGAGGAAAATATATTGTCGGGGCAGAGCGTTGCGCTCCAAGGCTATTGCGACCCGCTCCCAAGCTCCTTGCAAACGGGCGACACGTTCTTTATCAAAGTGTACGAGGACGCGTCCTACACCGTGAGAAATTTCAGCCAGACGACGAATAACACTTTTGAAGTCGGCGAAAAACCCGAACTCGCTATCAACTCGCTCAAAGCCGAGCCGGTAGGGATAGACGCCAACGGCAACACAATCCTGAATGTCGATATGGACGTCACCAACTACGGAAACAAAGACGCGAGCGGCGCGTTCGTTCAGTTTATCTACGAAGACGGAAAAGACGAGAACAAACAACCGACCTACGACGTGCTTGGCACCGCGGTGGCGGAGTATCATTTGGAAGTCGACAGAGACGGCACCGCTTCTCAGCCCGAACTCGCGAACGGCGTTTACTGGCTGTACAAAGCCGGCGACACGACGGGAAATTTGGCGATAGGTCAAACAAAACACATCACGGGGACTATTGTCGTTAAACCGGACGTTTACAGACCCGCGGGAGATATAGGCTCGCTTGACGTGCTGGGGCTTCGCGCGGAGCTGTTCAGCACTAGTGCCGACAGCTACGGATTCGATGCCAAAAACGTGAAAACGTTACAGACACGCGACGAGTACAACCCCGCGAACAATGTCCGCAACCTGCTGATAGATAACAGAACGTTCTTCACTTCCGCCGACAGGGTGGTTATTCCGCAGGGTAACACGATGCGTCTGCCCGTCACCATACTCACGACGACAGGCGACACAGCGCCCGCAATCGTTGCGCGGGAAGTGGCTGTATCAACCGGAGAAGACCCCGACAAACTCGGCAACTTGTACTACCAGTCGAGCGGGTACGATTCAAAAGGACACGCGACAGGCGTGCTGACGATTCTGCCGTCAAAGACAGGCTCGGGCATAGTCCAGCTGCGCGACATCAACACGAACTCAATATACCCGATAACCTTTACCGTGTCGCAATTCGGCGAGGGTATCGACATCTACAAAGATAACAATATGTTTACGTTCAAAAACAAAAACGGCAGTGTGTGGAGCGCTAGCTCTGTGCCTGTGTCGGGCCACTGGGTTTTCCGCGACAATCAGTCGGTACGGACTGTGAACCAACAAACGCCGTACCAGTACACGCTTTCAAACGCGGTTGTCGACGCGTCCGTCAGCTATGACACGGTCGCCGAATCAGTCGACCTGTATTTCCAGGGCACGGTAGAGGTCACAAGCACCATTGCGAACTTCATACCGCAAACCATAACCTCGGACGGCAAACAACCTGTTACGGTCAGCTTCCCAAACAGCGAGTCCCTCCAGCATACGGTTACTTTCAAGGTTATAAAACAAGCCGTAAGCGGTCAGTACGCGGTGTTCGACAAACTCGTCGAGCATTACGCGTCACCCACGCCGCCGGCGGCGACGGGAGATAAATCCGCTCCTAAAGTATACTGGAGTCACAGTTTCCCAGAACCGCAGTCCGTCGTTGCGGGCGAAACGGTAAAACTTACCGCTTATATAATCGACGACGAGGGGATTTCTCTCGTAACTAAAAACGGCGTGGGTGTCAAAGTCGGCACCGGCGCAAACGACGCGGCGGAAAGCAACAAGCTCTTAGCGGGCAGTATGTGGACTGTTCCCGTGGAAATCAAAGACAACGGGAAATTCGAAATAAGGGCGGTGGATTTGACGGGGAACGCGTTCTCCCAAACGATAACCGTGGATTGGTTCAACAGCGCGGGCGGCGCGTCTACCACCTTTGACGGGGACGAACCCGACCTAAGCGTTTCCTACCAAACCAAAGCGGCGGGAGGTCCGTTCCAGCCCCTCGGCGCTACAGTAGCAAGGGGCGACGCGGTTTATATCACGCCAACCTCAATAAACGGAACAAGCACCGAAGTAAGCTCGTTCTTCGTGGATACGGACAGCGACAATGTGTCTTACATTCGGGAAGACGAAATACTTGACGGTGACGACGGGTATACGGACGACAACTATCGTCTGAGCAATAACGGATTTGTACGCGTAGTCGTTAAGCAAAACAGCGGCGGCGTCGAGACGTGGAGCTCGGTAGTCACCGTCATGGACAAAATCATCAGCACGAATCCGACAGCCACAATGGTTGAACAATCGGCGCAATACGCGGGACGCGGGCTGGTGTGGACAGGGAGAATTCCCGAAAACGAGCTTGTCGCCGTGATTTCGGATGCGACGATGAACGGCTATCCTTTGCCTGTTCCGCCGAACGCGAAAGTAGTCGGCGATACGTTTGGCGTATACTACGGCGGACTGTACGAATTTATCGTGACAGATAACGGCGGGAATTACGCGCAGACGGCGAAAACCGTTTTAGACGTCGCCATAATAAGCGACGACGCGGTTTCCGCCACGGCAAAATTCGCAAACCCTGGCGACGGAGTTATCGAGATAGACGAAGCTCTGCTTAAAGGCGGAATTTTCCAAACCGCTCTGTCAACTCCCGCGTCGAACAACTACGCGGCGCAATACCAGTACCTGCTTATACCCGCGACGGAATTAACGCCTCTGTTCGACGGCAATCCGACGACAAGCACGCAGACGGACTGGGTGACGGCTAACCTGTTCTCGAAAGCGGAGGGTACGGGGCTTGGCAAATGGAGCGATACTCCGCGTTTCGACAACCTAGAGCCTGGCGGGTATATCCTGTATATCCGCGACAGAAACGACAAAACCAACAACAAAGTGGTTCTTGCCGTACCTAAGGTAGTGGGCAACGAAACGATAAGTCTCGATACCATCAGCGGGATAACCGCCCCGAATACGGGCGAACCGCCTCATACTACCGTCAGCGAAACAAAGGAGTACAAGGCGGAAATCACATGGTCGCCGACAGTTACGGGAGCGTTTGAGCCCGAAGTGGTGTACACCGCGATAATCACAATCACCCCGAAACTGGGCTATACGCTTGACGGTATTCCCGCCGACTTCTTTAAGGTGACAGGCGCGGAAACGACGACAAACGCGGCAAACAGCGGAACAATTTCGGCGGTGTTCAAAGAAACTCCTCCGATACCGACTTACGCTTTTAATGTTTCGGCTAACAGCAACGGAACGACAATCGGCGACGTCAGCGGTATGTACAGAGAGGGCGTTAGGATTAGCGTTACGGCAGTTCCCGACACAGGCTATCAGTTCGCGGGCTGGGATATCAGCGGAATCAGCACGGAAAACAAAGATACCATAGAGTTCGATATGCCCCCGCACGAAGTCGGCTTAACCGCTAATTTTGAATTAAGAACCCTTAAGGTAACTTACGACCTTGCGGGAGGCTTACAAATGGGCGGCGGCGACCTTACCCAGTATATCCTGTACGGTTCGGACGCTGTTGAACCTGTAGCGGTACGCTTAGGCTACACGTTCGACTATTGGGACACGGACTCGAGAAACGTGACGAGCGACATGACCGTAACCGCGGTTTGGAGAGCAATCCCGTCACCCGCGACCGTAACAAGAATCGTGAGCTTTGACCTCACGGGAGGTACACGCACAGGCGGCGGAAACCTCACGCAATACGTTCCGGACGGAGGGGCGGCGATAGCTCCGATTGTCTCGAGAGACGGATACCTTTTCGCGGGCTGGAACAAAGACTTCGACAAGGTTACGGAAAATATCACCGTAAACGCAATGTGGCGGGTAGTCAGCGGAATGGGAATCGGAATCGGCGGCGAGGTTATCGGCTGGAGCGGAGGCTCGGGCGGCGGATATCCGAGGGATACAGTGTCTAAACCGACACCAACTCCGAATCCGACACCGACTCCGAATCCGACACCAGCTCCGACACCGACAGACAGATTCACAGATGTCCACAAAAGCCATTGGTTCTACAACGACGTGGAATATGTCGCGTCCCAAGGGTTCTTTGCGGGATATCCTGACGGCTCTTTCGCTCCGAATGCGCCAATGACACGCGGTATGCTCGTTTCAGTGCTTTCGCGGTTTAACAGAACCGACCTGAGCGAATACGGCGTGAGCGGGTTCGACGACGTGGATAGCGCGAAATATTACTCTTCCGCGATTCATTGGGCAAGAGAACTCAATATAATAAAAGGCACGGGCGATAACGAATTCTCGCCGGACATCTTTATATCGAGACAGGATTTGGCGACGGTCATATACAACTTTGCGCGGATAACGGGCAAAAAACTGCCCGAGATAAACGCAATCACACCGTTCGCGGATGACGACTCAATTGCGGATTACGCAAAAGACGCGGTATACGCGCTGCAACAGGCGGGTATACTGAGCGGCAAAGGCGAAGGCAAATTCGACCCGGAAAGCGGAGCGACGCGTGCGGAAGTCGCGTCAATCCTCCGAAGATTCGCCCAAGCGCAAAACTAAAAACAATAAACAAAAAGCCAACGGAGTGCAAAGTTCCGTTGGCTTTTTCATGTATTTGAATACCGCAAGAAAAACCAGAATTTGTTTCTGAAATTTCATATAAAAGCAAAAATCTCCTGTGAGTATTTTCCGCTCACAAGAGATTTTTTGATTTTATTGCCAAATATTTTTAATGTTCTATTTAAAGGGGTTTTCGTGGGGGTAGAGTATGCCTTTGGGTTGGTTGTAGCCGATATCGGTTACGCCCAGCAGTTTAAGCACTTCGTAGAACACCTTGCCCGACGGTTTGAAGGCGATACCCGCGTGGTGAGGGTAATTCCCGCCCACGAGAATGTGACGGTAGAAACGCGCCATTTCGGGTATCGCGATAACGCCGATTGTGCCGAAGGATTTTGACGGCATATCCAAAATTTCGCCTTGGGCGATGTAACTTTTGAGTTTACAGTCGGCGGAAGTTTGGAGACGGAACACGGTGATATCCCCCGCCTTAATGTCGCCCTCAAGCGTCCCGCGTGTAATGTCGGGTTCGGAATCGGGTTCGAGGGCGCGTTTCATAATAAGCTGGTAGCCCATTTTCGGGTCTTTGAGGTAGCAGGACGAGCCGTTTCCGCAGTGGAAGCCCATAAACAAATCGGACAGCGCGTAATCCTTTGTAACTCCTTTAAATTCCTCGAATAAATCTTTGGGAACGGTGTTGTTTATGTCAAGAAGAGCGGGAGGAGTGAGTGTCGCAAGGGTTATGATGTATTCCGTGAGCGCGCCGTATATGTCGGTCTCGCAAGCGACGGGGATACCGCGAGCCGCGAGCCGCCCGTTTACATAGCAGGGAACGAACCCGAATTGCGTCTGAAACGCGGGCCAGCATTTGTTTGCGAACGCGAAATATTTTGACGCGCCTTTGTTCTCTTCCGCCCAGTCAAGGAGCGTCGCCTCATACTGCGCTAAGCGGCGCAACACCCCGCTGTGTTTGTTGCCCGCCCCGAGCTCTTGCTCCATTTCCGCGACGATTCCGTCAATCCTAGAGTCGTTCGCGTGGGCGTTAAACGCCGCGTAAAGGTCAAGCTCCGAGTTCTCCTGAATCTCGACGCCGATATCGTAGAGAGGTTTAATCGGGGCGTTGCAAGCCACGAAATCGAAGGGACGCGGGCCGAACGAGAATATTTTAAACTGGGACAAGCCGACTATCACGCGCGCGATGTTCTCGAAAACGGCGACTTCCGCGGCGAGCTCCTCCGCCGTGCCTACGGGGTTTTCGGGGATATACGCCTTAACCCCGCGCAGTTTAAGATTGTAGGACGTGTTAAGCAGCCCGCAGTACGCGTCCCCGCGTCCGTTTATGAGGTCGCTGCCCGTCTCCTCCGCCGCCGCTACATACATAGTCACGCCGCCGAACTTTTGCGCGATAAGAGTTTCGGGTCCCTCTGGACCGAAGTTGCCGAGGTACACCACAAGCGCGTTCACGCCCGCGTCCGCCGCCTCTTTAAGAGCCGCGAGCGCGTCAATCTCATTTTCCACTATGGTATCCGCCGTGAAAACGGAAACGCCCTTTTTGCCGATTTCCGAAACGAGCGCCTTACATCGGCGCGAACTGAGTTCCTTTGGGAAACAGTTGCGGCTTACCGCGATTACCCCTAGTTTTACTTCTGGTATGTTTATCAAAAATACTCCTCCTTCATATGTCTGTATACACCTGAAAACATTATACCACAAGCCTTTTTAATACGCTATAACAATTTTTAGAAAATTTTTCAAAATTTTTTCAAAAAAGGCTTGACATTGTGCAAAATATAAGTTATACTTTATATCGTTGGTGAATGATTTAACTTTTCCCTGAATTATCACCTTTGGCTCAATAGCTCAGTTGGTTAGAGCGCTGGCCTGTCACGCCAGAGGTCGAGGGTTCGAGCCCCTTTTGAGTCGGTTCGGGCGCATAGCTCAGCTGGGAGAGCGCCTGCCTTACAAGCAGGATGTCGGAGGTTCGAGCCCTTCTGCGCCCAGTGTGTATTTTACACACCCCCTATATGAGAGGCAATTTCGTTTACTCGAGGTTGTCTTTTTTTAATGATAAAATTATAAAAAACACTTGCGTTGCTAAGGATTTTAATGTAAAATTTCGATATAGAGTATAGGGATAAATATTAACATTTTTAAAGGAAAGGAGGGGGAGTTTTGTGGCGGAATATGTGGATTTCATTGAATTACTTGGGGCGGACGGCAACGTTTGCGCTCACGACGTGGTAGGCACTGACGGAAGGAAACTTTTGACAAAAGGTACGGTTCTCAACCAATACTATATAAATCGCCTGCTTAGATTTAATATCCGTAAAATATGGGTAGTCAAAGAAATTACAAAAAATTACAAATCAAACGAGGACGTTGACGCGGACATATCAAACTCAATCCTCACAATCATGAACAACATTATGGCGAACAGAGCGGTACCGGTCGAATACAGAGACCGGCTGTTCAACATTTTGTACTATTCGAATCCGGACAATTTCGCGTCGATTGTAATGTATGTTGAATATATCGGGAACGTTGACGACTTTTCCTATAACCATTCGCTTTCGGTTACATGGATTTCGATAAAAATCGGGCATCTGTACGGGCTTAAGACAGAGCAGCTGTATGACCTGATGCAGGCGGCGCTTTTGCACGACATAGGCAAAGTGAACATTCCGAAAAACGTCATTGACAAACAGGGCAATCTGGGTTCGCGGGACCTTGAAGTCATTCGCCGCCACCCGCTTATCGGCTGCCGAATGATAAAAGAACTCGTAAAACAAGATATTTCCGACGCGGTTTTGTATCACCACGAAAAACTTAACGGCACAGGGTATCCGTTCGGACTGCTTGAGCCGGATATTCCGATTTACGCGCAAATCATAGCGATTGCGGACATCTTCGAGGCAATGACGGCGAACCGCCCGTACCGCAAGGGACTCCCCCTTTTTTCGGCGATAAAACTCCTTCGTGATATGGCGTTCTCAAACGAAATCAGTTATAAACTGTACGAGATTTTTGAAAACAACCTGATGAACAGTTTCATCGGCAAACCTCACCCGACTATCCCCAACGCCTTTGTTGTCGGGTATGACAAAGAAAAAATCGAACTTCTATACCTAAACGAATGACGAGGAAATTATGCGTATCGGGAAAAAGCTGAAATATTTGCGCCTAGGACAAAACAAGACACAAAAGGACATTTCGGATTTTTTGAATATGACCGCGAACGGATACCAAAAATACGAATTGAGTACCCGCGAACCGTCGTTGTATATGTTGTCGAAACTCGCGGCGTATTACGATGTGTCCTACGATTTTCTGTTCAGCGCGGGCGTTTTTAAAAATTGGGAAGAAGTGGAAAAACATTGGGCGGCAATTATGAACGCGGTCCTTGCGGAATACCCCAAACTCTCGTCAATTATGGATTTGCCCAAAATAGAAATCGGAAACGTCCTCAACAACTTTATACGTGAAATCATCATAGACGACATAAATCGCGGAATAAAAATAATCTTCAAAGAATAAAAAACCTCTCCCATCGCAGAAAGGTTTTTTATTAAAGCGCGAAACGAGATTCGAACTCGCGACCCTCGCCTTGGCAAGGCGATGCTCTACCACTGAGCCATTCGCGCAACTGCTAATCACTCAACAAGATATATTGTACCACCTTTGTTTATATATGTCAATAGTTTTTTTGAATTTTTTTTATAAAATTTGCAAAAATAAACGCAGGGGGTGATGATATGGGCGATTTTGAACAAATGAAAAGGGATTTCGCAAAAGCGGATTTAATCGGCAAGATAAATATATACGTTTCGGCGCGGGGGCTTAACGTAAGCCAATACAAAGAACTTTTGCGAATGTATCCCGTCAAGGAGCTGGCGAAACTTGAGGCGGTGCTATAAGGCGTATTCTCTGGGCGGATTGCTCGAAAAATCCGCAATCACGGCTTTCGCCTCCGCAAGGTAAAACACCGCGAGAATGGGGTTGTCGGCGGACTGGTAGATGCTTTTGAGCAACGGCTCGGACATATACTGTTCTTTTACGGCGCGGTTGTCCTCGAAAACGGCGCGTCCGCTAAGGCGTATCCACGTGTTGTCTTCGGCGGTCGCGGAGAACTCGACATTGGGGTTCGCCTTAATCTCCGCGTAAACTTTTTTTACGTTCGCGGTGCAGAACCAAAGTTTGTCGTCGTGTATCAAAAGAGAACGCCACGGACGCACTTTCGCGCCGCCGTCAAGCCCGACGGTTGCCAGATACTGGGTTGGGTTTTCCTGTAAAAAGGTAATTGCTTCATTGAAAAGAGCCATCAAAAAATCCCCCTATGTCTAAGATAGATATATTTTGTTCTTTTGCAATCCTTGCCAAATCGTCATATTCAGGCTTGCTTTTTGTCACGCCGAAACCCGTGCCTGTTTTCACCCGAAGGTTGCCGTATTTTGTCGGAATTTCCTTAACCGTGCGTGTAAGTTCATACCGTGTCAAATCGGCGCGTCTAACCCCGAAAGTCGTCGTGTGCTTAATCAAAAGCGCGGCGAAACAGTCGGCGCGTTCGGCAGGCACAAGGCAAGTCAGGATAACTGCCGCGCGGTTTTTCTTCATCACGATTGGGGTAAAAAACACGTCGAACGCACCCTCGCGGAGCAAGGTCTCAAAGGCGAACCCCAGCTCCTCGGGGGTCATATCGTCAATGTTGCAGGACAACTCGGCGATTTTCGGCAACTCCGCGTCCTCTAGCGCACCCCAAAAAGCGCGGACGCAGTTCGCCGCGTCAAAATCCTTTGTACCCATTCCGTACCCGATTTTATCTACCGTCATAACGGGCATAGACGAAAATTCCTGTACGAAATGTCTCGCCAAAGCCGCACCTGTCGGGGTACACAACTCAATCGCAACGTTCCCCGCGAAAATGGGGATACCCTTAAGCAAGAGGGCGGTCGCGGGGGCGGGTACGGGCAAAATTCCGTGGGCGCATTTGACAGTGCCGCTCCCTGTCGCGATAGGTGACGATACTATGTGTTCGGGCGACAACTTGTCTATAAGTACGCAAACCGAAACTATGTCGGCGATTGCGTCAAGATTCCCGACTTCGTGAAAATGAATCTCCGAAACAGCTCGCCCGTGAACCGCGCTCTCCGCCTCGGCGAGCAAAGTGTACACTTCTATTGCGTTCTCTTTGGCGTTGTCGCAAATATCCAACTTATTTATAGTAGAAGTTATTCCTTCAAATGTGCTATGAGTATGCTCGTGGTGATGATGCCCCTCGACTTCCCCGTGAACCGAAACCTCAAGGCGCGTCCCCAAAATACCGCGTTTCTCTGTTTTTTCCGCGTGGAAGTGTACGCCGTGAATCCCGATATTGTTAAGTTCCGACAGGATTTCATCGGGATTGTCAAAAAGTTCCAAAAGAGACGCAGCGAACATATCCCCCGCAATCCCCATATTGCACTCCAAAAACAATGTTTTCATATATGCTTACCTCGTAATCTGTCGGCTATGCTCCCGATTTTCCTAAGTCTGTGGTTCACGCACGACTTCGAAACAGGCGGAACAAGACGCGTCCCGAGTTCCGCCAAATTCGCCTCCGTGTGCAAAAGGCGCAATTCCGCCACCTCGCGCAGGGGCTTTTGCAAAAATTCAAGCCCCCGCGCCGACTTTATATATTCAATGTCAAGCACCTGTTTCACGGAGGCGTTGACGGTTTTGTCGAAATTAGCCGCGCCCGCGTTGGCTTGGCGGTCTATTTGGTTGTTTATATCTCTCTGAACGCGTGTGTTTTCAAAGGACATAAGCGCGTCCGTCGCCCCGATTACCTTGAGAAAATCCGATATTTGCTCGCTTTCTTTGATATATACGACGCGGTTTTTCTTGCGGGTCGCCTGCTTAGGGGATAAC
>BNUF01000019.1 GCA_025997155.1 Clostridia bacterium
CTCATTAACTTCACTTTTTAAATGACCATTCTTCAATGCGTTCAACGCTTTTTCCCTTAAATCTATTGAATATGCCATACTTTTATTTTAACACATCTATTCAATATTTTAAATAGCCTTGACTATAACCGCGAACATAACTTACGGCACGGAGCGAATGAACGCCTACAAGATTTTAGAGGAAACTCTGAACCTAAAAGACATCCGCATATATGACACCGTGCCGAAACCAGAGGGCGGCGAAACAAGGGTACTAAACCGAAAAGAAACAACGCTTGCGGCGCAAAAACAGGACGCAATAAAAGAAGCGTTTTCTGATTGGATTTTCAAAGACCCGCAACGGCGTGACGCGCTTGTAACAAAGTACAACGAACTGTTTAACAGCACACGTCCGCGAGAATATGACGGCTCACATATTGAGTTTGTCGGAATAAACCCCGAAATCAAACTGCGTCCACATCAGTTAGACGCAATCGCCCATATTTTGTACGGCGGCAACACCTTACTCGCCCACGAAGTCGGGGCTGGGAAAACCTTTGAAATGGTAGCGGCGGCTATGGAAAGTAAGCGGTTGGGGCTGTGCCAAAAGAGTTTGTTTGTCGTTCCGAACCATATCATAGAACAAATGGCGGCTGATTTTTTGCGCCTGTACCCCGCCGCCAACATTTTGGTAGCGACAAAAAAAGACTTTGAAACCGAGAACCGCAAGAAGTTTTGCGGACGCATTGCCACAGGTGAATATGACGCAATCATAATCGGACATTCACAGTTTGAAAAAATTCCGCTTTCAAGTGAACGGCAAAAAGATTTAATACAAGACCAAATATCCGAAATAACGGACGGCATAAGGAGCATAAAGTCGGCTAACGGTGAGCGTTTTACAATCAAACAGCTTGAAAAAACTAAGCGTTCACTTGAAAACAGACTCGAAAAACTAAGCGCGGAAAACCGAAAAGATAGTGTTGTGACCTTCGAGCAGTTAGGCGTGGACAGGCTTTTTGTTGACGAAGCCCACAACTACAAAAATTTATTTTTGGCGACAAAAATGCGGAATGTGGCGGGAATTTCCACAACAGAAGCTCAAAAATCAAGCGACTTGTATATGAAGTGCCGCTATATGGACGAGATTACAGGCAGCAAAGGCAACATCTTTGCCACAGGAACGCCTTTATCCAATTCAATGACGGAACTCTATACGATGATGAGGTATCTTCAATATGACACTCTGAATAATCATAATTTACTTCATTTTGACTCTTGGGCAAGCACTTTCGGCGAAACAACAACGGCGATTGAACTTGCTCCCGAGGGAACTGGATACCGCGCAAAAACACGATTTAACCAGTTTTTCAATCTTCCCGAACTTATGAATATGTTCAAGGAAGCTGCCGACATAAAGACCGCCGACACACTTAACTTAACAATTCCCGAAGCCAAGTACGAAACAATCAAAACAAAACCGTCTGAAATTCAAAAGAAAATGGTTGAGGAGCTGTCCGAACGAGCGACCGCCGTCCACAAGAAAAAGGTTGACCCCACGCAAGACAATATGCTCCGAATAACGAATGACGGACGCAAAATCGGGCTTGACCCAAGAATGATGAACTCCCTTTTAGCGGACGACCCGAACAGCAAAGTCAACGTTTGTATCAATAATATTTTCAAAATATACGAAGAAAGTAAACCGAAAAAATCCGCGCAAATTGTGTTTTGCGACCTCTCCACGCCGACAAAAGACGGCTCTTTCAACGTCTATGACGACATAAAAAAGAAGTTGATTTCAAAAGGCGTAAAGCCGAAAGAAGTTGCCTTTATCCACGAAGCGGACACCGAAATCAAAAAGAAAGAGTTGTTCGCCAAAGTCCGAAAAGGGCAGGTTCGCGTACTTATCGGAAGTACGGCGAAGTGCGGCGCGGGTACAAATGTTCAAGATAAATTGATTGCTCTCCACGATTTAGACGCGCCGTGGAGACCTTCGGATTTAGAACAGCGCAGAGGGAGAATTGTTCGCCAAGGCAACGAAAATAAGGAGGTTCAGATTTACAGATACGTAACCGAGGGAACTTTTGACGCATACTTATATCAAACTTTGGAGAACAAGCAGAAATTCATCAGCCAAATTATGACGAGCAAAAACCCCGTAAGACGGTGTGACGATATGGACGAGGCGGCCTTATCTTTCGCGGAAATCAAAGCACTTTGCGCGGACAATCCGAACATTGCGGAGAAGATGAAGTTAGATGTTGAGGTATCAAAATTAAAGATATTAAAGGCAAATCACCAAAGTCAAATTTACGATTTAGAGGACAAACTGCTTAAAACTTTCCCGAAACAAATCAAGTACGCCGAGGAAAAAATAGCGAACATTACCGCCGATATGTCGGAACTAAAAAAGACCGAAACGGACAACCAAACGAATAAAGATACAATCCCGCCGATGATTATAAACGGCGTAACCTACACAGATAAAAAAGAGGCGGGAACTGCCTTGCTTGCGGTTTGCGGAGAAAAAGAAGATGTGTCGGTAGAACACATAGGAAGTTATCGCGGTCTGGAGATGTCGCTCGGTTTAAGTATGGGCGAGTTTTTCCTCAACCTTGACGGCAATTCTTCGTATCAGTTGAAGTTGGGCGATGATGTTTTCGGAAATCTTTCACGCATAAATCACGCGCTTGAAAATATCCCGAACATACTGCGGAACACAGAAGAACAACTCGAAAATCTTCATCAGCAAGTTGAACACGCGAAAGTTGAGGTGACAAAATCGTTCCCCACAGAACAGGAATTAACAGAAAAATCTTCGCGGCTTAAAGAACTTGATACACTTTTGAATATAGATAATTCAAATTCTGACGAGCCAAAACAACCGCAGAAAGAAGAACAAGGAAAACCGAAATCGTCACTTGATAAACTGCTTTCCTCCGCAAAAGAAAAAGCGGACGCATACAACTCAGCAATGAAAAACGAAAAAACCGCAGACATACAAACGCCTAACATCAAACCCGACAAGGAGCAATAGTATGGGGAATTATTACGATAAGGAATTGTTAGATAAGTTAAAACAAACTGATATTTTAGATTTTTTATCGGAACATTGCGGGTATTCTTTCAAGCAAAAAGGACGGGATTTTTCTTGCGAACATCACGACAGTCTTGTCATAAAGGAAGATAAAAAGCGTTGGTTTTGGAACAGTAAACAAGTCGGCGGGGCGAACGCGCTTGATTATTTAATGAAAATTGAGGGTGCTAACTTTACGGAAGCGGCGACGGTTGTCGCAAAATTTAACAACGAAACTCCGCAAATTAAATCGGGGAAAAGCGTACAAAAAAGCGCGTCTAAGGTCGCGGAAACGGCACACGGTACGCTTGTTTTGCCCGAACATACAAACGCAAAATATTCAAGATTGTTCGCGTATCTTTGTCAAACTCGCGGAATTGATAAGGGCATAGTCGCCGATTTAATCAAACAAGATAAACTCTATCAAGATAAAAAAGGTAACGCCGTCTTTGTCGGTTTTGACGAAAACAACGAAGCGAAATTCGCTTGCGTTCGCGGAACAAGTACCGATAAGCGGTTTCGCGGGGATTGCGCGGGGAGCGATAAGCGATACGCCTTTACGCTTAACGGAACGAACAGCGAAAAACTTTATGTGTTCGAGTCGCCGATTGACGCGCTATCTCACGCGACACTCGCCAACATAAAATCGGGAGATAAAGACGCTTGGAAAGAACATTCACGGCTCACGTTAGACGGCACATCGGCGGTCGCGCTTGAACATTATTTAAGCAAAAATCCGCAAGTCAAGGAGTTGGTGTTCTGCCTCGATAATGACGAAGCGGGGCGAACAGCTCTCGCGAATTTCAAAGAAATGTACGGCGACAATTATAAATTAACCCGTATGAGTTTTCCCGAAACTTGCAAAGACGTAAACGATTTTTTGTTGAAAAAGAAAGAGGTTACCGTTCCGAATAGAGCAACAGAACTACAAAAAATATTGCAAACGGCAGGCGAAAAAGCCGCGCAAACAAATCAAATGAACAGCCAAAACAGAGAAACCGTATCCGCAAAAAGTGCGGTTTCTTTATGAAGAAAATTCAAGAATAAGGTGGGTTTTAGGTGGAAGTTTCGGAAGAAGCAATCGCTAAAAAACAGGCGCAACTTGACAAACTTACTATGGAAATCGAGCAGTTGGAACAGCGAAAAAATACGCAGTTAAAGCGTGAGCGTTCGCAAGCGTATAAGGAGCGAACGCGCCGACTTATTCAAATGGGTGCAATCACGGAGAAGTATTTGGGTACTTCCGACACCGCCGAATTGGAGAAATGGCTCAAAGAATATGTCGCAAAAAACCGATAGCGGCGTAGACAATTTTTGCTTTCTGCGGTACGAAGCAGGGGGGTCAAGGGGGCGGCACGCCCCTTGTGGGGTACAGGGGCAACGCCCTTGTCGCACATACACCGTTTTAGCCAACGGCTAAAATGGTGTATAAGTGCGCACATTGTGACGTGGCTTGAGATTTCCTGTATTTTCGCGGGCGTTTGCGTCCTCGGTTTCCGCTAATATTGTGCAAATTAAACAGGTGTTCGGAGGTGTCATATGGCGATATATCACAACAACATTAAGGCTGTGTCGCGTGGTTCGCCGCGTTCCGTTATCGCGATTAGCGCGTATATAAACCGTGGTAAAATGCACGATGAATTATCGGGCTTAACATATGATTACTCCAAACGTACAGACTTAGTTTACAGCGAGGTTATGCTTTGCGATAACGCCCCCGAAAACTACAAAGACAATCGTGTATTATGGGCTGAGGTAAATAGGGTTGAAAATGGAAACGGACAATCAACTCGGACAGTAGAGGTATCACTTCCAAAAGAATTAAATTTAGATGAGCAAATAAAACTTGTTCAAGGTTACGTCAAAGATAATTTTACAAGCGTTGGTATGTGTGCCAATATTGCAATCCACGATAAGCAAGACGGCAATCCTCACGCGCATATTATGCTGACGCTTCGCAAGATAGATGAAAATGGGGAATGGGAATATAAAGCAAAAAAATTATATGTTTGCAAAAATCAAAACGGCGTTGAAAAGAATTTAACGGCTAACGAATGGCGACAAGTTAAAGATGAATGGCAAAAACAACTACCTTACTACAAAGACGGAAATCTAGAAGGCGAACGTATTTATCTTACTGATTACGAGTACGAAACAGGGCAAGACAAGTACAAAGATTATTTAAGAATACAAGGCAAGAATGACCCGAAAACTGTTAAATGGGGAATACGAAACAAGACGCTTTTGGAGTGGAATAACAAAAACACATTCCTAAATTGGCGCGAGGACTGGGCAAATAAAATCAACAATGCACTATCAGAAAAAGAAATCCCTCAAAGAGTAGACCACCGAAGTTACGAGAAACAGGGGATTGAAAAATTGCCTACGGTTCATTTAGGCAAGGCACATAAACTGGAACGTGACGGTTTCGCGACAGACCAAGGAAATAAGAACAGAGCGGTAGCGGAAAAGAACGCCGAATTAGAAATCATAGACGCAAAACAAACTCTAACCGAACGCGAGATTTTGAAAGTCAAAATTGACGGCGCGGTTGATGTGTCGTCCTCATTTGATGAGTTTTTGGAGAAAATGAAGTCGGAGAATTATGAAATCAAACAGGGAAAACATATCGCGTTTAAGTCGGAGAGAAATTCGAAATATATCCGTTCAAAATCAATCGGCGAGAATTACACAGAGGACGCTATCAAAAAAAGAGTTGAGAACAGGACGGCGAACATATCCGAAACCGTACCCGAAACTCAGGTAGCGGCAACAAGCAAAATCAAAATCGCGAACGCCGTTGACGAGTGCATATCATCAGCGCAAACCTTTGAAGAACTTTTGCAAAATCTTCAATCCGCAGGATATGAAAGTAAAGGTTTCGGAAACTACATCGCATTCCGCGAAAAAGACACCGACAACAAGTTTGAATTGTTGGGCGAAAATTACACCGAGTTTGCACTCCGCAAAAAGATAAAAAATCAGCTTTACGAACAATCCAAATCAACGCAAGTTAAGTCTTTGATTGACATAGAAAACTATAAAAAGGCAAAAGATAACAAAGGATTAGCGAACTGGGCGGAGCGTACAAACTTGCAACAGAAAATGAACACACTTAACTTCTTATCACAGCAAGGCGTGTCCACTTATGAAGAACTTTCGGAAAAAGCAAACGCCTTTAATTCGCAAACCGCGCAAAGCGGCGAGGAAATTAAATCAATCGAAACGAAGTTAAAAGAGATTTCCGCGCTTATAAAAGATATTGAAACGTACCAAAAAACAAAACCGACAAATATCCAGTATCAAAAAGTGCCGCCGAAACTTAAAGCGAAGTTTTACGAGGACAACCGCGCCGACCTTACGCTATTTGAAGCCGCCAACAACGCCACCTCCCGCGCTAAGGCGGATACTGATTTACCAATCAGCCGCAAACTCCTAATCGAAATGAGGGGCGAACTCACCGCGCAGAAAGATAAACTTTACGCCGAGTATATGTCTTTGAAAAAGAAGTCAACGGAATTGAACATAGCAAAGGATACTATGGAGAGAATGCTCAAAATAGACAGCCCCGAAAAATCAAGTTCGGCAAAACGCAATAACCAAAATTTAGAATAGGATTATTTGCGGCTTGATAATTTTGGCGAAGTCTGATAAAATGAATATGCAGATGAAATAGGGGGGAGAATTATGGAAGATGTTTCCGCCGAACAAAGCGGGGAAGCAACTAAGCGCAATGACTATGACGGCACGATTAAAGCCTACTTGGAGCATTTTACAGACGCTGAAATGGTGGGACTGATAAACGGCGCGTTTTTGGCGGATTATCCCCTTGACAGCGAGGTAATTCGCCTCCGCACCGAAAGTAACATTTCTATGGAGTTGAAGACTCACGATAAGCGAACATCGGATTATTTGATTTCCGTGAACGGAGATTTGTTCCATTTTGAGTATCAAACCTCGGAAGATAAACAGATTGCGTTTAGGCTGTTTGAGTACGGTTTCCGTGCGGCGGTAAGCCACGGCAGGACTGACATCGAAAATTCCGTTATAATGCGCTTGCCGAGGTCTGTTGTGATTTACCTGCGCGATACGGAGGACACGCCAAAAGAAGTTGAAGTGACTTTACAACTGCCTAATGATTTTCAAGTTAACTACGAAAATCACACACTTACCTATAAAATCCCGACGCTTCGGGAAAGGGATTACAGCGCGGCGCAAATGAGCGAACGCTCCTTAAGCATAATGCTACCGTTCTACATCAGCAACGAACCCGACAAGGCGACAGACGAAAAGTTGCCCGAACTCGCGAAGGATTACCGAGAAACTCATTCGGCAATTCTTAAAATGTATTCCGAGAAAAAACTTTCACTTAGCGTCACGCAGGCAATGCTTGAAAACTTGCGTACCTCAACTTATGAAATTATTGATAAAAGCAAGATAACCGACAAGGAAGGGGCGAAAAATCTTATGGCAGCAATGGAAACACAGGCGAATACGGTGTATTCGGCGTTTTCGGTAGATTATTTTGCTGATTTCGACAGGGCAAAGCGTATTGAAAAAGAACTCGAACAGGAACGGAAAGAAAAAGAACAGGAACGCCAACGCGCCGAACAGGAGCAAAAACGCGCTGAACAAACACAAAAGACTTTCTTAAAAGCAATCGCGAAAAGCATAGCAAGAGGCGACATTATTTACGATATTTGCGACAGGTTCGACATTACCGAGGATGAATTGAAAAATTTATCAGACGGAAATAAGGACATAATCGCCGCGATGAGAGCCGAGATTGCCGCAAGGAAGAACAAATAGCCAACAACATTATATTTTTATAAAAACCGCCTTAGTGAACCAGTTAGGGCGGTTTTTTGTTGCGAAAATACTGAAACGAGGAAACTATGGGAACAGAAGATACGATACGCACCGTTACACTAAACGGCGGTTTAACCATTGACGAAACTGATTTTGAAAGAGAACACAGAATAAGCGGTTATCTCGTTTTTAACGACGAAAGCGACGAATTCGAGTTTTACAAAGTCAAAAAAGCAGGTGCGGTTGCTTATGAAAATAGGATTGATTGACGTTGACGGACACAATTTTCCGAATGTGCCGCTTATGAAAATATCGGCGCATTACAAGAAACGGGGACATTTGGTAGAATTTTACGAGCCGTTATCGGGGATTTACGAACCTTACGACACAGTTTTTATGAGTAAGGTTTTTTCATTTACCGAAGATTATAGGTTTCCGATTTACGCCAAAAAAATCATAAAAGGCGGTACGTCATACGACCTCAAAAACAAATTACCGCCCGAAATAGAAACGGAATACCCCGATTATTCGCTCTACAATGTCGAGAAGATAGGATACGGCTTTTTGACGCGAGGTTGCCCGAGAGGTTGTGAGTTTTGCGCGGTACAAGATAAAGAGGGGACTTGCAGCACCAAAGTCGCCGACCTTTCGCAGTTTTGGCGCGGACAGCGCGAAATAAAACTACTCGACCCAAACTTGTTGGCTTGCGGCGACAAGATAGATTTACTACACCAGTTAATCGACAGCAAGGCGTATGTCGATTTCACGCAAGGACTTGACGTTCAGCTGATGAGTGAGGAACTCTCCGAACTTATTATGAAAATCAAAATCAAGCGCATACATTTTGCTTGGGATTTTGAAAAGAACAGCGAAATCATAAAGTCAAAATTAAAGCGGTTTAAGGAGTTCAGCGGACTTGATTACACAAAGTTAAACGTCTATGTTTTAGTGAACTTCAATACCGATTTTGAATTTGACCTTGAAAGAGTTTACACATTGCGCGATATGGGGTACAACCCATACATTATGATTTACGACAAGGAACACGCGCCGCAAAATATCAGACGCTTACAGCGTTGGGTAAACAACAGGATAATATTCCGCACGGTGGAACGGTTTGAAGATTACAAGCCGAACCTACCCGACAAAATAAAACGACAAGAAAAAACAAAAAACACCGCGTCGGACGGTGTTTTTGTATGAAAAGGAGTTGCTTGTATGAATTACACTAATTATAACGCTTTACAAAATGAAACGCAAGCCTTTAATTTCAGCGGATATAACGCACTTAACGAGCCAGTTTCGGCAGAAGAACTCGACCCTTGCACACTCGCCGCCAAAGGCGCGAAACTTAAAGACGAAATCGACGCGAACGGACACAACGCACTCCGCAGATACCCGATTATCGACCCGTCACTTACTCGTTATGAAAAATGCTTATACGCCTTGATAAGCACTTACAAGGAAAACTGCTGTTTTCCAACAGTCGCGACAATGAGCCGTCTAACAGGTATCAACATCGTACAGGTTCGCGCCGCGCTGAAAGGTTTGGAACGGCAAGGTTACGTCGAGATTGAACATCGAGGACGCAAAAGCAACCTTTACAAAATAATCGACCTGCCGAAAAAATTTCTTGAAGCCCCGACAGGCACGGAAGTCGGCTTCGAGGACGCATACGAAAAGATACGCACGGTGGGCTTGAAACAATACGGTTACGGCAAAATCCCGAAATCAATATTTGAAAATAAAAAGATACCCTTTGTCGCAAAAACTATTTACGCCGTTCATTGCGTGTTCGGCGGTTACGCGCAAGGCGACCGCGCAACTCACCCATCGCGCCGATTGATTATGAATTTCCTTGGGGTATGCGAAAGAACTTACGGCAAACATCAGCGGATACTCGCCGAAAACGGTTATATATCGGCTGTTCAGCGGTATGACGGAAATCAATTCAGCATAAACAATTATACGCTTGTGGCGAACCCCACACAGTCACCATTTCCCGAACGCGCTTTAGCTGTTGGAAAAACGGACGATAACGGAAGATTTGTTATCAGCTATATAAAGAAATTCGGCGCGGCGGTTCGTAGCGTTGTGGAAAGTGTTGCCAACGTTGCGGAGGTTATCACGGAGAAAGTCGCCGAAGCGGTACGCCCCGCTGATAAAACTACACGCAAAGAGCCTGTTGTCGATTTGTCATACCTCATACGATACGGCGGCGACCGCGAACAAGTAGAACAAGTTATACACCGTTTGACAAACTGGGACATAAATAAGGAATGGGCTATGAAGAACGGCACTTTTGATGATTTCCAACAGAGGACATACCGTATTGCGAACGAGGCACTTGTCGCTATGTGCAATGACGATTACAGACTCTCAAACGGGGTTGTAATTGCGTCCGAAAAAATTTTAGCAAAGATATTTGAATACGGAGAAAACTTTTATACGGAAGTTATAGAAACCGCGCTGTACAACTACCAAACAGCCGTTAACAACGGAACTGAAATAAAAATTCCCCTTAAATATATGCAATCGTGCCTTTGGACGGCGTTGCAAACGGGGGATATACACACCGCAAACGCAATTCAACGCGATTTCGGCGGTCGTACTGGCGGCTTCCAAAATCGAAAATCCCGAAGAGGGCGTTTGTAAAAAAATTCCAATAAATATAACCTGTTTAATTTTCGCCTATATTTATTAAAAATGCATAAAACTCCCATAATATAAGTATACACAATATAGCTAAATAGTCAAGTATTTTTTCAATCACTTTTAGCAATCTTCAAATTCTTCCAAATTATTTACCAAAACAATACATTAAACCTATTTTATGCCAATACAGACAGGCAAATTTCAGCAGGGCAAATTCAAGCCCTCACAGACAGGCAATTTTCGGTAGTGTAACTCGGACGTGCAAATTTCGCCCCCCTAATAACAATAAAGGGTTTTAACAAAATTAATTACTTAAAAAAATCCATCAATCTATCAGACCTTTGCGCCAACCCGCACCTAAAATCCAAAACAAAAACAGCGAAAAAATGCTCAAAACCCTTACCACAGAAACAAAAAAATTGAAAATTTATAAATTATGTAGTATACTTGTAAAAACGACTTCGAGAGGAAACTTTATGCCCGCTAACGAAACAGCTAAGACAAAAGAATATAAGCCTAAAAAGATACTGCAAGAATTAAACCTTGAAGATGATTTTATGTTCGGAGAGGTTATGTCGGATACAGAAATACTGCGGCAAGTCTTGTCGTTGCTCCTGCCTAAAAACATAAAGAAAGTCGAATTTGTGGAAACGCAAAAAACAATTGATAACTCGCCCGAAAGCAAAGGCTCACGCTTAGACGTATACGCGACAGACGAAAGCGGTACGGTTTATAACGTAGAAATGCAGACAGGAAATAAAGACAACATCTACAAAAGAAGCCGCTACTATCAAGGCAATATGGATATAGGGTTGCTCCCGAAAGGAGTACACTACTCAAGTTTGCGGAAAACGTACATCATATTTATATGTACATTCGACTTGTTTGGCAAAGGGCGGCATATTTACCCTTTCGCCGCGTACTGCAAACTTGATAAAGATATATTTCTTGACGATGGCGCGGAAAGAATTTTTGTAAATACAAAAGGAACTATGAAAGACGTAAGCCCCGCGGTAGAGCAATTTCTTAAATATATTGAAAACTCTACGGAAGAAATGGCGGCTGATTATGATATCCTGCGTAATATTCACTCTAAGGTCGAACAGATACGCTCAGACAAAAAAATGGAGATGAGATATATGACAATGGCTATGCACGAAGATGATATTCGCTATGAAACAAGACTCGAAGCCGCTGTAGATTTTATCGCAGAGTTTGGCATACAGGCAACGAAAGCGTTGCGAACGCTTAAACTCTCCGAAGATATGCTGCCCGAGTTAAGACAATTATTAGATGAACGTGGCGTGAAGTACCAAATTTAGTGCAAAAAGACCGTGAGGTTCAGTCGTAGAATTGCGACTTCTTGATTTCTTCATTCCGACGAGTTCAACTTCGTTCTTTCCGTTGAAAAAATATGTAATCCCGAAAGCACAACTACGCTGATTATCCGAACTGTCCACAATGAAATCGTATCATCTGGCTTAATCGGTATTGCGTCTTCAATTGTAGACTTGAACAAAACTATATACAACATAAACCCCATAAATCCGCTTAGAATAGTGCCGACTATCGGCAACCTCATAAGTACGAAATACAGCGCGAGAATAGCAAGCAGTATCATTACTCTAAACACAATATGAATACTCGTTGGTAGGCTAATAAAAGTACAACCCAGTATGAAAAATGTATCCAAAATGAAAAGATGTGTAACTAAGAATAAAATCGCCCTAACGCAAAATCTAAAAACTGTAATAATAATATAGACGGGCAAGGTAACCCACATTTAAGCAACCTCTTTTCGCTACTCCTTAGTATCTATACGCATTTTATTTTTAAGTTCATTTTGTAACAATTGAAATAAATTTTCTGAAAAATCAATCACAGACACTTTTTTTACGTCTTCGTTTTTGATAATGCAAAGCGGGAAATCAAGTTGTTTGAATAACCGCTCTTTGAAATCGTCGTTTTTTTGAACATAAAGGTCAAGGTCGTGATTTTTGCCGCGAACCTCTATAGCCATAAGCGGCACATACCTGCTGTTTCTGCCTTCGCTTAGATATTCGCACAGCAAAAAATCAACGTGACGCTTAATAACCTCATATGCCGCACTATCGTAACCATTTTTTATATCTCGATGTATGTAAAGAAAATCAGCAATCCGTATGTTAGGGAAAACGGCTATGGCACGATTTAATCTGTTGGCGTTTTTAGGCAGACCATTAGCCAAAACACGATTAAGCGAATAAAAAACGCTCTGTTCTGTGTCGGAAAAAATATTATCCCTTATTTCATAATATAAACCAAGATTACTCAAGAAAACAGCGTATTCTTGCTCTTTGATTTCTTTTTGCGCGGCGGCGTCCGATGTTTGTTTTTCGCGGATTTCCGAACTTTTGCTGTTGCGGCGTTCGATTTGCTTGTTTAGTTGCTCTACTTCCGCTTCAAGCTTAGCGTTTGCCGCAATCAAAGATTCGTTTTTTGCTCGCAAAACTTCGATTTCTTTACGCAATTCGCCGTTTCCGAACATTCATTCAGTCCTCCTTAACTTCGCGCAATAAAGCTGCCTTTTAGTTTACGGGCTTGTTTCTTCCTTACTTTCAATATCAAAGGCATAACTAAGCAACTTTACTTTGTTTTTAAGAGTAATTTTATCGTAAATTCTAAGTAAACCTGACTGTTCGGGGGAAAGTCGCGTTTCTTTATCCTCGCCGTCAATGTTAGTGTAGATAACGGAATTGTTTTGCGCTATATTGCTGTTCTTAATGTTTTTATTTTCACAAGCTACATTTGGGATATCCGTTCGGGCAACAAGATAGTCTATTGATACCTCGAAGATATCAGCTAACATAACTAATGTACTTATATTGGGTTCTATCGAGCCAACTTCATATTTTGAAATATTGGATTTAGTCGTATTCAGCTTTTCAGCCAATTCTTCTTGCGTCAGTTCTAAATTCCGCCTTAGTTTCCTAATCCGCAACTCCAAAAGTATCACCTAAAATACATTATATCTTAAAATATACGCATTTACTATGTTAAGGGTTATAATTGAATATTTGTGTAAATAAATAAAAAAAAGTTATAAAAAGTGTAAATTAATACTTGTTTTTTTTTTTTGTATCAATTATAATGTATTTAGTCGCATTTTAAGAAACTTAACACAAGGTGAGTGGTGATTTTTGAAACTTATTGAAAATTCTGTTCGAGAGTTGCGAATATCGAAAAATATTAGCGCAAAAGAACTTATGAAGTTGCTGAATTTGAAAACTAAATCTGCCTATTACAGGAAAGAAACAGGAGAGGTTAGGTTTTCGTTGGCGGAAGCCCGAAAAATATCAGAATTTTTTGAAATGGATATAGACGATATTTTTTTCGATAATAAATAACCCGCTTGATTTATTCTTTAATGTACGCTATAATGTACATATAAGGAGGCGCATTATATGCATACACTTAACGCTACAAGTTTTAGGAAAGATTTATTCGGGCAATTGCAAAACACGGCTAAATGGAGCGAGCCGCTTACCGTTACAACCAAAGACGGTAATGTAGTGATACTCAGCGAGCAGGATTACCGCGACATAATGGCTACATTAGAAATTTCTTCCGTGCCGGGGCTTGCGGAACAAATCAAGTCGGCCGCCCTGTCGCCCATAGAGGATTGCGTTTCGGAAGAAGATGTTGACTGGTGACGTATCGCGTGATTTTCACAAAAAACGCGCTAAGGGCTATCCCAAAACTTAAATCGGCGAAAATAGACGGAAAGGCGAAAGAACTTATCGAAATAATAAAAGCAAATCCATACCAAAATCCGCCGCCGTTTGAAAATCTGCTTGGGCAACTTTCGGGAAATATCTCAAGGCGAATAAACTACAAACACCATTTAGTCTACAAAGTCTATGAAGAAGAAGGAATTATTAAAGTATTGAGTATGTGGTCGCATTATGAATTTTAAGGGTTAATGTCTTTGGCTCTCGCCCGAAACTATCGGACGCTTGCCAAAGCCATTAGACATAATGACTTTGAAAAACGGAAAAAGCCCTGTCACAAGGCAGGGCAAACACAAAAACTTAATCCAAATATTTCACAAGGCACACAATAATGATACTTCATACCGAACCTGTACGCCGAAGAACAGGGGTTGCCCGCACACAATGCCAGTGGGGGAATATCGCGAGATATTATGACGGCGAAGCCGTAACTTTGTGAAATCAGTTTGATGTACATATTATACCTTATTTTTGCGGCTTTGGAAAGATATATTTTCGATATTTTTCATATGCTGTATAAAGGATTGGGGGGATTTTTATGAGAAAGGACTTTGTTAAGGTGATAGTGCGGGAAAATTATAAATCTCAAACGGAAGAAGAAAGGAAAGTCAATCTGAAAGAGAACATTGTTAGGTTGTTTTTGCGTGAATACAAGAAGCTTGTATGAAAAGCGGGGCAAAAAAGATTGCGGCTATATATTGCCGGCTTTCAAAAGAAGATGTTGACAAGTTAGACGCGGGTGACGAAAGTGCAAGCATATCAAACCAGAAGTTGCTCTTAATGGAGTACGCTTGCAAAAACGAGTTTATGATTTACAAGATTTACGCCGACGATGATTACAGCGGGTTCAGCAATCGCCCCTCTTTCAAGGAAATGCTGAAAGACGCCGAGGACGGAATGTTCAACATTGTTTTGTGCAAACACCAGTCGCGTTTTACCCGTGATATGGAAATTGTGGAGAAATACATACACGGTTACTTTATACAATGGGGCATACGGTTTATAAGTATTACGGACAATGTGGACACCGCCGTTCGCGGGGGCAAAAAATCACGGCAGATAAACGGCTTGATTAACGAGTGGTATTGCGAGGACTTGTCGGAAAACGTAAAGGCGGTGCTAAACGCCAAGCGTCAGCAGGGGCAGTATGTGGGGGCGTTTGTGTGCTACGGGTACTTAAAGGACGCGAATGATAAGCACAAGTTAATTATTGACGAAGCCGCCGCGTCCGTCATAAAGGAAATTTTTTCAATGTACTTAGACGGCAAGGGCGCGTCCGCAATCGCCCAAGAACTGACCACGCGCCGCGTCCCAACGCCGTCACAGCACAAGTTAGCGCAGGGGCAGAAGTTCAAAAACCCTAACAGCAAGGAATTTAGCGTAAAACACGGCGCGTGGTCGGTAAACACCGTTCGGACGATTTTGCGAAACGAAACGTATATCGGGAATATGGTGCAAGGGCGGGATAAAAGCACGAGCTACAAGACGAAAAAACTTGCGCCAGTTTCAAAAGATATGTGGGTCATAAGCCCGAATACCCACGCGCCGATTATCGATAAAAAGGATTTCGATACCGTCCAAAGGTTGATTGACCGAAAACGCGCTTCACATTACGAAACCCTTAAAAATAAAAACGCGTCCGCCGCACTTTTGGCGGGAAAGGTTATTTGCTTAGACTGCGGTTCGGCGTTGCACCGAGGGGGAATGTCGCGTGACGGCAGTGTGCGGTACTTGCGCTGTCAGCTTGCGAAAAAAACGCGTAACGAAAAATGTACGCCCCACAACGTCAACGAAAAAATGCTTGAGCGTTTGGTTGAAGATAGGGTAAAGGAACTTATTCAGACGACTATTGACGGGGCGGGCGGGGAAATTGCCGAAAACGTGTTCGCGAAAGTTGACGGCGCGGAGCGTCTGATAGAAGTCAAAAATCGTCAACTATACGATGAGGAACAGGAAATCAAGCAATTACAAAAAAATATCCTGTCGGCTTATACGGACAAGTTGAACGGAATCATTAATCAGCAGGATTTTCTGATTTTCAAGCTGGCGTTCGAGGACGAGAAAAAATCCCGCGAATCAAGAGTTGAGCAGTTAAAATCAGAAATAGCCGACTGCGAAACAAAATTAAACGCGACCCGCGATTTAAACGGGCTTGTCGAAAAATACAAGTGTATGGAAGTGCTTACCCCTTCGGTTATAAACGATTTTATCGATAACATTCAAGTGGGGGAACGCCGAAAAGACGCTAACGAACAAGAGGTAATAATAAACTGGAATTTTTGAGAAATGTTAGGAGAATGAACGCCTATCTTGGGACCCCGGGAAAGTATCCAACGGGGGCGTGCTTGAAAAGGAGATAAACCTTCAGATAGCGCAAAAGTTACAGTCCTATCTGGAGCAAAGCGGCTCGGTAGTGCTTTTGACCAGAAACAGCGACGCGGCGCTCGGCGACAAAAAGATAAGCGATATGCGGGAACGAAAAAACATTGCGAACGATACGGGTGCGTCCGTCATAATCAGTATACATCAAAATTCGTACACGTCGGAGAACGCGAAAGGCACGCAGGTGTTCTATTACAACAAATCGGCGGCGTCAAAGGCGCTTGCGGACAGCATACAAGACGAGATACAATCCCTCACGGGGCAGAACAAAGACCGCAAAAGCAAGGAAAACGGCAGTTACTACATACTGAAAAAAACGGATATCCCCGCCGTGATAGTGGAGTGCGGGTTCTTGTCGAACACACGCGACACGGAGCTTTTGCAAAACGAGGAGTATCAGTGGAAAATGGCGTGGGCGATTTATCGCGGGATTTTGGGATATTTTGAGAACGCGGAAAAAACGGGAGTCTAGGAGTAGCGTCCGTTTGCGCCTCGGAGAGTCGCCTCGCCCGCAAAGACTTCCGTGATGCCGTCCTGCGTCTGAAGGAGCATATGCCCGCCGTGGGTTATATCGGTGCATATCCCTTCCAGCTCGCGTCCGTGTGAGGTTATTTTAGCGTACTCCCCTAGGTTTACGCAGAGTTCTTTGTATCTTGCGCGGATTTCGGGCGAGCCTAGTCGGGGGTAGTTCTTGTCCATTTCGGAAAGGATACGCGGGAGCAGCGCGTCAGGGGTCAGGTTTACCCCGACGTCCTCAAGGGATATGTAATTCTCGCGAAGGCTTTTGACGTTGACCCCGATTCCGATAACCGTGAAAAGGGGCGTGTCCCCCTCGAAAACGGTTTCCGAAAGAAGCCCCGACACCTTTTTTATACCGTTATGTTTTATTACGACATCGTTTGTCCATTTTAGGTGACAAGGCACGCCGAGTGACGCGGCGACGGACACGCCGACAAACATTGCGATATGCCCCGCGAAATCGGGGTATATTTCGTTTGGAGCTAGGTATACGCTGAAATAAAGCCCTCCGCGTGGGGAGAGCCACGTGCGTCCGAGCCGCCCGCGGCCCGCCGTCTGTTCGCCCGCCGTGACGACCGTGCCGTGTTCTAGCGGGCTAAGACGCGCAAGCCGTTTTATTTCATCATTTGTGGAATCTATACTGTCGTATCTTATTATCTTGTTTCCGATTGTCATATGGTTTATTTAGTTAGGGTAACATCGGAAATACCCATAGTTAAGTCGGTAGGAGTACCCTCTTTCGCACCGCCAAAACGCAAAGTAACCTCTTTGATACCCGTTAAGTCGGCACTAAACGCCACAGGTGTACTGTTACTTGACAATACGTCCGACTCATACAGTATCTTTTCATCTCCGATTATAAAAAACCGATTTTTACCAGACTTTGTGTTTTCTTTCAGAAAAAGAGTTCCTTGAATACCTGTATATTTCCTGTCCAAAGAAACTTTAATGGCTCCAGAATTACCCCAAATGGTTGCTATAAAAGCACCTTTTCTTGTTGCCCCTAAAGTATCTTTAGTTTCAGCGTAATATACAGGCTTGCCAACACTACCGCTAATTAAATAATTCAAGTCACTCAATTTTACCGATGAACTCGGTTTATTCGGCACACTCGGCGCGTTTGAAGAATCGGTTATATGTATTGCCCCGTCATAAACCGCCGTTTTACCCAACGCCTGAACTATCGAATCCACAGGCGCGTAAACTTTGCCAAACGCCAAAAACGGTTCTGTCGCGTTTCCGTCCGAATCCTTGAGAGCAACCTCAAGTCCGTCAACATACACTTTGATATCCTTGTAGGTAATGAACGCGGTCGTCGTGTCGGTTGAGGCGATTGCTTGCGATGTAAGTGTAAGAATAAACATAGCGACCGCTCCGACAGCCGCGTAAGCTGCTTTGCCCAAAATTTTCATATAAACCCTCCCATAAGTATAGTTAAGAAAATTATAATGTATCATATATTTCCTTGTCAAGTGATTTATTTTACGATATACACATTGTCGCGTTCGTCGATTTCAATGTTCGCGCCGAGTATGTTCATAAAAAAAGACGGCTGTACGTAATAGTATTCGTCGCGGAGGATTAAATCGTCCGTTTTGAGGACGTAGGCGAATCCGTTTTTTGATATGTTGATATTTTTGCTGGTGCTGTTCCAAAGTACGGTATAGCCAAGGCTTTCACAGCACACTCTAAGCGGTACGTACAGTTTATGTTTTTGGGTTGTAAAAACCTTGTCGTACAAAACGTCACTCCCGATAAACACGCTTTTGGATATGACGTTCTCCTCTTCGGGGAACGTCATAAGCCCGCGTATAAAATTTATATCCGAGAATTTGTCGGCGTAGTAGGAGTATATGATTCTGTCGGCGGTGTAGTCGAGGGCGGATTTTCGCGGCGAGGTGTACACCGTGAACACATAATTATCCGACTCGAAGAGTAATTGCCACTGTTTCGTTTCCTTGAAAAAACGCTTGTCGTACACGTTTATACTCAGGAGCAGGGGCGGGGCGGTTCTTTTGTTTATCGGAAAAAAGTAGAACTCGATTTGCTCCATCATTCGGGTGTTTGTCGGGAGAATTGAGCGGTATACGCGGAGGTAGCCGCGCAAATCCTCGGGAATCGTCATAGTGAAATTGCAGGTCGCTCCCCGCAATTCGCCGTCACTTATATCGATACGCCCCGCTTTTTGCGAGGCGGAGGCAAAAACGGACACGCTAAAAACGAGTGCGAAAAACAGGCAAGCAGTACTCCTAAGCACTCCGCGTCTCATTCTACTCCGCTTTATATGTCGAAACGTCTATGCCCGTAATCTTGATATCTTCAATCGGTTTGTCGTTTCCGTCACGCGGCGAAAGGGCGATTGCGTCAACAACGTCCTGCCCCTCTAACACCTGCCCGAATACGGTGTATTTATAGTCAAGTTCAGGGTGTCCGCCGACTTTTTCGTAAGCGTCGATAACAGGCTGGGGGAACAGCGGGTTGTATTTTTTTGACTCGTCGTCATTAAAAAGATACTCTTGGTAACTCCAGATTTTCCCCTGGGGGTCTTTTCCGATGATTGTTTCGGCGGGGTTCTTGAGGGTCGCTATATCGGTCAGGTCGAGGGGATTATCGCACACGATATAAAACTGGCTTCCGTTTGTGTTCGGTCCTCTGTTCGCCATTGCGAGCGCGCCCGTGAAGTGGCGGTATTCGTTTGAAATCTCGCTATCAAAATCCTTGCCGCCGTCAAAAATACTTTCGCCGCCCTCGCCCGTGCCCATAGGGTCGCCGCCTTGTATGACAAAGTTCGCTATTACGCGGTGGAAAATCAAATTGTCATAGTATCCGTCCGTTGCGTGTTTTGTAAAGTTCTCCACCGCTTTTGGCGCGACTTCGGGGAAAAGCCGTAGTTTTATGTCGCCTTTTGTGGTTTTAAGGGTCGCGATTGTGTCGCCGTCCTTGAGAGGGAGAAATTGCGGCAGTTCGTCCATAGTTTTAGGGAAATTCGGGTCCAAGGGTGGTATCTCCTCCGTTGTTGTCGTCGGTGTCGCTTCCGCTGTCGGTGTCGCCGCGTCGGTTTTTGCCGTGTCTGTCGCCACGGGAGTGTCCGCCGCTTTTTCTTTGTTCGCGCAAGCTCCCAAAGTAAATAATACCGTGAGTAGCAATGCGATTTTGAACGCCTTTTTCATTTTTACATCTCCTATTTAAGTAGATATTGATAAACCCCTAGTTTCCTGAAAATGCCAAGTATTATATGGCTTTTCGGCAACGCCTCAAGGTCGCTTAGTCTGAAACCTCCTATAAAAATCATTGCCGTCATATATGAAAGCATACCCGTAACTATTGAGAAAATCACGGCTATGGTATTGCTCGGGACATAGTAGTACAGACTGTAATACGTGAAATAGCACACAAGCCCCATAAAAAGGCTCGCACACATCGGTTTTACAAAAAATCCCAGCACGTCTAGTTTTATCCGCGCCGTCTTTTTTAACTGTGAAAGGTCGATAAACGTCGCCGCAACGTAGCAGACGGTCGTTCCTATGATTGCGCCGATTACGTTGATTTCGGGGATTCCGAGAAGAACATAGCTTATCGGGATTTTGAGGGCGACACCCACAAGAGCCGCGACAATCGGCACATAAAACTTATTGAGGGACTGGAGCATACCCGTTGTGACTTGAACGATTGAGAGGAAAATTATGCTAAGCGCGCCCGCCTTGAGGAGCATACCGCCTTCGGGGTAATTTTTGAAAAGCAGCAGCAAGATTTGGTCGCTTAACACGCCAATCCCGATTGCGGCGGGGATAGACAGCATCATCGTGTACCTGAGCGACATATTTATGGACGCCGACATTTCGGAGCGGTTTTTGTGGGTCACGTTCGCCGCCGAAAGGCTCGGGACGCAGGCGACAGCCATAGTTGCGGCAATCGCAATCGGGAGCGTCGTTATGGCGACATATTTGTTTGAGAGCTGTCCGTACAGCGACAACGCCTGCTGGGTGGAGAACCCCGTTTCCGTAAGCCTGCCGATTACCATTTTCATATCGACAAGGTTCGTAAAACTAAAAACCGCCGTACCCGCGATTATCGGAAACGCCGTCATCATAAGGCTTTTAAGGATTTTTTGCTTGCCCTCATAGACAATTATTTCTTTGCGCCGTTTCTGGTCGTTTATGCGTTTTTGTATTTTAGGTTTAGACCAGCGGTACACTAAAATCAGGAAGAAAAAACCGAAAAGCGCGCCGACGCCTGTTCCCGCCGTGCCTCCCGCCGCACCCCACGCGATGCTCCCGCTGTGCAACGACATAAGCCACCCCGCCAAAACTATCGAGAAAACGGCGTTCACTATTTGCTCAAACAGCTGTGACGCGCCTGTGGGGACGGAATTCCCCATACCCTGAAAGTAACCCCTGTACACGGACATAACCGCGACAAGCAGTATTGTCGGGGCGAGGGTGACGAGAGTCAAAGCACTGTCGGGGTTATCAACGGCGACCGCGATTTCCGTGGCGAACACATAAAGTATTATCGAGAAGAACGCGCCAAGCACCACGGCGGACGACATTGCGACTTTGAACACGTTGTGGGCGTTGGCGTACTGGTTGAGCGCAATCCGCTCGGACACCATTTTTGAGATTGCTACGGGAAGCCCCGCCGACGAGAGGATAAGCAGGAAGTTGTACACTTGGTATCCCGACGCGTAAATCCCCTGCCCCTCGTCGCCAATCATATTTGTTAAGGGAAGACGGTACAAAAAGCCGATTACCCGCGCCAAAAACGCCGCAAGCCCAAGTACTGCCGCATGTTTTATTATGGAATAGTCCCCAGACGCGGCTGTGGTATTATGCGATTTAGCCATATTGCACCGCCTGTCTTATTTCCTCCGCGCCCTCATTCTTGCGGTGTGTTCCAGAATTTTCTTGCGTATCCGCAAGGTTTCGGGGGTTACTTCAAGAAGTTCGTCGTCGGAGATAAACTCGAGCGACTGTTCAAGCGAAAATATGACAGGAGGGGAGAGTTTTAGGGAGTCGTCGCTGCCGCTGGCGCGCATATTCGTGAGCTGCTTGCGCTTGCAGACGTTGACTTCCATATCCTCGGCGCGGGCGTTTCGCCCCACGACCATTCCCGCGTAAACGCGAACGCCCGCGGGGATAAACAAGTCGCCGCGTTCCTGCGCGTTAAACAATCCGTATGCCACCGAAACGCCGTCTTCAAAGGCAATCAGCGACCCCTCGGCGCGGGCGTTGATTGCGCCTTTGTAGGGGGCGTAGCCCTCGAACACGGTATTTAACACGCCCGTACCGTGGGTATCCGTCAAAAATTCCGTGCGGTAGCCGATAAGCCCGCGTGACGGAATGGAGAAGTTAAGCCGCACGTTTCCGCGAACGGCAACGCCCATTAGGGTGAGCTCGCCCTTGCGGATTCCTAGTTTTTCTATGACGACGCCCGTGTATTCCTCGGGAACGTCGATTACGGCATCCTCAAGGGGTTCAAGGGTTTTGCCGTTTTCTTCCTTGAATAGCACCTCGGGTTTGGATACCTGAAATTCGTAACCCTCGCGGCGCATCGTCTCGATTAGTATCGACAAATGGAGCTCTCCGCGTCCTGACACCTTAAACACCTCGGTGGAGTCGGTCTCCTCGACGCGCAAGCTTACGTCCGTGTTAAGCTCCTTGAGAAGACGCTCGCGGAGGTGGCGGGAGGTTACGAATTTGCCCTCCTGCCCCGCGAACGGGCTGTCGTTCACGATAAAATTCATCGCGATTGTAGGCTCGGAAATCTTGGAGAAAGGGAGCGGCACGGGGTTTTCAGCGTCACAGATAGTATCTCCGATATGTATATCCTCGATACCCGAAACGGCGATAATCTCTCCGAAGGACGCGCTGTCCGTCTCGACTCGGGATAGCCCGTC
>BNUF01000020.1 GCA_025997155.1 Clostridia bacterium
CTCAGGTGGCTCGCGCCGTTTGGGAAACTGATTTTAACGCCCGCGTACCACGTGTTGTTTGAAGTCTTGAGGGTGAGGGGTATCGGGGCGGCATAAGCCGCGTCGTCGGGATACCACTCGGAGGGGACGCTGCCCGTTATCTTTATCGGAATATGCGTCAGCGCGGCGACTTTGCCCGCCCGCAGCGCGTCGCGTCCGCCCGCGAAAAGCGGGACGCTCGGCGTGCCGAAATCCGAAAAATATACCGTTTGTCCGTATACCGTCGGGCTAGAGACAATAGACGTTATGTCTTGGGATACGCTGGCCGCCTCTCTTTGCGCGAAAGTGTCGGGCATTGCGTCGCGGAGTTTCGCCTCGTCCGTTGAAATGTATATATTCGCAAAGGCACGTGCCTGCTGGTCGAGAGGAAGCGAATTGTCCGTATACAAAATCTTCAGTCTGTCGATAAGGTTTCTGCCCGATATCGTGAACGAATAGTCGAAACTCACTTGCGTGTCGTTCACGACGGGGTTATCGGCGACAATCCCCGACGGCGTTATCTTGTCACGCGGGGTAATGTCGTCAAGGGTGATGTTTGCGTAGGGCGACGGCATCTCTTCGGAGGGGTCGACGTCCTTGTCGCCTAATTTTGTCGGGACGAGTACGGAAAAATACACTTTAGGGTATTTGAATTTGAAAACGCCCGTCGTCGTTTCGGGGGTGCTCAGGTGGCTCGCGCCGTTTGGGAAACTGATTTTAACGCCCGCGTACCACGTGTTGTTTGAAGTCTTGAGGGTGAGGGGTATCGGGGCGGCATAAGCCGCGTCGTCGGGATACCACTCGGAGGGGATTCCCGCAACAGGCAAAAGCGTGTACTGCGCGTTGTATATCGTGTTGCCGTCCGCGTCCTTGTCCTGCGTAATCCTCATTCTGATTTTCGCGTAGGTTTCGGGAACGGGCGGGTTTTTCGGCGCGTCACTCAGGCGCAGCTCGTATTCGACCTCCGCGTATCCTATTGGTGTGGGTTTTAACTTATCCAGTTTGAAATAGTTTTCAAGAGCCAAAGTCGTCCCCACGTCCCACTTGAAATCAAGCGAAAGGTTTGCGCGGGTGTAGTCGGTCTTAGTAATCGGGGTGAGTTCGATTACGCTTGCGTCAAACTCGTTCGGAAGCCCCACGCGGGTGTCCGACGGCGGTTTTATCTTAATATACTGGGACGCGGGAACAATGGTGTCGGGAGACGACCTCGGAACAAAGGTGAAGTAGTAGTTGCTCGACTGACTGTCTCCGTATATAGGTACCATCAGGATTTTTTTGTAATCCGCGTTGGTATTGATTTCGATAGTCGCGACGGGGAGCGGGCCGGCGTTGCGGTTTGAGCGGAGCTGATACTCGCCGTGTCCCGCCTCGCCTCTATACGGGTAAAAATACACATAGTCGCCGTTTGTTCCGAGTGCGTACTGGATATATGTGTAAACTGTGCCAATCGGAAGCGTCGTAGTGCCGGGTTCAGGGTTTGCGCGGTCGCGCATAACGCCCGCCGCGTCCCTCATCAGCATAGGCGAGAAAACGACCGCGCTGAACATAGTGCTCGGCGCGACGCCGAAAACCTGTAATGTCGTTCTGTTCGCCGCGTCCTTGTTTATAATCGTCGAGTAGGAGGAATCGATTAGCCCCGCGTTAATACGGCTGTCTTCTATAATTGAGGGGGACGCGCCGAAAATGTCGTCGATTGTTAAGCCCCACGACGTGTTTGTCGTTTCTCCTCCGTTAAACCCTACGCTAAGCTGGAGTTCATACGAGCCTGGAGTTACCGCGCCGAACTGCTTCGCCGTGCCGTCCCATTCCAAAGGCTCGTCAAAAGAAATGTCAAGGCGCGTTTCCTTATCGCCCGCAACCGTATCGGGTTCGTCTAAGTTTTCGTTGATTACGTCGTCGCTCCTCGGGTCTAGGGGGTCGCGTCTGGAGTTGCGTCCGTCCCCCAAAAGGTCCGCGCCTATATTCGCGTAGGGTTCTGATTTTACAGAGCTTGTGTCGATACCTGTGAACACCTTTCGCAGGACGCTCACAACCGCGGCGCCCGCTCGGTCGACGTCGAGCGTGGCGGGGAAAATCCGCCCTTCCTCGATTCCGTCGGACATATAGTACATCTTGTTACCGTCCCAAAGAAGGGACACGTTCACTCCGTCATACTCAAAAGATATACCGTTTTTGATTGTGCCCCCGTATATATTGAACATTGCCGAATAGTGCTGGAGGTAGTTGGTAGGATTCCCGATTATCGGGTTGTCCTCGGGAGGTACGACGACTTGTTCCGTCCCGTCGGGGGACGCTGTGTTGAACTCGTTTAGCGTGTCGCCTTCAAAATCCTTGTAATCGTTATATTCAGGGCTTTTTTCGGGTTTGCCCGTGTGAATACGCAAAGCCGTGTTATCGGCGGAGTCAAGAGAAAACTCGACCGTAGCCTTATCCTTGGAAATCTTTGTTATGGTAACTTTTGCCAGCCTAGCCGAACCGAATTTCTCAAGGGGATAGGTCAGCTCATATTTTCCGTTATCGCCAAAATCCCACTCCGCCGAAAAAATGTCGGAGGGAATCAGTTGGTCCGTGGTACGCTCGGGCGCTATTTCTGTCGCGTTCATTCCGAGAAGCCACGTGGAGTTGTCGCGTTCGCCCGCGGACTGTATCTTAAACGAATCGGCGGTAAAAGCCGCAAAAACGCGTACAGGCGGAATCGTCCCAAAAATTATGGCGAACACCAATACAAAACTTATAGAAGATTTTCGTAGTTTTTTCAAGGTTTTCATACCCGCCCCCATATAATCATAATATCTGCTTATATATATCGGCTTTTTTCCGTATAAAAATTATAAAAAATTCGATAAAAAATTTTAAAAAACCCTTGACAAGCGCGAAAATTGGTAATATAATATTCAAGTACTAGATTTTGGCGCGCACTTGTGGCGGAATTGGCATACGCGATAGACTAAGGATCTATTCCGGGTTTCTGGGTGCAGGTTCAAGTCCTGTCAAGTGCATTACAAAAAGGCGATTTTCGGTTTTATATCGGGGGTCGTCTTTTTTTATGAAAAAAATCCGTTCACGACGGCATGAACGGATTTTCTTCAAGTAGGATTAGCTCGTAGGACCATGTAGGGGTGCTCAGGGAAATGTCATAGTTGATGGATTTGTAACCCGACTTTTTGTAGGTGAGCGTGTGGTTGCCGTATTCAATGTTCGCGGTGCAGGGGGCGATGCCGATAAAACCGTTGTCGATATAGATTTCCGCGCCGTCGGGGGTTGAGGAGACGGAGAATTTGCACATAAGGACTTCCTCGTCAAGGGTGATATTCAGCGCGTTTGATTTCTTGTCGATTGTGACGGTACTCTCCCACGCCAGAAAACCTTGTTTTTCGACACGCACGGTGTATGTGCCGTAGTAGAGTTCGATTGGGCGGGAGGCGTCGACTTCCGCGCCGTTAATCTTCACGGTAAACCCCGCGCGGTTGACTTTGAGGTTGAGAAGCCCCTTGTTTAGCTGCATCGAGGAAAGGTCGATAACCTCCGTCGCGTCACGCGGGAGCGTCACCTCCGTGTACATTGGGGCGTAGTTCGCGGCGGTGATTGTGACGCGGTGTCTGCCTTCGGCGACCTCAAGCCGTCCGCTGTCCGTGTTCACGGTAAGCTCGGTGTCGGTGCTGTTGATTTTTGTCGTGCTTTCGTCGTCGATTTCGATTGTTCCGTCCACCAGATTTTCTTTGTTAATAAACTCGATATATCCGTGTCCTTTTTCAAGAGTTACGCACCATACGAAATTTTGGTAAACCTTGAGAGAAAGAACGTCCGCGTTTGAAATGCTTGATATGTCAAATACAGAACCCTGACTCAGCGCGACGACTTGGTTCGTGTAGCTGAAAACGTCGTTGCCGATTGTGATTTTTCGGTTTATGGTGTCGGGGACAATGTTTGTCACGTTCTTAAATTCCTTTGCGTCACGCGAAAGAAACAACCGCGCGATATGGCTGTTGTCGTACTCCACGTCCACAAGGTCGCCGACGCTTATCTCGTCAAAAACAATAGCCTCGCCGTACTTGTTTTTAAGAATCGACGTGCCGTCCGTCTTGAGGAGGACATTATTGCCGTGGGTTATGTCGTATACCGTGAGGGTTTGCTCGTATTTGCTTAAGTTTTGCACGACGGCTGTCATAGCGTCGGAGGCTCGGGCGGGCGCAGCGGCGGCGGGAAGTTCCTCCGCCGCTTTGTTTGTCGGTTTTGCTAAGTTTTTCGCCGTCACTTCCTTGCTCCCCGAAAACGACTGGAACATTAGCGCGAAAAGAACGATGCACCCGATAACGCCGATGCTTATCGTCACGGCAAAAAACATACTGTATTGCGATTTCTGGCGGACGGGCGTGGGCTGGGGGACTTTTCGCACGGGCTTTTTCCGCACCCCCGCGTATGTCACGACAGGGGGCGGCGTTCCCTTCCGCTGTTTGTTGTACGCGCTGCCTGGCGTATATATAACCCCGTCCCGCTCATTCGGCGATTTCGGACGTTTCTTATCGTTATCCTTCATACGAATACCTTCTTTACTTCTTTTCATCCTCGGCTTGAGCAACTACCTTGTCTATAATCCGCAGAGCTTTTTCGTTCGCCTTGGCTTTGTCGTCGTCGTTCAAAACTTCCTGAAGAGAATACATCATAACCAACAGTTCATACTTTGTCATTACATCGCCGCCTTTCGGTTCGCTTAGATAGGAGCCGCCGTACTTCTTGTAATCACGAGGGAATAATACGTCGTTCTCTCGCCGTCGGGGGAGCGGACGCTGAAGTATACGGTGTTGTCGCCGACGGCAAGCGGAACGGAGGCGTACACCGTGTTCGCGAAATTCGAGTTTGTGCCGAAGAACTGCACCCACGCGCTTGATACGGTAGGGGTTATATCGTTTCTTGATATTTCCGAAACCGTGTTGGCGACGGTTATGTTTCCTCTTTTCGGGTTATAGTACGATTCGCCGTTTCCCGAAAACGCGGGCGACAGGCTGAAAACCCGCGAAATATCCGTCGCGTAGGAATCGTAGGAGGACGCGCCGATTACAAACCCAGCGGAGCGGGACTGCTCGACGTTGTTCACATACGGTACGACGCGGTACGAACCTGAACGCGTACTTCTTGATGTGTACACGGTGAACGTAATTTTTGTGTCACTCTCCGAATTTCTGCTCACGGAGATTCCGTTGCCGTTTGTCACGTCGTTATACCTGTTTCCGTATTCGTTCGAACCCCACGGATACGAATTGTAGTTATAATTATAGTTGTAATCGTAGGACGGATACGGATTGTATGGGTCGTATGGCGTATAATTTGACATATTATTTCCGTACTCATAGTAGGACGCGGGATAGTATCCGTTTCTGTTGTAAAATTCCAGATATGTCACAGGATAACGCCCGTATTGGTCATAATACTGGTAGTAATCTGTCGGGAAATACCGAAACCGCGAGTAGTAGTCGGAATACAACAAAGGATACTGTGAATAACCATACCCGTTGTTTTGATAATAGTTGTTCGAATAGTCGTTGTAATAATCATAATATGACGTTGGGTATCTGCCGTATCTCGAATAGTAATCCGAGTATGTTGACGGATAGTATCTCAAATCCGCGTAGAAATCGTAGTAATCTGTCGGGTAGTAACCGTACCTGTTGTTATAATCCGAATAATAGTAGGGATATGTACGGCTTGAATTGTAGTAGTAGTAGTCGTCGTAATAATACCCGTTGTTATAGTAGTAGTCGTCGTAATAATACCCGTTGTTATAGTAGTAGTCGTTATAATACCCGCCGTACCAGTCATTGTAATTCGAGGAATGGTCGAGGTCGTACACCCGCAGTTCAACGGAATTGTTCAAGTCCGTCCCCGTTATCGTCACAGTCGTGTTGTTCCCGCGTGTGAGGCGTGACGGGCTGATGCTGACCCCCGTGATTACAGGGTCGGGGACTTTTTCTTTGCCCGAACTGCCCGAAGAGTTTCCCGTGTCCTCTGTGGGCTTGTCGTTGTCATTCGGATTCACATACACGATTTCTTCCGCGGGGACATATTCGGGCGCGGCAGGCGCGGGTTCTGGCGTTTCGGACGCGGGTTTGCCCACAACGCCCGTGACCCCAGGCACATATGTTTTCGTATTATTCGGTATCGTTTTCGCGGGCGTTTCGGCATACGCGAAAACCGACGACCCCGCCGCAATACAAACAGTCAGTAATATAGATAATATCCTCTTATTCATTCGTATCTTCCTTCCACTTAAAATATTTGCATCTTACTTTTTATTTCGTCACTTTTGCCTTTGTCCGTAAGCACGGCAAGAAGTTCAAGCGCGAACGAAACGGAAACCCCCGCGCCGCGTCCCGTCGTGACGTTGCCGTCCGTGACAAACGGAGCTGAAATAACCTCCGCCCCCTCAAGATATTTTTCATACCCGGGGAAACACACCGCTTTTTTGCCGCGAAGAAGCTCGAGCCGCCCGATAACCGACGGCGCGGCGCATATCGCCCCGATTTTGCCGCCCGATTCCCCGTGTGCCTTGACTTTCGCCAGAAACTCGGGTTTTGACATATACCCCTCCGTCCCCGCGCCGCCTGGCAAAATAAGTATATCGAAATCCTGTTCCTCTATGTCGGAAAAAAGTTTGTCCGCCGTGACGGTGACGCCGTGCGAACTCCGAACCGCGAGTTCGTCTCCCAAAGATACCGTCGTAACCGAAACCCCGCCGCGCCTAAGCACGTCAACAGGAGCAAGCGCCTCCACCACCTCAAAGTTTTCAAGGTAAAAAACCGCCGCGTTCGCCATATTATCTTCTCCTTAAATTCTCAATATCTTCCCGCTGCCGCCGCAATGCCCGCAACTCTCCGTCAAAAGCCGTTCAAGCGAATCCCCCGACTTCTTCCTTGTGAGTATAAAAATCCCGACGTCGGTGACGCTTATCACCTCGGCGGAGAACCTGTCCTTTGAAAGACACTCCGACAGATACGCCCTAAGCTCCTCGTTTTGCTCCTTCTCCTCGGGGTTGATAAAATCGACTATGATTATCCCCGAAAGGTTGCGAAGCCTAAGCTGGCAGGCGATTTCCGCCGCCGCCTCAAGGTTGATTTTTCGGATAATCTCGCCCCGCCCGTTGCCGCGTGTGCATTTCCCCGAATTCACGTCAACGACGACGCAAGCCTCCGTCTGTTCTATTATAATACAGCCGCCGCACTTTAGCCACACTTTTTTATTCAAACCTTCGCGAATCTGTTCCTCTATCCCGAAATACCTGAAAATATTTACTTCGTTGTCAAAAAATGTATAATCACGGAAGGGCGTGTTTATTATATACTCGTCGGCGGGAATCCCCGAAACCCTTGCTATGGCGCGGGCAAGCGGACTGTTTTCGGCGCGGATAAGCTTCGGCGCGGTCTCCGTTTGCGCCGATTTCACGACCTCCCGCGCCTGCGAAACAAGCCGCCCTATCTCCGTTTCAATAAAAGCCTCGTCCTTGTGCGCGCTGTTCGTGCGGATTACCGCGCTATACCCCTCGGGCAGATACTTTTGATAAATCTGCTTAAGCCGCTCCCGCTCCCGTTTCCCCTCGATTTTTTTTGAAACCGCCAAAGGCGTGTATTTCTTCGGAACAAGCAAAACCGCGTGCAAACTCGTGAACGAAATTTCCTCCGTCAAATACGCGCCCTTTGTCCCCACGGGGTCTTTGAGCGCCTGAACGAGAATATACGACCCCCGCTTAACTTTTTGGTCAACCTGCAAAAACGCCTGTTTCTCAAGCCCTATGTCGATAAACGCGAAATGTGTCGGGAGCATATTTTTCACGACTCCAAGGTAGATATTGCCAATTATAGAAACGTTTACCTTGTCCTCGACAATAAGCTCCCGAAGTACCCCGTCCTCAAGATACGCGACCCTTGCGCTTTTTTCTCCGTCGTCTATTACTATCTTCGTCTCCATCAGAATATCTCTGCTCCGTCGGCTTTGTACAGTTTAAGCCGCGTATAGGACGCGTTCCCGCAAGCAACCCCCGCCCGCCCGCAAAGCGTTTGCAACACGGCGGACGGCTTGAGATTAGCCGTACTCCCCTGTGAAATGCGCATAAACAGCGTGTTTCTGTCTGTGTGCTTTAAGTCGTATATATTTTCGTTCTCACCCATAACTTCCGCCAAAAGTTCCTCCGAAAAACTCGGCGAAGAGACGGAAAAATCCGCGTACCGCAAAACAGACGCGGGTTCTTTCTCCGTCTCCTCCATAACCCGCCCCCCCAAAACCGCAAGCCCCAAAGGCGGCATTTGCGCGTTAAGCCGCTCGTCTATTCCGTCAACCTCCGAATTAACGCGAATCGTCATTATCTCAAAAAGCCCCGACACCCCGACAGACAAGGGCGCCGCGAAACTCACAAGCGAACGCGGGTTAAACCCCCGCGAATACGCCGCGTCAATCCCCGCCCGCCTAAGCGCCCTCTGCATAAACCGCAAAAGGTCAAGATGCCCGACAAACTTCATACACCCTGTCTTTTCGTACAAAATCATATATCGCAAAACGCGCCTCCCGTCCTCAATTTTTCGGCGTATTGGTTAAGGCAATGATTTATAATTCGTTCCACCGAAACGCCTTTCTCTTTAGAAATCTGTTCAAAACGCTCATACAAATACAAGTCCACGGGAATTGTCACATTTTTATGAAGTTCCTTGTAATATGGATTTTTTACGCCCTTTGAAAAATCATATTCAGATTTCATAAGCACCTCCGTATTGTTTGGTTTCGTTAAATCCCCCTATACCTGTGAAGATTTATCAGTGTTGCTTGAGCGTATTGACACTGGGAATACACTGTATTACAATATTTATAAAAAGGAGTGGTTAGTATGGAAAACACCACAAAAGTCGGATTTCGCGTAAACTCGGAGTTAAAAAAAGAGGCGGAGGAACTTTTTACGGAACTCGGGCTTAATATGACTTCCGCGCTTAATATGTTCCTGCGAAAAGCCGTGCTTACGCAAGGGATTCCGTTTGATGTGTCAAAAGCATACAAAGACGAAATCCGTGACGCTATGAGAGAAGCGGAACGCGTCGCCGCCGACCCGAACGCCAAAACCTACGCGCATTTTTCCGAATTGCTGGAGGAAATTGAAAATGAAATCGCAAACGAAATATGACGTAAGGTCCACCAGCCGTTTCAGAAGAGACTTGAAGCGGGCGGTAAAACGCGGGCAAAACGTGTCGCTCCTTGACGAAATCGTGAATAAACTCGCGGACGGAACGCCTCTTCCCGAAAAGAACCGCGACCACGAACTGTCGGGCGAATGGGCGGGACACCGCGAGTGCCACATATCCCCCGATTGGCTTTTGGTATACCTTATCAAGGACGACATTCTTGTCCTCACGCTAGCGGGTACAGGTTCGCACAGCGACATATTCTAGCGACACCCAATCCCGCAGGCGGAGCAGTTTTCGCGGCAGTTCGGGGTTTGCTCGTTTCGGTAGGCGCGTTCTCTCTCGCGGATAAAAAATTCTTTTGAGACGCCGCAGTCAATGTGTTCCCACGGAAGTATCTCGGAAACGTCCCTGACTCTGGAGGTATAAAAGGCAAGGTCAAGTCCCGTTTCCTCAAACGCCTGTTTCCAAAGCGAATACCTGAAAATGTCGTTCCAGCCGTCAAACCTAGCTCCGAGTTCCCAAGCGCGGACGATACCTTTGCAAACCCGCCTGTCCCCCCGCGCCAAAATCCCCTCAATCACCGCGAGTTCACAATCGTGATAGGTATATCTAACGGCGCGTTTCGCCCTTTTAGACGCCGCGGGGATTGCGTTTTTCACATACATATGCTTGCCAAGAAATTCCTCCGTGGTGTTCTGCGCCTCCCACTGGAACGGGGTGTGCGGTTTCGGCACGAAACAAGCCGCGCTCACGCCGATACTCAAATGTTTGTTTTGCGTAAGATTCATAATGCCGCATACCGTCTGAACGATTCCGTCCAGGTCCTCTTTGGTCTCCGTGGGGAGACCCGTCATAAAATACAGTTTAACCTTAGTAATCCCCGACTCGAACGCAAGCTTTGCCCCGTTTTGTATATCCTCGTCCGAAAGGTTTTTGTTTATGACGCGGCGCAGGCGCAGAGTCCCCGCCTCGGGCGCGAAGGTAAGGCTCGATTTTCTCACCGTCTGCACGCTGTTCGCGAGCTCCGTGGTAAACGCGTCGACCCGAAGTGACGGAAGGGATACGTTTATGTTGTCCTTTGTAAACCTCTCGTCAAGAGCTCGCGCAAGTTCGTTAAACCGCGTGTAATCCCCCGTGCTGAGCGACACGAGAGAAATCTCGTCATATCCTGTCGAAGCAACCAGTTCCTCCGCCTGCGACATAAGCGTTTCGGGTTCTTTCTCTCTTGCGGGGCGGTACGAATACCCCGCCTGACAAAAGCGGCACCCTCGTATACACCCGCGAAAAACCTCGACCGACACGCGGTTATGCACCGTCTCGACAAGCGGAACAAGTGTCTTTTTCGGAAAAAACGACTTGTCCATATCCTCTATAAAAACCCGCGAAATTTTGGGTTTAATCCCCTCCGCGTTCGGCGTAATCTCTTTTATCGTCCCGTCCTCGTTGTAGCTAACGGAATAAAACATAGGCACATAAACCCCGTCTATATCCGCGATTTCCCTCAAAAACCCCGACTTGCTCAAGCGTCTTTTATACGCGTCAAGAATCTTGTCAAGATTTTCCTCCGCCTCGCCGATATAAAAAAAATCGAAAATATCAGCCAAGGGTTCGGGGTTGAGGGTGCAAATCCCCCCCGCGCAGACAATCGGCGAATCCTCCCCCCGCAAAGTACTCAAAATCGGAATCCCCGCCAAATCGAGCATATTAAGCACATTGGTATAACTCATCTCGTATTGCAGAGTGAACCCCAAAATATCGAAATCCCCCGCCGAAGTCCCCGTTTCAAGGCTCTCCAAAAACAGCCCGTTCTCGCGAAGCAGAGTTTCCATATCTCCCCACGGAGCGAAAAACCTTTCGCAATACGTGTCCTCGCGCCTGTTCAGCAAAAAATACAGTATCTGCAACCCGAGGCAGCTCATTCCGACCTCATATATATCGGGAAAGCAAAACCCGAACCGAATTTTCCCGGATATATCCTTTTTTACCATATTTATCTCATTGCCGATATACCTTGCGGGTTTTTCCGTTTGTAATAAAATTTCGTCGCTATACATAAATTTCCCCTAATCATATAATACTTACATTATACGTTAATATCGCCTTCTAATCAAGCGTCTAAAATTTTAAGTTGCACAGCGTGAAAATTAGTGTATAATGTAGAGGTAGTATTTAGAGAACTGTTGAAAGGGATAAAAAATTATGTTTGGCGCGGATATGGGAATTGATTTAGGTACGGCGAACGTGTTGGTTTACATAAAGGGACAGGGGATTGTACTCCGCGAACCTTCCGTTGTAGCTATCGACAAAAACAAAGACACACTCCTCGCGGTGGGCGAGGAGGCGCGAAAAATGCTGGGACGCACGCCCGGAAACATAGTCGCGATACGCCCCTTGCGCGAGGGCGTTATTTCGGACTACGACATTACGGAAAAAATGCTGAGGTATTTCATAGAAAAAGCAATCGGTAAATCTCTGCTTGTCAAACCGCGCATATCGGTTTGCGTGCCGTCCTCCGTCACGGAAGTCGAACGCCGCGCCGTCGAGGACGCGACAAGACAGGCGGGGGCGAGACAGGTTTTTATAATCGAGGAGCCCGTCGCCGCCGCAATCGGGGCGGGGATTGACATTGCCCGCGCTTGCGGGAGTATGGTCGTCGATATCGGCGGGGGAACGACCGACGTCGCCGTGATTTCGCTCGGCGGCACAGTCGTAAGCACCTCCCTCAAAGTCGCGGGGGACAACTTTGACGAGTCCATCGTGCGGTTTATGCGAAAAAAACACAGTATGCTAATCGGCGAACGAACCGCCGAGGATTTGAAAATAAACATCGGGACGGCGTTCCCGCGAACGGTACCCGTCACAATGGACATTCGCGGGCGTAATCTTGTCACGGGGCTTCCGAAGACAATCACCGTCACCTCCGACGAAATGCAGGAGGCGCTTGCGGAATCCGTCGCGAGTATCGTCGACGCGGTGCATAGCGTGCTTGAACGCACGCCGCCCGAGCTCGCCTCCGACATAGCGGACAGAGGTATCGTTATGACGGGCGGCGGGAGCTGTCTGTACGGGCTCGACCAGCTTATCAAGAAAAAAACGGGGATAACCGCCACGATAGCGCAGGACGCAATGGACTGCGTGGCAATCGGCACAGGGCAGTATATCGAATTCGCGACCTGCGGAAAAGGGAGCGAACTCGCAAAAAGTTCAAGTTACGCAAACCGCCGCTAGTATGAATTCAAAACAAGACGAACAGCTTACTTTGCTCGACAAGAGCCGTCGGAAAACCTTGCGCGAACACCCCGAACTTATTTTGCCGAACGCGGATAACGCGGAAATCTCCTCCGAGAAATTTACAAGCTATATATTCAATCCGTGTAACAAGACGGGTTTTGCGAAGGGCAAAGCTTTCACGCACAGACTGGGGTACTCTATTTCTAACTGGGAAGAATTAAAGCTTGAAATACAAAGAAATATCAAGAACTTCCCCGCGAAATTTCGGCAAGCCACACCTTTTGGAAACGAATATGAACAAAAGATGATTTTGTACGGCAAAACCAATAAGCCGACAAACGTTATTGTCGCGTGGTATGAAAAACGCGGCAGAACTTGGCTTGCGACGCTTTATGTCAAAGAGGTGGATTAAATGTTTATCGAACAGTATCAGGAAGTTGTTTTGAAAGACGGGCAAACAGGCTGCGCGGTCGAAGTTTTTGAACAGACAGGGTTTGTGGTTGACATTGGCAATTCGCCTAAAAACTGGGATACAATATATGCCGAGATAAACGATATTGACATGGAAGAAACTGAACGTTTATACGAACGCGAACACGGAAAAGCCAAACAATTCGCCTTTGCGTAGTTTTGGGTTAAGAAAACTCAGGATAAAGCCGATATAGTCTTATAAGAGATTCGGAGGGAATTTTATGGTACGAGGATTATACGAGGCCGCGCTTGGAATGAACACGGCGATGAAAAAACTTGACGTTGTTTCAAACAACATTGCGAACGTCGATACCGTGGGTTTCAAGAAGGACGCCGTTGTGACCCAGAGTTTTTCGGACGAACTTATGAAACGTCTGGGCGACCCCGCGCTTAACGAGCTTAGGCCCAACACGGCTATCGGCAAGATGCAGCTCGGGCTGACCGTCGACAACGTTGTGACGAAATTCACGACGGGGGCGTTTAAGGTGACGAACAACGATTTTGATACGTGCGTTGACGGCGACGGTTTCTACTCCGTTCAGGTGACCGACCCGAGCGGAAACGTCAGCACGAAATACACCCGTGACGGGCTTTTCACGACAGCGAACGACGTTCTTGTGTCGAATGACGGCAACCCTATTTTGGGGCAAAACGGCATAATCAGGATTCCACCGTCGGCGAAGATGACGATTGACGAGTACGGGAACGTGTACGCGGACTCGGATTTGGTCGACCAGCTCCAGATGACCTCCTTCACCGACAACGCCACGCTCCGCAAATACGGCGACAACCTCTACAACACCACGGACGACAGCGTGAAGTCGAATTTCGCGGGAAAAGTGCGGCAGGGTATGACCGAGGCGTCGAACGTCAACTCCGTAAACGAAATGGTCGATATGATTGTCGTAAACCGTTGGTACGAGGCGAATCAGCGCGTCGTCACGACTATCGACAGCACGCTTGACAAGTCGGTAAACGTTGTGGGCGCTCAAAGATAACAAAAGATGACGAGAGGGGTTTTATAGTATGATGCGTTCTTTATGGACGGGAGCGTCGGGTATGACGGCACAGCAGCTCAATGTCGATACCGTCGCGAACAACCTTGCAAACGTAAACACCACAGGTTTCAAAAAAGAAAGACTCGAATTCAAGACATTATTATATCAGACAATGCAACGCGCCGATTTGGACGAGGCAAACCCTAGGTCGCGTCCCGTAAACCTTCAGGTAGGCCACGGCGTTACGCCTGTCGTTTCGACAAAAACTTTCACGACGGGCAGTTTTCAACGCACAGACGACCCGCAGGACGTCGCAATCGAGGGCGACGGGTTCTTTGTGGTGCAAATTGATGAAAACGGCGTACAGCGTGAAATGTATACGAGGGACGGAGCGTTCAAAACCTCGATTATGGAGGACGGAAGTACGCTTCTCACCACCAGCGACGGCTACCCGATTCTTAACACCGACGGCGAATATATTATACTTCCCCCCGAAGTTCTTATGAAAGACGTTGCCGTTGACGAGGACGGGCGTTTCAGCTATGTTGACCATGCGAACAACAACACCTTTGTCGACCTTGAGATGCAGTTTCAAATGGTGCAGTTTAGAAATCCCCAAGGGCTTGAGTCCGTCGGACGCAACCTCTACGGCATTACGGCGGCGTCGGGCGAAAAACTTCTGGAGGCGGAGGGCGAGACAAACTCCTCAAGCCGCCTGCGCCAGAACTTCCTTGAAATGTCAAACGTTTCCGTCGCCGACGAAATGGTGAGCCTAATCGTGGCGCAACGCGCCTATGAACTCAACTCGAAGGTTATCACCACGAGCGACGAGATGCTCCAGTCGGCGAACGCCCTTAAGAGATAAGCGGGGTGACTTATGGATATTCAGGCACTTTCAACGGCAGCAAGTATGATTTCGGGCGCGTCGGGGGCTCAGGCGCGGGTCGACCTTAATGACGACATAAACAAAACCAATTCTTTCCAAGACGCGCTGAAAAGAGCCGCCGAGGAACAGGACGACGCGAAACTCAAAAACGCCTGCGAAGAATTTGAGGCGTATTTCATTCAGACAATGTTTAAGGAAATGCGAAAAACCGTGGACACCTCAAAAAGTTATATCCCGATGACCAACGCCGACAACATATACCGCGATATGCTTGATGAGGAATACTCCAAAAACGCCGCGAAATCGGGCGGTATCGGGCTTGCCGCGATGATGTACAAACAGATGAAACAAGAAGGCATCACGGAGTTCCCCTCACTTTCATAAAAATAACCCCCGCAAGGGGGCTTTTTTTTGTACACATTCCGTTTTCAATCATCGGCAAGCACATTTTGAAACTTCCTTGAAGCGCGGAAGTTCCAAAATGCACTTCCCGATGTTTCAAACTGGAATGTGTATTAACCGTGGTACGCGCCGTACTGCGGGTGTTCAACGCTCGTAATCATATCTTGGAGCTGGCTGGCGTGGAGTCCTTCTGTTTCGGCGAATTCGCGGAAACAAGAGCTTACGTTTTCGTCTTGGATTTCGCCCGCGTAGCCCATATAGTCGCGGATACGTTCTTGGGTGTCGAGGAGAGCTTTTTTGAGGTAGTCTGTGGTGTCGAGATGCATTGTTTTCCTCCGTATTCTGTTTATTAAATTTCCCTTAAATTTATGTATATATAATTTACGGTATCACTTGTTATTATTCAGAAAATGTGTTAATATTTTAGGAACGGACATAGACCGAGGTGATAAAATGTTTATGAAGAACAGCGTCAAAGACGGCGTGTTGAATATTTTGCTGAATAACCTTAACACGGCGGTTTGGGACTTCAATTTGCCCAAACTGACCTACTTCAACGAAAGTTGGTGGACGCTGACGGGATATTCGCCCGACGAATTCGAGAGCGTAATCGACGCATACGAAACGATAGTACACAAAGAGGATAAGGAGCGGATTCGCGCGCGTTTTTCCTCTCTCGCCTCGAAAAAAACGACTTTTTCAGACGAGGTTTTTCGGATATACACAAAGAGCGGCGAAATGGTTTTCGTGCATGAACAGATTACTATCACGGGATACAACCAGAACGGCGAGGTGACGCGCCTTGCGGGAATTTTGCGCAACCTTACGGGGAACACGCTGAACGACAAGTTAAAAGACGTTTCCGAGAGTATCAGGCGCGACCTGCAAATTTCCAACCAGACGGCTATGGCTATGTTCGAGAACAGCCCGAGCCTTAATTTGTTGTTTAACAGTAAATACCAACTCATAAATTGCAACAGCGCGACGATAAGATTTTTGAACTTCACGAAGACCAAAGAGGAGATTTTGCGGGATTTCCACATAATGGTAAAGGAAATGATTCCGCAAACCCAAGGAAACGAATCTTTTACGATGCTGCAGCGTCTTAAGACGGCGGCGCGAATCGGCGACCTTGAGTTTGAGACGTTTTTTGACCTTGACGGGAAATTGTCGCCCTTGCGGGTTACTCTCAAGAGGATTCCCTATGAGGACAGTTTCGCAATCGTAATGTATATCACGGACTTGAGCCAGATTCACGACATACAGGCAAAACTCATACAGCGCGACCGCCTTCTTTTGACTGTAAACAGCGTGGCGACGCTTCTTCTTGAAAATATCGAAAATTCGAGTTACGCCAAGATTAAAGAGGCGTTAAAACTCTTGTCGGAGGCGATAAACGTCGACCGCGCCTTTTTGTGGGAGAACCACATTGAAACGGACGCGGACGGCAGAAAATTCGTAATGAGCCGTCAGGTTTGCGTGTGGAGCAAGGACGAAAGCCGCACGGAGCTTGTGGATTTGCCTTTTAAAGACGTGCTTAACAACTTCCCGCAGATTCATAACGACAATGACGGGATTGTGTCGCGTATGGAAATCATAAATATGCGGCGAAAGGAGTTCCCCCCCCACAGCGTCGACGAAAACGCGATAGTCGGAATGAAATCGATACTCGCCACCCCGATTATGTGGCGCAACGCTTTCTGGGGCTTTATCACCTTTGAGGACTACGTTCACGAGAGATATTTTTCGCGCGAAGAGGAAAACATTATAAGTTCGGGCGGTATTCTTATCGCGTCCGCGCAAATGCTCGACGAAACGATGAAAAAACTTACCTTGGCGAAAGAGGAGGCAATCGCGGGGAGTATGGCGAAATCGGAGTTTCTCTCGCGAATGAGCCACGAAATCCGCACGCCCATGAACGCGATTATCGGAATGGCGGAGATTGCCAAACGCTCCAGCGACATGGCGCGTATCAAAGCTTGTATCGTCAAGATTGACGATTCGTCACAGCAACTCTTAAGCATAATAAACGACGTTCTCGATATGTCAAAAATCGAGTCGGGCAAATTTGAAATCGTCAACGAGGAATTTGATTTTGACAAAATGATACAACACGTCGCGAACCTTACCCAAGTCAAAGTTTTGGAAAAAAGCCAGATTTTCAACATAGAGTTTTCGGCAAAATTTGAACGCACGATTGTCGCGGACGAGCTGCGGCTTTCGCAAGTGCTTATTAACCTTATCACAAACGCCGTGAAGTTTACGCCCGAGGGCGGCACGATAACGCTTATCATAAAAAAACACATAAACCCTGACGACACCGCCCAGCTGCGCGTCGAGGTAAAAGACAACGGCATAGGCATTTCCGCGGAGGCTCAGGCGCGGCTTTTCACCTCCTTTGAACAGGCGGACAAGAGTATCACAAGGCGTTTCGGCGGGACGGGGCTGGGGCTTGCAATATGTAAAAAGATAATAAACCTGATGGGCGGGCATATCTGGGTCGAGAGCGAAGAGGGGCGGGGGTCGTCGTTTATCTTTGACGTGTCGATTAAGCGCGGCACATCTCTCACGGAGACAGTCCAAAATAACGGCGTCGAATTTTCGGACTACCGCTGGGAAAACAAACGCGTGCTTATCGTCGACGATATCGAGATTAACCGTGAAATCCTTATCTCTCTGCTTGAAGACACGGGCGTTGTTATCGAATCCAGCGAGGACGGCTTACATTCGCTCAACCGATTCAAAAACGGCGAAACCTTTGACCTTGTGCTTATGGATATGCAGATGCCCGTTATGGACGGGCTTGTCGCGACGGAGGAAATACGCAAACTGGGGGCCGCCGTCCCGATTATCGCCATGACAGCGAACGCCTTTAAAGAAGATATCGACAAATGTATGCAGTCGGGTATGGACGGACATATCGCGAAACCGATAGAAATCGACGAACTTATGCGGGTTATGTCGGAGCACTTTACGGAGGCCGTATTATGAGCGAGCTTTTTTGGGAGAGCGCGGATATAGCGGTTAGGGCGTTTGAACCCGCCGACCTTGAACGAGTCATAAACGAAAGACATACCCTAAACTCCGCGAAAGACTGGTATTATGACGAAATCGGATTGCCCAGCTCTGAAAAGTCACTGCGCGAAAAATACGACAAACTCCTTGAAGGATACAACGATAACTTCCTTTTTGCGGTATACGACAAAAACGGTACATACGCGGGCGAAGTCTGGGTCTGGGACACAAACCGAAGGGCGGGAGTAGTCCGCCAAGGTATTTTCACAGAACCGCAGTTTCGCGGGAGGGGCGTCGCGAAACAAGCTCTCGCTCTGGTCCTTGACTACTACTTCAACGAACTTAATTACCGCAAATCCGCCACTTACGTCTTCTCTTTCAACGAACCCTCAATCCGATTTCACGATAAATTCGGCTACACCGTCGAGGGCGTACTCAAAGAGGACATTTACACACGCGGAAAATACGCCGACAAACTCTGCTATGCCCTATTCCGCGACAATTTCAACGCCCTCCACAAAAATCTGCTCTGGGAGAACAGATAATCAACCGTAGATTTGCCGCCGCACCTTCTCGAATTCCTCGTGGATTTCGGCGAAGAGGTCGGTGATTACGGGGTCAAAGTGCGTGCCGCGTCCCTCTTTGATAATGTTCACAGAGGTTTCGTGGGAAAACGGCGTTTTGTAGGCGCGTTCGGAGGTGAGCGCGTCATACACGTCGGCGACCGCCATAATCCTCCCTTGGAGCGGGATATCGCTCCCTGCCAGGCGGTTGGGGTAGCCGCTGCCGTCCCATTTTTCGTGGTGGGAGATTGCGAAAGTCTTCGCGTAGTAGAGAAAATCGCCCTGCGGTGTGGTTTCCTCTATTTTTTCTATGATTTTTTCGCCCATTGAGGAATGTTCTTTCATTGCGACAAATTCCTCCTCCGTCAGCTTTCCCGGTTTTTGGAGAATCGCGTCGCTTACCGAAATTTTCCCGACATCGTGAAGCTGGCAGGACTGCAAAAGCAGGGGGATATCCCATTTGTCGACTTCTTCCTTGTAGATGCCCCGAGCTTTCATGGCGTACACAAGGATTTTTAGGTACCTTTGAGTGCGTTCGATATGCCCGCCCGTGTTGCCGTCACGGCTTTCCACAAGGTCGGATATGGTTATGAGGATTGAGTTTTGAAGTTCCATAACTTTCGCGGTTTTTTCGTCCACCATATCCTGAAGATTCGCGTTAAAATCCTCTAGCTGTCTGTTGTATTCGCGCTGGCGGTTTACCTGTATGTTCCGCCCTATTATGATTAGCAGGATAATCGCCGACGCGGCAGCTATAATATACCTTGTGTGCAGTTTCGCCATCTGTGTGCTGTAATCGAAAACCTTGTGCGTCCAGTTGTCGGAAATCTGGCGGGTGTCGGCTAGGAGCTGCGCCTCGGTCATTATGTTTCTAAGGGAGGTTTGCGTCAAAGGGAACCCGAAATATAAGTCGGCGCTGCCGAGAAACCTCTTGTTTATCTTGAAACCAGGGCGTTCGTTGTAGTTCATCACACTAAGCAGTAGATTTTCCGACCCCATAATCAAACCGACCTCGCCCTTCTCCAAACCGTCAAAGGCGGCGGAAACGGAGGCGTATTCGGTGATATGCTGGTGATTCGGAAACCAGCGCAGAAACATTTCGGACTGCTCGGAGTCCTTGATAAGCCCGACGCGAAACGCGGGGACTTGCTTGAACTCGACGGCGGGGTAATCGTTTTTCGATATGAGGGCGTATTCGTCGGAATAGTACGGCACGCCCCCCAAAATGAATTTTCCGCCGCGTTCGGGGTGATTCATAAGTTCCGCCATAACGGTATCCTTGCCGCTGAATTCGTTTATCAAATCCGCGCGGCTTAGATTGGGTTCGTTCGCGGCGACAAAAGTAATCCCCGAAATTTCGGAGATTTGTTTCAGAGTGTCAACGGCGATACCCTGCCATTCGTTTTCTTTTTTGTTGTAAAAAGACGTGGGGTATTCGTCATACGCAAGCGCAACGAGTACGGGCTTGTCTGATTCCTGAAGTCTAAGCAGTTCCTCGCGGTCGCCGAAACTCAGGCGCGTGTATAACTGCTGACCCAGATACTCCATATACCCTTTGTCATACATTTCCCGAAGTTCCTGTCTCACGCCTGGAGCGTTTATGTACGCGTCAAGCGCGTCTATAATCGGGGCGAGCTCACGGTTTTTCGCGGATATCGGGAGGTCGTCGTATATAAGCGGAAAGATTTCGTAGGAAACGACGTTTTTGTACATAGCAAAGGAGCTTTGGGCGACGCCCGCGTCAAAAAACGCGTCGACTTTGCCGTCGAGAATCAGTTTGTACGCCGCGTCATAATCGGGAGCTTCGATTATCTCGATTGATTTGAAGTGTTTTTCAAGTCCTTGCAGGATTTCCTCTTTGTTAAGTTTTGAAAAGGCCAAGTCTCCGTTTGGCACAAACCCAAGCCTGACGGTAAGTCCCGCGTTTGCAATCGTTTCGGGACTCACGCGGTTATTAAGACGGTACATTTTGAGGACGCGCTGGGCGACGGCAGCTGTCGAAATGTAGTCTTGCCTTAACGCGTCGCTTTCGACAAACGCGTCGGTAAAGTCGACCTCAAATTCGTCCAGGTGTTTTTGTAAACCCTCGTGCGTGTAAATCCGCACCTCGAACGGAATGTCAAAAAGTTCGGAAAGACGCTCGCAAAGAAGGGAATTGTACCCCCGCACCTCTCCGAAGTAGGTATAAAAAGTCTCGGTGTTTGACACCGCGCCAAAGGTAAACCCCGTATGTTTTTGTTTGCGCGAATCCTTTAACGCCTCGACGGCGGCTATGGTTTTCTTTGACAGATTCGGGATATCCTTATAGCTCTTGATTTCCTTCGCGGAATCAGACGAGAGCGAAATAGAATAATTTGCCGCCGATTCGCAGGCAAAAAGCGTCAGAAGAAATAAAGCCATAACAAACGATAACGCCCTTTTATATGCTTTTATGTACATGACTTATCTCCCCGAAAAAAGAGCTCTTAGAGTCTGTTCAGTATCTCGCTTTTGGAGGATTTTCGAGCAGGTTTTTCGCCTTACAAGGAAGCGGCGACGACGCACACTCCTAAGCAGTTTGCTAGGAGCCGCTGACGCAGTACGGCGGAAAAGATGCCGAAAAGACCCAAAATGGAGATGCTGAACAGGCTCTCACACACGTCCCAGATATTCGCCCGTTCTCGTGTCAATTTTTATTTTTTCGCCGATTGAGAGGAAGAGAGGAACGTTGATTGTAGCTCCCGTTTCGACAGTCGCGGGTTTGTTGCCGCCTGTCGTGGTGTCGCCCTTAAAGCCCGGTTCGGTCTCGGTGATTACCAATTCGACAAAAAGCGACGGTTCGATTCCGAAAACATTTCCGTTGTGGGAAAGTATCTTTACGACGTCGTTTTCTTTTACGAATTTCAAAGAATCGCCCACTTCGGACGCGTTTATGGCAATTTGCTCATAGTTTTCAACGTCCATAAAGTGGTAGAGGTCGTCTGTGGCGTACAGATACTGCATATCCTTGCGTTCGATATGCGCCTGCGGCATCTTTTCAGACGGACGAAAAGTGCGTTCGACCACGCCGCCCGAAACGAGATTTTTAAGTTTTGTGCGGACAAACGCCGCGCCTTTGCCCGGTTTAACGTGCTGAAACTCGATTATAACAAAAATATCGTTGTCTACCTCAACGGTTACGCCGTTTCTAAATTCACTTGCTGAAATCATAAGTAGAGCCTCCTATTAGTCGTGACGCGGATTTTTTGACACAATAACAACCGCCTTAGAGAGCGCGGCGACAATGTCGACTTCGAATTGTTGGCGGAGAGAGGCAATTTTCGTATACAGTTCGCCTTTTTTGGTGACGACGTACTTCGCCGGCAGAGAATTCAGCGCGATAGCCGTGACGTCAAGCCTGCATTTGTCGCAGGTGCAAGAGTGCATATTTTTTAATATGTCGTCAAGCGCGTCTTCTACGCAATCGTTCATATAATTCTTTATAACCTCAGTTGCCATTTTAAACCCTCCGTTTGTGTTTTTTGTATTCAGCGAGTACAACGCGTTCCGCTCCTCGTTTCGCGGCGACAAGCCATATATCGCTGTTTGTCTGTGGTTTAACAAGCACGGTGAAGAACTTTTTGCGTTTGCCGACGAGAACGTCCGTAAAAATCTGGTCGCCTATAATCGCGATTTGTTCGGGGAGCGAATTTGTAAGTACGCGAGCTCTCCCGACTCCGAATCCGAGGGGTTTCAGAGAAAAACTAAAGTTTCCCAAAACGGAAGGCATCTCCTTTGTAAAACGCGCAACCCGCGACGGCTGTCCGTTTGAAACGAAACAAATCTTGAAATCCATTGATTTAAGTTTTTTGAAAAGTTTAACGAGTTCGGGGGTCGGCGCAAGTTCTCCGTGGGGTAGGAGCGTGTTGTCAACGTCAAAAAACAACGTATCTATGTGTTTCTCTTTCAACTGTTTGTATGGTATTTTGAAAACAGACGAAACATATAAATCCGGGTAAAAGTATGAAAACACAAAATCAGCCCTTTAACAATTATACACTAATTTACCGGCGTCAACAACTCAATATTTTTGTCATCTAATCCAAAGAAACGAAAAGTTCTCCCTCTTTTCAATCACATCAAACTCGTGATGGTCGGCAGTCAACAACGCCCCGCCCGCAACAGCAGTTTCGGCAAGCGCGATTGAATCAGCCAACGAAATTTTATAGGTAGCTTTCAATCTTCCCGCCTCCGAAAAAACCTCGTCACTGATTTCGTGATTGACGGCGATAGGCGACTGCCGAACCTCGTCAAGAAATTTGTCGGCGTGTTTCTTGCCATAG
>BNUF01000021.1 GCA_025997155.1 Clostridia bacterium
GCCCGCCCCGATAATCGACGTGTCGCAAGCTTCAAGGATTACCTCGAGGGGCAGAAGTTTAAGCCACTTGTCCATATACTCAATCTCTTTTTTGTTGGGGGTGCGCGACGTTTGCCCGAAAGACACCATAATCGCGTGGTAGGTCTTTGTGAAAAGTATAATGTACTCGTCCGCCTGCTCGGGCGTGTGTACGCCCCTCGCGTCCCAGTCGAGCGCGACTCTTTCGATGTAATTAAGGTTGGTGCGGGACGGGGTGCATTCGTCGCAGCAATATGTCAAAAGCCTTTTTATAAGCGGTACGGAAAGATGAAGCCAGTCGTACAAGCCGAAAAGGAAGTTCAAATCCGAGTATATGAGCATACGTCCCAGTTTGCCCTCCGCGAACACGAACAAATCCGCCACCTCGCGGTGTTCGCGGTATCTCTCGAGTTCCTCGGGCGTGTATTTCGGGCGGGGATTACCACAGTCGAGCAGGCCCTCAAATACTCGGAGGAGTTTTCAAAAAACGCCAAGGAGACAAAGAAGAAAGCGACAGCCAAGAAGTCACGCGGACGCAACAGGTTTGTGAATTTTGACGGCGGAAAAGTCGATTATGACGAAATCCGAAAACTTGAGAAAGAGTATATCAAATCGATAATAGGAGACCAAAAATGAGTTACGACCGAATTTTCAAGGATTGTATGCGTGAATACGAAAAAACGCGCGACGAGATGAAGGCGCTTCATAAACTGCGCGTGGAAAAGGTTCACAAGGAATTTCCGCGTGTACGGGAGATTGATTTGGAACTGGAAGCGCAGGGGCTTGCGCTTATGAAGCTGATACTTTCGGACAGGGCGAACGCAAAGCGTCACACGGAGGAAATTAAGGCGCGGAACATAGCTCTTCAGGAGGAACGCGCAAAGATACTTTCGGAAAACGGTATTGACGTTTCGTTTCCGTACCTCTGCAAGGTTTGCCGCGACACAGGCTTCGCCGATAACAAAAAATGCGGCTGCCTAAAACAGAAACTTGTCGAAAAACGTTACAACGCGGCGAATCTCGCGCAGATTCTGGAGTATGAAAATTTTGAACAGTTTGATTATAGATTTTATTCAAAGGAAAAAGACCCTGAAACAGGCGAATCTCCCTACTCGAATATTCAGGGGACGCGAAAATTCTGCCTAAATTTTATCAAAAACTTTGATACGGAGTTTACTAATATACTGTTTTCAGGGGATACGGGACTCGGGAAGACTTTTTTGTGCAACTGCATCGCAAAGGAACTTCTTGACAAAGGGAAAGTCGTGTTATACGCCACCGCTCCGCGCCTTTTTAAGTTTTTTGACGATTACAGATTCCAGTATGAGGAAGTCGGAGAGGACGCGAACGACTACACCGAAATGGTGAACACCGCCGACCTTCTTATTATCGACGACCTCGGCACGGAATTTGTAACGATGAACAGCACCTCGGAACTTTTTAACATTATAAACAGCAGAATCCTTGACCGCAAGCATACGATTATTTCCACAAACCTAACCTTTGAGGATTTTGACGAAATATACTCAAAAAGAATCACCTCGCGGCTCAACGGAAACTACGTGCAATTCGCCTTAATCGGGAGCGACATTCGCCCCCTCAAAAAATACGCCAAAAAGAAATAAGGTTTGACATAAACGCGATAGAATGATAATATTAGAGGACTACCTATAACTGAAAGAGGTTTTTTTATGCGGCGTATTTCTTTCCGCACGCTTGCTGTCGCGCTTGTAATCTGCATACTGGCGACGGGCGTTTTGATGATTTCGGGGGCGGCGTCCTCGGGCAAAAGCGTCAGACGCTACTCGCTTTTGCATATCGAGCAGCAGAATATGCGCGAGGCGTACAAAATCGACGACTGGCTCGTCAACCAGTCGCACTACATTTCGTCGCTCGCGGAGAGTATGCGGCATTTGACAGGACTGCCCGAGGACGAGTTGTCGGGCATTTTGAGAGACTATGTGTCGGACAACGAGCATTATCAAAGGATTTACATAGGGTATACGGACGGAACTCTGTGCAGTTCCGACTCCATGCCTCCAGGGTATCTGACGTCGTGGTTCGCGTATGAACGCCCGTGGTACGTTTCGGCGGAGGAGAACGCGGGTTCAGCCGTCGTGACCGAGCCTTACGTCGACTCGAACACGGGCAATATTTGCGTGTCCTTTTCAAAGGCAATCGGCGACGACGACGGAATTATCGGCGTAATCGCGGTCGACATATACCTTGACACGTTTATGAACGCGATGGAAATCGGCAAGACGTACAGCAGCGACTTTGATATGTCAAAATTCAAATTCGTACTCACCGACGCGGCGGGAGACGTGATTTTGTGCCAGCGCGGCATAAGCACCAGCTACACCTACCCGACAAACGCGGAACTCTACTACTACCGCGACATATTCGCCAGTTTCGATTTTTTTTTTTTCAAGCAGAAGACGGCATACGAGATCGACAAAACGCCCCTGTACGCCGTCGGCTCGGCTCTCCCCCTCAAGGACTGGACTTTGTACACGCTTATACCGAAAAGCGTCGTCGAGGACCCCGTAATCCGTCATCTTGTCCTTGTCACCGCGTCGTCGGTCGTCCTTCTTCTTATCACGGCTCTCCTCGTGTACGCGATGCAGAAACTCCTGCGCCGTTCTATCTCCGACGCGGAAAACGAGTCTAAGGCGAAATCCCTGTTTCTGGCGAATATGAGCCACGAAATCCGCACGCCTATGAACGCGGTAATCGGGCTTTCGGAGCTCGCGATGCGGGAATACCTTTCGCCGACGGCGTACAGTTACGTCGCGGGGATTCACCAGTCGGGGGCTAATCTCCTAGCCATTATAAACGACATTCTCGATTTGTCGAAAATCGAGGCGGGGCGGCTTGAAATCACCGACACGGAATATTATTTCGCCTCTGTGGTAAACGACGTGGTAAATATGACGCAAACCCGTATCGTTGAAAAATCCCTTACGTTTCTGGCGTATATCGACCCGAATTTGCCCGGCAAAATGACGGGCGACCCCGTGCGGATTCGTCAAATAATCATAAACCTTCTTTCAAACGCGGCAAAGTATACCGAAAAAGGTACTGTAAGTTTTTCCGTGACAGGGGACTATTCGGAAAAAAAAGATACCGTGACGCTGAGAATCGTCATAGCCGACAGCGGAATGGGAATCAGAGAAGAAGACAAGCCGAAGATTTTCGGAGATTTTGCGCGGGTGAACAGCGACGCTATTTCAAAAATCGAGGGCACGGGGCTCGGGCTTTCGATAACGAAACAGCTTTGCGAGGCGATGGGCGGGGAGATATGGTTTGACAGCGTATACGGCGAGGGGACGACCTTCACCGCGCTTATACCGCAAAAATTCGACGACGCCACAAAAATCGCGGAAATCAAAAACGCTAAAAATTCCGTGCTGTTTTTCGAGGGCGGCGAGGCGTTGGCGGATTCCGCTATGCGTTCCTTTGAGGCGTTGGGCGTTCCCTGTGTTCTTGTCAAGGACGCGGAGGATTTGTTCGGAAAATTATACAGCGAGGTAAAATATACGCATATATTCATACCAAACGACGTAATCGACGGCGTTCCCGAGGAAATCGAAAAACTCCATTTCCGCATTACCCCCGTCGCTATGATTAACTACACAAAAGAAATGATTAAACACGGCATCGAAAGCGTTTCTCTTCCGATACACGCGCTGTCTATCGCGAACGTGCTAAACGGCGAAACGTCTATCGAGCTGACGGGGCCGAAAAAAACTATCAAGTTCATAGCTCCCGAGGCGCGTATTCTTATCGTTGACGACATTGTGACGAACCTCACCGTATGCACGGGCTTGCTGCGTCCTTTTCATATGCAGATAGACTGCTGCGTGAGCGGAATCGAGGCCGTTTCTCTCGTGCAAAAAAACAAGTACGATTTGGTGCTTATGGACCATATGATGCCCGTTATGGACGGTATCGAGGCGACAAAACAGATACGCGCCATAGGCACGGCGGACGCGAAGGCTCTCACCATAATAGCTCTCACCGCGAACGCCGTTTCGGGAATGAGAGAAATGTTTATCCAAAACGGAATGAACGACTATATCCCGAAACCCATCGACTCCGCCAAGCTATATTCGCTTATGGACAAGTGGATTCCGAAATCGAAACAGCAGAAGAACGCCGTCGCCGTGAGCGAGAACAAGGCGACCGACACGGAAAACGACGCGTTTCGGGAGGAACTCGACGAAATACTCGACGTTTCGGAAGCTCTCGCAATCGTCGGCAATATGGAGAGTTTGCGGGACGTGCTTAGACAGTTCCACAAGGATTTGGGCGGGTATATCGCGCTGATTTCCGAATATTTTGAGACGGGCAACTGGGCGGATTACTCAATCAAGGTTCACGCCGTCAAAAGCGTTTTCTCTACTATCGGCGAGAAAGAGCTGTCTCTCTCCGCGTATCGGTTGGAAAAAGCCTCAAAGGACGGCGACTATGAGTTTTGCGCGAAAGAACACCCGCTGTTCCTCTGGTGGATGCACGAATTTTATGATAAACTCTCGGGGACGAGCGTCGTTTCAAAAGAGGAAACGCCAAACCAAGCTCCAATCGGAAACAGCGATGCGGCGAAGGATATCCTTGAGCGTCTGCTCGCCCCTTGCGGCGAAGGACGCAGCGAGGACGCGGAGAACATACTAAAAGAATTTTCAAAATATACATTCGAGGACGCGCTTCAGGCAAGGATTCAAAAAGTTATCGCCCTCGTAAACGATTACGAGTTTGAGGACGCGACCTCGGAATGTCAAAGTATCCTAGAGACGATATAGGGGAGGTATATCAATGGAAGAAATGGCAAAGATAGTATATGACCCGAACGTGGACGGCTACGACAACAGGAAAGTCATTGTGGTTGTTGACGACGTTACCGTGCATCTTATGCGCGTGCGTTCGATTCTCCAAGATGAGTATGACGTGCGAACGGCAAAAAGCGGGAGTATGGCTCTTAACATAATCAGCAAGGTCATACCCGCTTTAATGCTTATCGACATAGAAATGCCCGTTATGTCGGGGTTTGAACTCGCGGAAAAAATCAAAGGGAACGCCAAAACGAAAAACGTCCCCATTGCGTTTTTGACCTCCCACGCGACAAAGGATTTCGTCCAGCAGGGCGTTCGTCTGGGTATCCTGAACTACGTAATCAAACCCTTCGATAACGACGACTTGAAAAACAAAGTCCACTCAATGCTCGGAGACTAATCCTTTTTTGCGCTTTTTCACGCACTCGTTAAGCAGATATTCTATCTGCCCGTTTACGGAGCGGAAATCGTCTTCCGCCCACGCTGACAATTCCTTCCATAATTCCTCGGATATTCTAAGCGGAATTTGCTTTTTATCCGTCATAGGCTAGTACAGCGAACCGCTGTTCACGATTGGCTGGGCGTCTTTGTTGCCGCAGAGAACGACGAGAAGATTGCTCACCATAGCGGCTTTTCTTTCTTCGTCAAGGTTGACGATTTTCTTTTCGCTGAGTTTTGCCAACGCCATTTCGACCATTCCGACAGCTCCGTCGACAATCATTTGCCTCGCGTCGATAATCGCGGACGCTTGCTGACGCTGGAGCATAGACGCGGCGATTTCAGGGGCATACGCAAGGTGCGTAATCCGCGCCTCGACTATCTCAAGCCCCGCCGGCTCGACTTTTTCCTGAATTTCCTTTTGTATCTTCTGCGCCACCTCAAGACTGCTCCCGCGGAGCGAACTTTCGTCGCCGCCGCCGTCGTGTATGTCGTAGGGGTAGAGACGCACGGTGTTGCGGAGCGCGGAATCGCATTGTATCGACAGGAACTCTTTGTAGTTGTCCACGCAAAAAACCGCCTTTGCGGTGTTCACAACCCGCCAGATTACGACAATCCCTATAATAATCGGGTTGCCCATTTGGTCGTTGATTTTTTGCTTGTCGTTGTCAAGCGTCATAGTTTTCAGAGATATCTTGTTTCCACGCGTGAACGGGTTCACAAAGAAAAACCCCGCGCCGCGAAGTGTGCCGTAATACGTCCCGAACAGGGTAAGCACCAAAGCGTCGTTAGGTTTTAATATTTTCAGCCCGCCGAAAAAAATCGGCCCCACGACCATAAAATATAACCCCGTCACAACACCAATCAAAACGCTTTGTACGCCTATCGCTGCGACAAAACCCGCAACCGCCCCGATTATAAGCAGTATGTTCAAAAGCAGCATAGCCATCCCGTTGATATGCGGGGCGTTTTTTTCCTCTGTCATCATATTGATAACCTCCTTGAAATTATTTTGATATCATAAATATATCACAAAAATTTCCGCTTGTCAATAGTTTTTTTGAGTGCCACTTGACAAATGAACGCGAATGACTTAGAATTAGTTATTATGCTGTTTTTAATATGATTGGGACGTGGTTTTTGTGGGTCTGGTTCTTTTGGTTCTTATGATAGTTTTTTTGGTTTGCATTGTCTTGGGCGTGCTGTTTATGTTGCTTACAATGTCGGACAAAAAGGACGAAAAAGTCGAGGAAGAGGACGCGCCGACAAAAAAATATACCCAAAGTACGATTGAGGCAATGCCGAAAATCGACGTGCATCGCGCCGTTCACCGAAAATCGGAGATTCGCCCCAACGGAGAAAACATTATCGTCAGCCCCGCTCTGATGAAAGATTTCGAAAAGACCTTAGCCCAAATGCAGGAGCAAAAGGCGCGGCGCGACGCCGAACCAAAAGAACCCGCAATCGAACCCGTAAGCGTGACGGCCGAGCCTACCGAGGAACAGCGGAAGGCGGCAGTCTCCGAAATCGAACTTGTGGAGCTGTAAAAAATACCCACTTCTCAGGAACGGATTTATCCGCCCTTTCCTTAGCTCTGGGCAAATTGCAAACCTAACTATTTGTAGGAGGATTTATTTATGATTGACAAAAAACCGGTAATTGACAAATTCGCGCGAAACGAAAAGGACACGGGGTCGTCAGAGGTTCAGGTAGCTCTTTTGACGGCGCGTATAAACCACCTCACCGAACACCTTAAACAAAACCCGAAAGACCACCATTCGCGTCTGGGGCTTCTCAAAATGGTCGGACACCGCAAAGGGCTTCTCAACTACATCAAACAAAGTGATATAACCAAATACCGTGATTTAATCGCGGAGCTCGGGTTGCGTAAATAAGAGAGGCGAAAGGTACGTGAATTTATTTGCATAAGACATATAATTACGATTTGGCGGGGCGGACGCTGTCTTTCGAGATAGGACGCGTCGCGGAGCTTGCGGGCGGAGACGCGCTCGTGCGTTACGGCGACACGGTGGTGCTTGTGACGGCGACGGCAAGCGAAAAACCCCGCGCGGGGATTGACTTTTTCCCGCTTAGCATTGATTACGAGGAGCGGTTGTACTCCGTCGGCAAGATTCCGGGCGGGTTCATAAAACGGGAGGGGCGCCCCAGCGAGAAGTCGGTTTTGACGTCGCGGGTTATCGACCGCCCGATTCGTCCGCTTTTCCCGAAGGATTACAGAAACGACGTGTCTGTTGTGGCGACTGTGCTTTGCGTGGACCAGGACGCAAGCCCTGAAGTGGCGGCGATGCTCGGCGCGTCCGTTGCGCTGTCCGTTTCGGATATCCCTTTTTATGGTCCCACGGCGGCGCTGAATATCGGGCTTGTTGACGGACAGTTTGTCATAAACCCCTCTTCGGCGGAACGCGAGAAAAGCGACTTGGCCCTGACCGTCGCGTCGACTTCCGAAAAGGTTATGATGATTGAGGCGGGAGCGAACGAGGTCTCTGACGAGACAATGTTTGACGCGATAATGTTCGCCCACGCACAGAACGTGAAAATCGTCGAGCTTATAAAGAAGATAGCGGCGGAGTGCGGCAAACCCAAACGCGCCTATGAGGAACACCGCGTAAACGACAAACTTTTTTCCGATATAAAGTCGGATATCCCCGATTCCGCTATGGAAGAGGCGGTTTTTACCGACCTCAAACAAATCCGCGACGAGCGTATGCACGCCCTTTCGGACAAGTTCCTTGAGGTACACGGCGGCGAATTCGCGGAGTACGGCGCGGAGAATAAGGACGCGCTTGACGCGCTCATTTCCGAGGCACTTTATAAATACGAAAAGCAAACCGTCCGCCGAATGATATTAAAAGACAGCAAACGCCCGGACGGACGCAAAATAGACGAAATCCGCGCCTTGTCGTCGGAAGTGGACATACTCCCGCGCACACACGGGTCGGCTATCTTCAAACGCGGGCAGACGCAGGTTCTCACCGTGACGACCCTAGGGCCTATGAGCGAGGTTCAAATTTTGGACGGGCTCGACTCCTCGGAAGAAACAAAGAGATATATGCACCACTATAACTTTCCGTCATATTCTGTCGGAGAGACAAAACCGAGCAGAGGCCCGGGACGGCGCGAAATCGGACACGGCGCGCTTGCCGAACGCGCGCTTCTCCCCGTAATCCCCTCCGAAGAGGAGTTCCCTTACGCGATTCGGCTTGTTTCCGAGGTGCTTAGCTCAAACGGCTCGACTTCTCAGGGCAGCGTCTGCGCGTCAACCCTTTCGCTTATGGCGGCGGGTGTGCCGATAAAACGCCCTGTCGCGGGTATTTCTGTCGGACTTGTCACAAACGACGAGGCGGCGGACCCTACCGACGATTTCATTCTCCTGACTGATATCCAAGGGCTTGAGGACTTTTTCGGCGATATGGACTTCAAGGTTGCGGGAACGGAAAAAGGCATTACGGCAATACAAATGGATATAAAGATTAACGGACTTAGCCCCGAAATCATCAAGCAAGCTTTGTCCCAGACGCATATAGCGCGTACCCACATTCTGGACGAGGTTATGCTGAAAACTCTGGACAAGCCCCGCGAAGCCACGAGCAAATACGCGCCTAAGGTAGCTCTCATAGCCGTCGCCCCCGACAAACTCTCCGAGGTTATCGGACCGCGCGGAAAGGTAATCAAGCGCATTATCGAGGAAACGGGCGTGTCCTCAATCGACACCAACGACGACGGACGCATTTTTGTTTCGGATTCCGACGCGGATAAAGTCGAGAAGGCAATCAAAATGATTCGGAGTATCGTCACACCGCCCGAAGTCGGGCAAACCTTTGAGGGTCGCGTGACCCGCCTTATGGATTTCGGCGCGTTCGTCGAAATCGCCCCCGAAAAAGAAGGGCTTGTGCATATTTCCCAGCTCGCAATCGACCGCGTCGAGAAAGTGACCGACGTGGTAAAAGAGGGCGACATACTCAAAGTAATCGTATCCGAAATCGACCGTCAGGGGCGTATCAACTTGTCTCATAAACAAGTGCTCCTTGCGGAGAAAAAGAACAGAAGATGACAAAAATATTCAAACTGAACAACGGAATAAACGCGGTTCTCGGAGAAATGCCGTTCGTGCGAAGTATCGCTTTCGGCATTTGGGTGGGTAACGGTTCGCGCAACGAAACGCTTTCGCAAAACGGCATTTCTCATTTTATCGAGCATATGCTTTTTAAGGGTACGCCCGCTCGTGACGCGAAGACTATCGCCGACGAAATTGACGGCATCGGCGGGCAGTTCAACGCGTACACGACAAAGGAATACACGTGTTACTACACGCGAACCCTTGACACGAATTTTGACAAAGCTCTCGACTTAATGTCCGATATCTTCCTGAACTCAAAGTTTGACGAGGAGGACATATCAAAGGAATCTTCCGTAATCTGCGAAGAAATCTCAATGTACGAGGACGCGCCTGAGGAGCTTTGTTACGACTTGCTCGAAAACGCGGTCTTTGACGGCTCGCCCCTCGGGCTTTCCGTCCTCGGAACAAAGGAAACTATTTGCTCCTTCAAAACGGAGGATTTCAAAACGTACACAAAAAACAATTACCGCGCCGACAATATCGTTATTGGAGCTTGCGGTAACTTTGTTACGTCCGAGATTTTGTCAAAATTTGAGAAATATTTCGGCGGGGTAACACCCGCACCCGCCGCGGTTCTTCCGCCGTCAAATTTCAAGCGAGCGTTCGTCACCCGCGAAAAAGATATCGACCAGCTCCACCTCAACCTTGGCTTTCGCTCCCTCCCCGCCGACCCTGAAACTTCCTACCCTCTTTCCGTTCTCTCGACAATTTTCGGGGGCGGTATGAGTTCAAGGCTTTTTCAGACGTTGCGGGAGGAACACTCGCTTTGCTACTCCGTGTACTCGTATGTTTCAAGTTATTCGGATACGGGCGTGTTCTCGCTGTACGCCGCGCTTAACCCGAGCCAAACCCTTGAGGCGGCGCGTCTTATGCTCGCCGAAATCGACCGCCTTGAAACCGACAAAATCACGAAGGAACAGCTTGAGCGAGCGAAGGAACAGTTAAAGAGTAACTATGTGCTTAGTTTGGAGAACTCCGCGTCGCGTCTGGGTTCTTTGGCGCGTCCGCTCCTGCTTTTCGGGAAAATATCCGAACCCGACGAAGTTCTGGCAAAAATCAGCAAAATCACGCTTGACGATGTGTATGGTCTGTCACGTGAAATTTTTAACCGTGAGTATATGAGCGTCGCCGCCGTGGGGTCTCCCGACGGGCTTGACGCTCTTACGCGGGAATTTGAAAAGGAGATATATTATGAAAATTAAGAAAATACTTGCGGGAATACTTACAGCGGCGCTTTTCACCTCGTGCGCGCCAAGTGGAGGCACAACGACCACCACTACTCGGACTACTCCCTCGGCGGGCGGCAAAATCCAAGTCGGCGTGGTTCTTCCCGAAAAAGACCTCCCGCGCTGGATACAGGACGAGGCGAACTTCAAAAAAGCTCTTGACGCAAAAGGGATTACCTATGATATAAAATTCAGCCAAGGTTCTTCCGACACCGAAAAAGGCAACGTCGAATCCCTTGTGGCAAGCGGAATCAAAGTTTTGCTGATTTGCCCCACGGACGGATTGGCGGCGGCGTCGACCATCAATTACGCGAAAGAAAACGGAGTATCGACAATCAGCTATGACCGCCCGATTATGACGACGGACGGGCTTGACTATATCGTGGGTTTCGACAGTGACGACGTTGGCGTCGCGCAGGCTAACTACCTCATAAGCAAGGCGGAGGGTACGGGCAACCCGCTTTACCTCTACACGGGGCCTTCCTCCGACGAAAACGCGTTCCTCTTCTTTGGCGGCGCGTGGAAAACCCTTCAGCCCAAAATCGCGGACGGGACTTTTGTTATCCAAAACTCCTCGGAGGCACAGGCTGTTTCGTCGATAAACGAACTCTCGCACGAAGAAATGGCGAAGATTGTAGGGCAAGTCGCGACGAACTGGGACGCTAACCTTGCGAAAAGCAAGGCGGAGGCGAACCTCCAAGACCCCAACGCGCCAAAAGGCACGGTGTTTATCCTCGCTCCTAACGATACCGTATCCCGCGCAATCGGCGACGTTTTCGCCCCCGCCGTTGAAAAATACTACATCACGGGACAAGACGCGGAAAAAGCCTCGATACAGTATATCATTGACGGCAAGCAGTCTATGACGGTTCTCAAGGACTTGCGCGAGCTTAGCGCGAAAGCGGTCGACGTCGCGGACGCGATACTCAAAGGCAACCCTGTCGAAACAACCTCGGTGACTGACACAGGCGCGTCAAAAGAAATTCCGACAATCCAACTCAAGGTAATCACCATAACACAGGACAACGTACAACAAGATATTTTCGACAGCGGATACTATGACGCGGCGGACTTCACCTTAAAATAAAACGACAAAATCCTATCCCTCGGCGGATAGGATTTCTTATAAAGGGGCTTGTATGAAAACGATAAAACCATATTTTGTCATAGAAGATTTTGACGGCGCGAAAATCCTAAAAAATATAGAAAAGGCGGCGCGGGTTTGTTACAAAAGCGAGAGCTCCGAAAACTCCGCCGAAAACTTTGTTAAAAAAATCATAAACAGCGGGCACGAATCGGTTATCGAACACGAGAAAATCACGGTTTTGCTCATATGCGACAGAGGCGTGACTCACGAGCTCGTGCGGCACAGAATCGCCAGCTACAGCCAAGAAAGTACGCGCTACTGCAACTATTCCCACGACAAATTCGGCGGCGAACTTACCTTTATCGAGCCGTCTTTTTGGGAGAAGGAAAGTGTTTCATACAAAATTTGGCAAAAATCCTGCGAACAGTCCGAGGAGAATTATCTAAAACTTCTTGAAGAAGGCGCAACCCCCCAAGAGGCACGCGCAATTCTCCCGAATAGCCTTAAAACCGAAATCTATGTCACGATGAACCTCCGCGAATGGCGGCACTTTTTCAAACTCCGCACCGCCCCCGCCGCCCACCCGCAAATGCGCGAAATTACTATACCCCTGCTTGACGAACTCCGAAAACGATTGCCAGTAATTTTTGACAATCTTTAAAATATATGTTAAGATATTTCCAGAGACACGTATAGGAGGTATGATATGGCATCAAAAGTTTATTTTACGGATATGCGCTGCGACGTGGGCGTTAGCCTTCTCGAAAAACTTACGAAACTTATCACAAAGGCGGAAATCGACAAAATAGATTTCAACAACAAATTTGTCGCAATCAAAATCCATTTCGGCGAACCGGGCAACCTCGCCTTTTTGCGTCCGAATTTTTCAAAAACCGTCGCGGACAAGATTAAATCCCTCGGCGGCAAGCCGTTTTTGACGGATTGCGGGACGCTGTATGTCGGGCGGCGCAACAACGCGCTGGTTCACCTTGAGGCGGCGTTTGAAAACGGCTACTCGCCTATGTCCACGGGGTGTCAGATGATTATCGCGGACGGACTTCGCGGGACGGACGACGTTGAAGTCGCGGTAGCCGGCGGGGAATACGCCAAGACCGCGAAAATCGGGCGAGCTATTATGGACGCGGACATAATAGTCTCCCTTAACCATTTCAAGGGGCACGAGGCGGCGGGATTCGGCGGCGCGTTAAAAAACCTCGGAATGGGCTGCGGAAGCCGCGCCGGCAAAATGCATATGCACAACGACGGCAAACCGCAGGTCGCCCCTAATGTCTGTCGCGGGTGTCGTTTCTGCGCGAAATTTTGCAACCACGGCGCGATTGAATTCGGAGACGACAACAAGGCGAAAATAAACCACGCCAAATGTCTCGGTTGCGGACGCTGTATCGGCACTTGCAACTTTAACGCAATCTACAACGACAACGCGTCAAGCAACGTCCTCCTTAACTACAAAATAGCGGAATACTCCAAGGCGGTGGTTGACGGGCGCCCCAACTTCCACATAAATATCGTGAACCAAGTCTCGCCCTATTGCGACTGTCACGCCGAAAACGACGCGGCGGTCGTCCCTGATATCGGAATGTTCGCGAGTTTCGACCCCGTCGCGCTTGACAAGGCGTGTATCGACGCGGTGAACGCCGCCCCCGAAATCAAAACGAGTATCCTTTCGCAGCGCGAGCATCACTCTGACCACTTCACAAACGTACACCCGTCAACCGACTGGCGCACACAAATTTCTCACGCCGAAAAAATCGGCTTGGGCAGTTCTGATTACGGGTTAATTACAATATAAATCGGAGGGCTAATATGGCTAAAACTGAAATCACACCACTCAAAAGCGAATTATTCGGCGAATGTATCAAAATCTCCAACGGACTTGTGGACATTGTGGCGGCGCTTGAATTTGGGCCGCGTATCGTGCATTTTTCTCTCGCGGGAAAAGAGAACATTTTTTATAACGACACACAGAACAGAACTCTCGGCGAAAAATTTAAGGTATTTGACGGCGAACATTTGATACTTCGCGGCGGCCACAGAATCTGGACAAGCCCCGAGGTTCTCCCGCGTTGCTACCACCCCGACAACAAACCCGTGACCTACGAGATTAACGGAGACGAAGTAACCCTCTGCGGAACAGTCGAGGAAAAAAATCAGATTCAGAAAATATTTATCCTCACGCTTGACAGCGAACGCCCCAGCGTCGGCGTAAAACATATCATAAAGAACACGGGGCTTTGGGACATTGAGTTTGCCCCGTGGTGTATCACAATGATGGCGGAAGGCGGCAAAAGCATTATCCCGCAGCCGAACAGCCTGACGGGCGCGCTCCCCAACCGCTACCTCACCCTCTGGGATTACTCCGAAATGAACGACCCCCGCGTACACTGGGGCAAGGAATTTATCACCCTCACTCAAGACACCAAAAAGGAAAACCCCTTCAAACTCGGGCTTAACAACGAACACGGCTGGGCGGCGTATTTCGGCAAATCCCAGCTGTTCATCAAATTTTTCGAACCCGCCGACGTGCTGCACGGGAATTACCCCGACAACGGCTGCACCTACGAAAGCTACACCAACGATTTTATGCTTGAAATGGAAACCTTAGGAGAATTCGCGCTTGTGGGTCCTGACGAGGAAATCATCATTGACGAGGAATGGGAAATCCACGACGTTCCCGCCACCCCCTCCGACGACGAAACCGAAATCAAAGCTGCGCTCTCAAAATACATTGATTTCTAGGAAACAAAAAAGGCGGCCGCGTTATACGGTCGCCCTTATTATTATTCAGATAGTTTCTTTTTAAGAGTTTCGTTTATAAGGACGGGGTTCGCCTTGCCCTTAAGTTCCTTCATCGCCTGCCCAACAAGCGAACCGAACGCCTTTTGCTTGCCTGCGCGGTAATCCTCCACAGATTTCGCGTTGTTTTCCAAAACTTTGGCGATAACCGAATCAATGAGTGCGGTATCGTTTATAATCTCTAGGTTGTTTTCTTTTATATACGCCTCGGGGTCGACCTGTTCCGTAAACATTGCGTTCAGAACGTCTTTTCCCACGGTGCGGTTGATTGCTCCGTCCGAAATCTTTTTGATAAGAAGCGCAAGATGCGCGGGGTTCACGTGTTTATGCACGTCGTCGGCTATCACGGCGTTTTCTTTCATAAGCCGCATAATCTCAACCGTTATAAGGTTCGAGACTTCCTTAGGGTTGGCGCAAATCCCGTTCGCGTTCTCGAACAAGTCGCATAAGGGTTTTTCGGCTGTCAAAACGGACGCGTCATATTCAGAAAGTTTGAACTCGTTCACAAAACGGGAGCGTTTAGCCGCCGCCGCCTCGGGCATAGACTCCCTGATTTCGGCAATCCACCCCTCCGACAAATTCATCGGGATAAGGTCGGGTTCGGGGAAATAGCGGTAGTCCTGCGCGTTTTCCTTGTCGCGCATTGCGAAACTCGATTCCTTGTTGTCGTCCCAGCGGCGCGTTTGCTGTGTAATCGTCCCGCCGTTCGAGATAACCTCAATCTGGCGTTTCGCCTCAAATGAGACGGCGCGGAAAATCGCCTTGAAGGAGTTCATATTTTTCATCTCGGTGCGTGTGCCAAACTCTGTCGCTCCCACAGGACGCACAGAAAGGTTGATATCGGCACGCATAGACCCCTCCTGCATTTTGCAGTCAGAAATCCCCAAATACAGCAGAGTTTCCCGCAATTTCTCAAGATATGTCACGACTTCTTCGGCGGAGCGGAAATCGGGTTCGCTAACGATTTCGATAAGCGGAACGCCGCAGCGGTTGTAGTCAACGTTACTGCAATCCTCCCACGGGTCGTGTACGAGTTTTCCCGCGTCCTCTTCCATATGGATTTCGTGTATACCGATTTTTTTTGTACCGCTAGATGTAGTGATTTCCAAAAAACCGTTTTGGCAAATCGGGTGATACAGTTGCGACACTTGATACGCCTTTGGCAAGTCTGGGTAAAAATAGTTCTTTCTGTCAAACACGTTTTGCCTTTTTATGTCGCAGTTGAGCGCAAGCCCTGCGCGAACGGCGTACTTTACCACCTCTTTGTTGAGGACGGGCAAACTCCCGGGCATACCCGAACAGACAGGACAAACCTGCGTGTTAGGCGGCGCGCCGAATTCCGTCGAACACCCGCAGAAAATCTTTGTCTTTGTCGCAAGTTCAACGTGAACTTCAAGCCCCACAACTGTTTCGTATTGGCTCATCGGGTATCCTCCTACTTGATTATCGGAAATTGTGTGTGGTAGTCCGTTTCTTTTTGAAACTCCGAGGCGGCGGAAATAAGGACGTTTTCCTCAAAATGCCGCCCGATAAGCTGCATACCCACAGGCAATCCCTTTGCGAACCCCGCGGGGAGGGCGACAGACGGAAGCCCCGCCATATTCACCGCGACGGTATACATATCGCCCAAAATCATCTTGAGCGGGTCGTCCAAATTTTCGCCGATTTTATACGCGGTCGTCGGCGCGACAGGGCTTAGCACGATATCATAATCCGTGAAAACTTTCGCCCATTGTTCGCGGAGCAAGTCGCGTACCCGCAGCGCCTTTTTGTAATACGCGTCATAGAACCCCGAACTAAGCACAAACGCCCCGAGCATAATCCGCCGTTTTACTTCCATTCCGAAGCCTTCGCTCCTTGAATTTACATAATTATCCAAAAGGTCGGTGTTATCTTTTTCCGAAAACGCCGAGTACCCGTATTTGATTCCGTCATAGCGCGAGAGGTTAGAACTCGCCTCCGCGCAGGCGATTACATAATACGCGGCGGCGGTGTAATCCGCCATATTTTTTTCGGAAAAATCGAACTCCGAAACCTCCGCGCCGAATTTTTCAAAAAGTTTAGCCGCGTCACGGACTTTCTCCGCAACCTCACCGTCAAGTCCTTTCGCAAAATATTCACGCGGTAATCCTATCCTAAGCCCCGAAACAGAGGGCTTTTTGTCTAAGTTAAGGGCAGTCTCCGCCGACGTCATATCACGCGGGTCTTTTCCCGAAATCACGTCAAGAACGGCGGCGCAATCGGCGACGTCTCGCGCGATTGGTCCAATCTGGTCGAGCGAGGACGCGTAGGCGATAAGCCCGTACCGCGAAACCGCTCCGTAAGTCGGTTTGATTCCCGTTGTGTTGCAAAAGGCGCAAGGCTGGCGGATAGAGCCGCCCGTGTCGCTTCCGAGGGCATAAAACGCTTCTCCCGCCGCGACAGACACAGCGCTCCCGCCCGACGACCCGCCCGGCACTCTGTCCTTGTCCCACGGATTTCTTGTAACGCCGTAACGCGAAGTTTCCGTCGAGCCGCCCATCGCGAACTCGTCCATATTGCACTTGCCGACACAAACCGCGCCGATACCGTTTAGCTTCTCGGCGACAGTCGCGTCAAAAACGGGCTTGTAGCCCTCAAGAATCTTTGAGGCGCAATTCGTTTCATACCCTTTTGTCGAGATATTTGCCTTGCTCCCAAAAGGCACACCCGCCAGAGGGTGCGTCAGTTTTCCGCTGTCTATATCAGCTTGTACGCTTTTTGCGCGTTCAAGCGCCGCGTCCTTGTCAAAATTGATGAACGCGTGTACCGTCGGTTCGTTTTCCTCAATGCTCCTAAAACATTCACTCACGAGTTCGACCGCGCCGATTTTCTTATCCCGCACCGCTCTCCCCGCGTCAAGGGCTGTCTGTAACTGTTTCATTCTTAAAACTCCTAACTCTCTATGGTTTGCGGGGCTTTGAAATACTCGTCGGATTTTCGCGGGGCGTTATGCAGGATATCGGCGCGTTCAAAGGAAACTTGCGGCAAATCGGCGCGGAAACTGTCCTCGTTCCCCCACGCGAATTTGTCCGTGTCGTCTGTCGGCGCGTCCGAAAGGAGCGACACATACCCAAGGATTTTTTTAAGGTCGTCCTTAGTCTTGTCCCTTTCCGCGTCCGAAAGTTTTACGCGCATAAGGTTTTGCAAATAATCTATAAGTTCGTCGTTGATTTCTACCATTGTATACTCCTTTGGTTACGGGGTAAGCCGCGCCGTGTCGCGCGGAAAAAGCGACGTCGTGCGGATATTCGCCTCGTCAAGAATTTTCATACAAAAACGCTCAAGCCCGAGTCCCAAACCGCCGTGCGGGGGGCAACCGTACTTGTGGAGCATAAGATAACTTTCAAAGTCGGCGGGGGCTAATCCTTTTCGTTCCATTTTCGCGTATTGTTCCTCATAATTATGCACACGCTGTCCGCCTGTGGTAATCTCCATACCCTTATACAGCAAGTCGAAACTCAACGTGTACTTTTCGTCATTAGGGTCGTTCTTCGCGTAAAACGGGCGTTTTTTGTCGGGATAATGTGTCACGAAAACAAAATCCGTGTCAAATTCTTCCTTGTACATTTGAGAAATAAGGCGTTCCTCTTCCGGCTCAAGGTCGTAAGGGTCTTTGATTTTGCGGTTATACTTAGCCGCGACCGCCTCTTTCGCCTCGCGAAAGGTGACATAAGGAATCTCCTTAATATCAGGCAGTTCAATTTTAAGAGTGCTTAACAGATTCGGATAATTTTCGCGAATATAATCAAAAGTAAATTTCAGCATATTCCGTTCTGTTTCGCAAATATCCTTGAAACTGTCAATAAATCCCATTTCAAAATCGACGCTGATATACTCGTTCAAATGCCGTGGCGTGTCGTGTTTCTCTGCCCGAAAAACAGGCGCAATCTCGAAAACGCGCATATACACGGGAATCAGCATTTGCTTATAAAACTGCGGACTTTGCGCGAGAAACGCTTTTTGCCCAAAATATTCCAGTTTGAACATATTCGCGCCGCCCTCGGCAGACCCCGCCCCGATTTTCGGTGAAAAAATCTCCGTAAAGGCGTTTTGGCTCAAAAACGCCCGAAAACCCGCAACAAGCGCTGATTGCAAAGCAAAAACGGCGCGGCGGCGGTTATTGCGAAGCGACACGACACGGTATTTCAAATCCGCGTCCATACTTGTCTTACTCTTGTTTTTGATTAAATCGGGAGCGTCCTCATGTGGCACAGAAAGTACGTTCACATTTTTTATATGAATTTCAAAACCGTTAGGAGCGCGGCGGTCGTCTATTTTTTCGCCCGACGCGGTGACAGCACTCTCGAGTTTCAGTTTTTTGACATCCGCGCCGTAGTTATAGACGCATTGCACAACGCCGTCCGCGACACGCAAAGAAACAAACGCGAATTTCCCCATATCCTTAAAATCGTGAACCATACCCGCGACGGTAATCTCTGCTTTTTCTTCCGATTTTTGTAAATCCTTGATGGTTACGAACACACTTACATCTCCTTCCTTGCTAATTGCATAATTTTTTTGCCGATTTCCTGAAGAGGGAGCTTGAAGTCAACCGCCCCCATATTAAACGCGGCTTTCGGCATACCGTAAACGACGCTTGTCGCCTCGTCCTGGCAAATAGTCTTAGCCCCCAAAACGTGCATCTTGAAAAGCCCGCGCGCCCCGTCCTCGCCCATTCCCGTGAGAACCACGCCGATTACGTTGCTTTTCATAATAGGTCCGACAGACTCAAAAAGAACGTCGGCGGCGGGCATCACGGCGTGGATTTTTTGCCCCACAAAGCACCTGACGGCGAGTTTGCCTCCCGACATACACATTGCCATATGCTGGTCGGCGGGAGCGATAAGTATCTGCCCCTTTCGCACAAGGTCGCCGTTTTGCGCCTCCTTTATCCTCATCGGGTAAAAGTTGTTGAGACGCTCCGCGAAAAGTTTCGTGAACCCGGACGGCATATGCTGGACGACCAAAAGCGGCGGGCAGTCTGACGGCAAATGCGCGAACACCTTCTCTAGCGCGTCCGTTCCGCCCGTCGACGACGCAATCGCGACAATCTTATCTTTTGCCGTGGCGTCGCCGCTGATTGAGTTAATCCCCCCGCCGAGAGGAGCTCTGCCCAGCATCGCGGACATATTCATCTTGATTTTCATATCTATATTCGAAACAAAAGAAGACGTGTCAATCGTGAAAGGTTTAAGTATAAACTCGTTCACGTCCCTGCTTACAAAGGGGCGTGTGGAGGCTTGGCTGGCGGCGGTCAAAATGACAAGCACGTTGCCGCGTTTCCCAAATTCGCCGAGCTGAAACGACGTCACGGCAATCGGGCGGTCCGTGTCAAAAAGCAGTATATTCACCTTGTCGGAGGCGAGTTTCGCCTCAATCTCCGAGAGCGCGGACACGCAAAAAATCATTCCAATCAGAGGGTCCGGCGTGAACGCCTGCTTTACGCGCTCAAAAAAACTTATATCTTTTGTCGCTATGATAAACCTCATAAAAACCACCCCTGTCGCGCCAAACACGCCAACCTCTTTTGTATAGTATAACATTAATTTAAAATTTTCTCAACTACCTTATAAAACCTCTGGTTTTCCTCCGCAAAATACGCCGCCGCGGACACGCTGTACTTTTCTGAACTATATAGCTTATGTACGATTTTTTCAGAAAGTATATTTTTGAGACCGCACCCAAGTCCTTTTCCGATTAATTTAGCCGCGCTTTCCTTTTTTGTAAATAATTTACAAAACTCAATCTCCGCCTGCCCGCTCTCCTGCAAAATAGTCAGTTCGTTTTCGTTGCAAATCGTTTGCGCAAGTCTTAGGTTGAAGGGCGAAAAACGCCTGTATTCCTCGATATCGACGCCGATTTCAGCGGAAGACACCGCACACGCGACACCCGCCCCGCAGTGGCTTATATTAAAAAAAATACCGTCATGCCCCAAAAGGTAAGGTTTGCCAAATTCCCCGTACCCAAACTCAAACTCGCGGATTCCATATTCCTTCTCTAAAGAATATGATAACAGAAAAAACGCCGCCACGCACAATTTTTTATCTCTCATACCCGAAAATCTACCGCATTTTTCGCGCCGCCATATCGGAAGTTTTTGGTAAGCGTCAAAATATTGCAAGTCGGTAGGAATTTCTTCCGATATATAAATCATACTTTTCCGATATCCTTGCGGTAATGAACGCCCTCAAAATGGATTTTCGACACGCCCTCATAGGCGGCGGACACGGCTTTTTCCAAAGTATCGCCGACACCCGCCACGCCAAGCACACGCCCGCCGTTCGTGAATATTTTGCCGTCACGAACAATCGTCCCCGCGTGAAACACGTTAGGCACGTGTGAAAGCTCCGAAATCTCGTATCCTTTTTTGTAGGCTTGCGGATACCCGCCCGACGCCAGTATCACGCAAGCGGCGGCGTTGTCCTCCCACTCAATCTTAATTTTATCCAAAGTGCCAAAGACGCAAGCTTCTAAAATATCAAACAAATCCGTCTTAAGGCGCAAAAGCACGACCTGCGTTTCGGGGTCGCCGAATCTCGCGTTGTACTCAATCACTTTCACGCCGTCCGCCGTAATCATAAGCCCGAAGAACAGCACGCCGACAAATTCGCGTCCCTCGGCGGCTAACGCCTTAAGGGTAGGTTCGAAAATCTCCGAAAAGCAAGTTTTTGCCATTTCGTCCGTGTAGTAGGGGCTTGGCGAAATCGTCCCCATTCCGCCTGTGTTCGCTCCTTGATTTCCGTCAAACACCTGTTTGTGGTCTTGGGCGGACGCCATAGGCACAATCGTTTTGCCGTCACAAAACGCTAGCACCGAAACCTCCCTGCCCGTCAAAAATTCTTCGATAACGACCGTGTCGCCCGAGTCGCCGAATTTTTTGTCAAGCATAGCTTCTTTCAGCGCGTCTTCTGATTGTTTTAAATTTTGGCAAACCGTGACGCCTTTTCCGAGCGCCAGTCCGTCCGCCTTGACCACCAGCGGGTGAGCGGACTTTCGCGCATAAGCGAGCGCGTCCGCGTAATTGTCAAAAACCTCATACGCCGCCGTCGGGATATTGTACTTTTTCATAAGCGCCTTTGAGTAGGATTTGCTGTACTCAATGATAGCGGCGCGTTTTGTCGGAGCGAAAATCGGAAGTCCCGCAAACGCCTCCGCAATCCCGTCCGCAAGCGCGTCGTCAGGACCCACAACCGTAAACGCGTCGTTCTTTTTGGCAAATTCAGCCAATTCGGCAAAATCCCGCAAATCCACACATTCCGCGTCCAACGATATCCCGCCGTTCCCGGGGGCGCAAAAAATCCTGTCCACACGCGGACTCTCCCTGAGTTTACGCACAAGCGCGTGTTCTCGTCCGCCGCTTCCGACCACAAGTACATTCATCTCAATTCTCCTTTCGCTATCATCTGAATCGCCTTTGGCAGTATAACCCGTTCCGCCTGCTCCATAACCCGAAGCTGCAAACTCTCGGGGGTGTCGTCCGCCAAAACCTCGACGGCTTTTTGCAAAATAATTTCCCCCGTGTCACAGCCCGCGTCAACAAAATGCACGGTCGCACCCGTAATCTTGACCCCGCGCAAAAGCGCCGCCTTATGGACGTTAAGCCCATAGTACCCGATTCCGCAAAAGGACGGAATCAGCGACGGGTGAATGTTGATTATCCGAAATTTGTCTATAAAATCGGGGGACAAGACCGACATAAACCCCGCCGCCACCACAAGCGAGACATTATGACTTTGCAAAATCTTAGCAATTTCTTCCTCTTGCCTTTCGGCGTAACGCGGGATATTATGCTTTTCGGCGCGTGTCAGCGCATACGCGTTTTTTTTGTTTGAAACGACACAAACAACCTCCGCGTCTATCGCCCCGCTTTGGCAGTTGTCGATAATAGCCTGAAGATTCGTGCCCCCGCCCGAAACAAGCACGCCTACCCTCAGCATATCACAATTTCCTTCCCGCGAATAACCTTACCTATTATATACGCTTTTTCCCCGCTATCGTTCAGAACCGAAACGGCTTTTTCCGCGTCGCCACAATCCACCGCCAAAACCATACCGATACCCATATTAAACGTATTGTACATATCTTTTTCGGACACATTCCCGCGTTCTTGCAAATACGGGAAAATAGGCAAAACCTCCCACGTGCCTTTGCGGATTTCGGCGTTTAGCCCCTCCGGGAACATTCGCGGGATATTCTCGATAAACCCGCCGCCCGTGATATTCGCGATTCCCTTGACCTTGACCTCAGAAATAAGCCTCAAAACCGACTTCACATATATCCGAGTCGGG
>BNUF01000022.1 GCA_025997155.1 Clostridia bacterium
TTTCCCGACGCGACATTCGACGCTTGCATAACGGACCCGCCTTACGGCGGAAGTTACGGGGATTTTAACGGCGAAAAAGTGACCTCTCGCTTATGGCAAAAGAACATAAAGACTGTATTTTCGGAGACTAAGCGTATAACAAAACAGGGTGCGCCGATATGTGTGTTTTCAGATTGGCGGCGATATTCTGATTTCTCTGATATTTTGCAAGAGGTAGGGTTTATTTGGCGCGGCGTTGCCGTTTGGCATAAAAGTTGGTCACGCCCTCAAAAAGGCAGATTTATGCAGGATACGGAGTTTATCATATGGGGCAGTAACGGGAAAATGCCCTTTACGCGAAACGCACCTTGTCTGCACGGATTCTTTTCCGCAGGAAACGTTCCAAGTAAAAAAGTCTTTCACCAAACACAAAAGCCTATGGAACTTATGCGTGAGATTATAAAAATAGCAGAACCGAACAGCTTAATTATTGACCCCTTCGCCGGAAGCGGCTCAACTATTGTAGCGGCAAAAGAAGCGGGACATACGGCGATAGGTATCGAAATAGACAAGAGGTACGCGGAACTAGCAAAAGAGCGGGTTCAAGGTACGATTGCGCCTGTTTAGGATTCAAGCAAAAACGGCGAACCCCGCCACAAGAAAACGGAGTATGTTTGGACTAATTTCAAGGTTTAAAAAGCATTGACAATTAGGAAAATATAGGTTAATATTTAGTGTACCTTATTTACTTTTGGTGAGGAAAATTTTGTCGCACAATATGTTAAGCAGTCAAAAATCGGTGGCGGTTCAGATAGTCGGCACATTGTCAAAGAACACGAATATTGCCTTGTTTACGCTAAAAGAATTGACGAATTGCCCGATATGTTTATTGCACACGAACAAGATTATTTGAAAAGATACTCCGAAGAAGACGAAAAAGGGCGTTATTTTTGGGACACATTTGCGCGTCCCGGACTTAAACACCCGATAGTTTACGATATAGTCGCTCCTGACGGGACAGTAATAAATAACGGTTGGATACATTCAAAAGAACGATTTGAACAGGAATATAAAGATGGCGAAGTTCGCGTAACCAAAAAGCTTAACGGCGAATGGAGCGTTCAATTTAAGCAACGGTTGAATGAAAAAGGGAAGAAACCGCGTTCAATGACAATGGACTTTGGCGGAACTTCGGAAAGCAAAAAAGAATTGGGAGAACTGTTTGATAATGAAAAAATATTCTCATATCCAAAATCAGCATATTTTATAAAAGCACTATTGGAAACGTGTACAAATGACGGCGACATAATCTTTGATTTCTTTAGTGGTTCAGCAACGACCGCCCACGCGGTTATGCAACTTAATGCGGAAGACGGAGGAAATCGGCGGTTTATTTGCGTACAACTCCCCGAATTGTGTGACGAAAAAAGCGAAGCGTACAAAGCGGGGTACAAAAACATTTGTGAAATCGGCAAAGAAAGAATACGCCGCGCAGGCGCAAAAATCAAAGCCGAAAACCAACTTACCGCGCCTAACTTAGACACAGGCTTTAGGGCGTTCAAACTTGACACCTCAAACCTAAAAGCGTGGGACACCTCACCAATCCGCGAAAAAGACCCCGCCGCGGCGGCTAAAATCTTGCTCGACCGCCTCCGCGCCCATATCGACATTCTAAACCCCGACCGCTCCGACCTTGACGTAACCTTTGAGGTAATGCTTAAATTCGGGCAGGACTTGTGCGAGGCTGTGACACCTCTTAACATAAACGGCAAAACCGTATACGGCGTATGTGCGAACGTAAAGTTTATCGTATGCCTTGCCCCCGATGTTTCAGCCGAGGACGCGGAGGAAATGGCAAAATACGCACCCGGGCGAATTGTTTTCGCGGACAGCTGTTTTGACAACACCGAGCAGAAAACCAACGTAAAACTCATTTTGCGTGACAAAGGCATTACGATTAAGGCATTGTGAGGATAAATAAAACGAAAACAAGACTATACGGGCGTAAACCCCATATAGTCTTTGAAATGTCGAGGACAAGTCTGAGGAGGACGAAAAATGAACGCGCCTATATCATGGATAAAGGAATACACGCCTATATCGGTCAACGCGAAAGAGTTCGACGCGGATATGACGATGAGCGGGTCGAAGGTTGAGACGGTCGAATATTTGGGCAAGGACATAAGCAAAGTTGTCGTGGGGAAAGTTCTTGAGATTGCGAAACACCCCGACGCGGATAAGTTGGTTATTACGCAAATTGACGTCGGGAGCGAAACGATACAGATTGTGACAGGGGCGGCGAACCTTAACGCGGGCGATTACGTCCCTGTGGCGCTTGACGGCGCGACTCTCGCGGGCGGCACAAAAATCAAAAGGGGCAAACTGCGCGGGGTAGAGTCGAACGGTATGCTCTGCTCGATAGACGAACTGGGGTACACAAAAAACGACTACCCCGAAGCTCCCGATTACGGTATTTACGTATTCGCGGAGGAGCAAAAGACAGGGGCGGACGTTGTGCCTATTTTGAAGCTGTACGAGGAAGTCGTGGAGTTTGAGATAACCTCAAACAGACAGGATTGTTTCAGCGTCGTCGGGCTTGCGCGGGAGGCGGCGGCGACATACCGCAAGCCGTTCACCTTCCCCGACACCACCGTCAAAGAAAGGGCGGGCGGGAACGTTGCCGACTATATATCCGTTAGCATACAAACGGAGAATTGCCTAAGATACGCCGCGAGAGTTATTAAAAACGTGAAAATCGAGCCGTCTCCTCTTTGGCTAAGGCACAGGCTTACCGCAAGCGGGATTCGCCCGATAAACAACATTGTCGATGTGACAAATTATGTAATGCTTGAACTCGGGCAGCCGATGCACGCCTTTGACATAGACAACATAGCGCGTAAAAAAATTATAGTGCGTCAGGCGCGTGAGGACGAGGTTTTTGTTACCCTTGACGAAAACGAGAGAAAACTGGACGCGTCTGTGACGGTTATCGCGGACCCCGAAAAATCCGTCGCCATAGCGGGGGTTATGGGCGGGGAGAACTCTAAGGTCACGGCGGGAGCGTCCGCTATTTTGCTTGAGTCCGCGTGTTTTTCGGGCGTGAACATACGAAATACGTCAAAAAGACTGGGACTTCGCACGGACGCGTCGTCTAGATACGAAAAGGGGCTTGACCCGAATTTGTGCGTCATTGCCGTGAACCGCGCCGCGAATTTGATTGAACTTTTGGGGGCGGGGGAAGTCGTCGCGGGGGTAGCGGACGACTACCCGAATCCGAAAAAAGAGGTTGCGGTCCCGTATACAAGAGACGGCATAAACAAAATACTCGGCACGGAATTTAGCGAAAAGGAAATCGAGGAGTATTTGTCGCTTGTCGAAATCAAGGCGGAAAACGGCGTTGCGGCTGTTCCGAGTTTCAGGCAGGATATAGAACGTGCCGCGGATTTGGCGGAGGAAGTGGCAAGGCTCTACGGCTATGACAAAATACCAGTGACACTTGCGGGCGAGGCGACCGTCGGCAAACGAAGCCAAAAACAGATTATAGAGGAAATTATAAAAAATACGCTGGTTTCGCTGGGGTTTTGCGAGGCAATGTCCTATTCTTTTGAAAGCCCGAAAGTTTTTGAAAAGTTGCTTTTCCCGAAGGACGACAGAAATACCGTGAAAATCGTGAACCCATTGGGAGAGGATTTCAGCATAATGCGAACGACGCTCCTCGGCGGGATTTTGTCCTCTCTTTCGACAAACTACAACCGCCGAAACGAGGACGCCGCGCTGTTTGAGCTTGCGAAAACCTACACCCCGCGAACGGGCGAACTGCCGGAGGAACGCCTTGCGCTGGCAATCGGATGCTATGGCGGAAACGCCGATTTTTATACTCTCAAGGGGGTTGTCGAGGAACTTTTTGACAAACTCGGGATAAAAACGGAGTACGCGGCGGCAAATATAGCGCATATGCACCCCGGACGCTGCGCCGCCGTGACGGGCGGATATTTCGGCGAAATACACCCCGATGTGTCCAAAAATTATCAAATAGGCGAACGCGTGCTTTTCGCACACCTAGACGCGGAAGTTCTGCTGTCGAACGCGGACTTGTCGCGCAAATACAAACCGCTCCCGAAATTCCCCGCCGTGAAACGCGACATTGCTATGCTCGTTCCCGAAGATTTGCCCGTCGCCGAAATCGAGCAGGCAATCCGCGAAAAAGGCGGCAAATTCCTTTCGGAAGTGAGACTGTTCGACGTGTACAAAGGCGACCAAGTAGAAAAAGGTATGAAATCCGCCGCGTATACCCTGGTTTTGCGTTCTGACGAAAAGACGCTTACCGAAGAGGAAAGCAGCGGCACAATAGGCGAAATACTCAAAAACCTTGAGACAAAAATCGGGGCGAAACTGCGGAGTTAGGTGGTAAAATATGGATACGAAAAAACATACGTGGGCGTTTTTCTTTTACGCCCTTGCGGCTTTTGCCGTGCTTGCGCTTGAATTAGTTCTTATGCTTGCGGAAAACGCCGTCTACGGCGCGCCTATGGAAATTTGGCAAAAACGCCCGAATACGGTGCTTTTGCACTGGTTTTTGATTTGGCTAATCTGGGGCGGAGCGGATTTTTTAATCGTCAAACTTGCCAAAAAACACCTTGATTTCAAGGTGTTTGATTTTACGCGGGATAAGCCGACAATACGCGGCTTTTGCGTTATAGCGGTATGCGCGATTGCGTATGCCGTTTATGTCACTATCGACTGGAACGGGTTCAAACCGTACTTAGAGTTTCAATATCACGGCGTTGTAAAGTTCTGTTTTCAATATATCTACTATATGTTTGAATGTATAGCGTACTGGTTGATTATAGTCTTTGCGCAGAAATTCGGCGAAAAGCTTTGGAAAAACCCGAAAATCCCATACGGCGGGATTATGGTCGGGCTTACGTGGGGACTCGGGCATATCCTCACAAAAAATTTGTCCACGGGATTGGAGTCGTTGGTTAGCGGCGTCCTGTTCGGCATAATCTATCTCGCGTCTAAAAAGAACGCTAAGTTTGCTTTTCCCGTGATTCTGCTTATCTGGTGGATATGAATATAGAAGGGGCATAAAATGCGGCATTTGATAACTACAAAAGATTTATCGGCAAACTATATCGATTGTTTGATTGACAGCGCGAAGGAGATTTTGCGGTATCCCAGAGCGGTCGCGAACGACTGTGACGGCAAAATTTTGGCGGCGTTGTTCTATGAGTCGAGCACGCGGACAAGGCTTAGTTTCGAGACGGCAATGCTGCGGCTGGGCGGCAAGGTAATCGGGTTCGAGTCGGCGGCGTCCTCGTCGGCGACAAAGGGGGAGAGTGTGGCGGACACGATTCGTATTGTCTCGTCCTACGCGGACATTGCGGTAATCCGCCACCCGAAAGAGGGCGCGGCGTTGATTGCGTCCATGTACTCGTCCGTCCCCGTGATAAACGCGGGGGACGGCGGACACCAGCACCCGACGCAGACCCTCACGGACTTGCTCACGATTTCCAAGGTCAAGGGGAGGCTTTGCAACCTCACGATTGGCTTTTGCGGGGATTTAAAATTCGGGCGTACCGTACATTCGCTGCTGGAGGCTTGTCTAAAGTATTCGGGAAACAAGTACATTTTGGTGTCGCCCGACGAACTTAAGATACCGGAGTATATCCGTGAGGATTTGCGGGCGGAGGGCGTTGAATTTACCGAAACGAACAGTCTTTCAAAGAACATCGCGGATATGGACATTTTGTATATGACGAGGGTTCAGCGCGAGAGGTTTTTTAACGAGGAAGACTATGTGCGGCTCAAAGACGCTTATATATTAAACAAGCAGAAACTGGCAAAGGCGAAACCCGACCTTGCGGTGCTCCACCCCCTGCCGCGTGTGAACGAAATCGCGACGGAAATCGACAAAGACCCCCGCGCGCTGTATTTCAAGCAAGCCGAATACGGAGCTTATGTGCGAATGGCGTTAATAAAGGATTTGTTTCGGGAGGAGGACTGATATGGAAAATCATACGCTAAAAATCGACAGCATAGGTTGCGGGCTTGTGATTGACCACATAAGCGCGGGAAACGCGATGAAGATATACAGATACCTGCACCTTGACGACCTCGAGTGTGCCGTCGCAATTATCAGAAACGTGAAGAGTAAGAAACACGGGATTAAGGATATCATCAAAGTCGAGAACACGATTGACATTGACCTCAACGTGCTGGGCTATCTTGACCCGAATAGTACCATAAACGTAATCAAGGACGGCGTGATAACGAACAAACTCAAACTCCGCCTTCCGCCTACGATTAAAAACGTCGTCTACTGCAAAAACCCGCGCTGTATCACGTCGATTGAACAGGAGATTGACCATATTTTCGAGCTGACGGACGAAACGACACATTCTTACCGTTGCATCTACTGTGAACAGGAGGCGGCGGTAGAACCGCAATAATCATACTTATCATATATGCGTTATATGGTTAAACCCTTGACAAACTTTTCAAATACTCATATAATATAGTAAAACATATATCATCGGAGGGATAGGTATGTCTAAAATCGCAAACAGTTTGACAGAACTAATCGGCAAAACCCCGCTTTTGCAATTGCGGAGCTTTACCAAGGCGGAAAACTTAAACGCGAACATTATAGCTAAGCTCGAATATTTCAATCCGGCGGGAAGTGTCAAAGACCGTATTGCGCTCGCAATGATTGACGACGCGGAAAAAAGCGGCACACTCAAAAAAGATTCCGTAATCATCGAGCCGACAAGCGGAAACACGGGCATAGGGCTTGCGTCTGTCGCCGCGTCACGCGGATACCGCATAATCCTCACAATGCCCGAGACAATGAGTGTCGAGCGGCGAAAACTCCTTGCGGCATACGGCGCGGAACTCGTTTTGACCGAGGGCGTGAAGGGTATGAAGGGAGCAATCCAAAAGGCGGACGAACTCGCGAAATCCACGCCGAACTCGTTTGTCCCGGGGCAGTTTGTGAACCCGTCAAACCCGAGAATCCACCGCGAAACGACGGGTCCCGAGATTTGGGAGGACACCGACGGCAAAGTTGACTTTATCGTTTCGGGCGTCGGCACAGGCGGAACGGTTACGGGCGTCGGCGAATTTCTGAAATCCAAAAACCCTGACATAAAAGTAATCGCGGTAGAACCCTTCGACTCGCCCGTTTTGTCCGAGGGAAAAGCGGGCCCGCACAAAATCCAGGGCATCGGCGCGGGTTTTGTCCCCGACACCCTCAACACCGACATTTACGACGAAATCATAAAAGTTAAAAACGACGACGCTTTCAAGATAGGGCGAAAAATCGCCCGCGCCGAGGGTTTGCTTATCGGAATCTCGTCCGGCGCGGCTGTTTGGGCGGCGGTCGAAATCGCGAAACGCCCCGAAAACGCGGGCAAGAACATTGTGGTAATTTTGCCTGACACGGGAGAACGCTACCTTTCGACGCCTTTATTTGAGAATTAAGGTTCATAAAAAGACGTAACTCCGTCATAGTATTCGACGCTTAGGTTTAGTATAATTTGAAAATAGGAGGCGGGGACATATGTTACCCCGTCTTTGTTTTCGGCCTTGACACCGAGGTTTATGCTTTTGCCGCCGTCTTTGTAGCTAGCGCTGCCTGTTTCGATAACGCTTAGTTTTTTGTCCGCGTCATATACATATATTTTGCCGTCCGCCCACGTGAAGGTTTTAGCCGCTCCCGCGTTTGCGGTGTAGGTGTAGCCTAGTTTTTGGAGATTGCTTGCGAGCGGCACAAGCCCGTCAAGGATTTTGGCAAGTTCCTCCGCTTTATCCTTTTTGTAATCCTCTTCGGTAGCTTCTTTTTTCGTGCGTTTATCTATATAGTATGTTTTTTTATGTTCCGTTTTCATCGAGTCGCTGTGGGGGTAGGCGGTTATATGTACCGTTACCGCCGAAATGTAATTATCTTGCTCGATTTCATATTCAACCTTCGCGTCAATTCCGTCAATAAGTTCTTCGTCTAAAAGGTACTTAAGGTCGTCGGCAATTTTTCGGTTTAGCCCGTCCGCCCCCGTAAGGAGAGGGTAGCTCCCGAGAGTTAAACCTTGGTAAATATACGGAGTGTCCTTGAACTCCAGACGCCCCGTGTAAAACGCCATACCCGAAAACAGGAACATAAGCCCAAGGACGGCGGCGGCAATTTTATTTTTCATAATAAATACTCCTATAAAAAAGCGGAGGTTTTTGCCCCCGCTTTTGATTATTCGGCGTTCGGTACAGAGAAAGAAGTGATTTCATCGCCGTCAAGATTTACGTCAAGGTTCAAAATTTGGTTAAAATAAGAAGCGGGAACGTATACGCTGCCGTTCTGGTTTTCGGCGCGAACACCAAGGTCGGTGTCTTTGCCGTTCGCCTTGTACTTCGATTGCCCAACCGTAATAACGCTTAAGTTTTTGTCAGGGTCGTAAACGTTGACTTTGCCCGACGCGCCCACCCACGTAAAGGTTTTCGCGTCGCCGACATTACCGCTGCCCTCAGCGACATATTTGTAACCAAGGGTTTTAAGCGTGCTTGCGAGCGGCGTAAGTCTGTTTAAAATTTCGTTGACTTGCTCCGTCGTGAGTTCTTTGTCGTCGGTCGTCGGGGCTGTCGCGTCGTCGTTTTTTTCTTCCTCCGCCGCCGTAAGCGCCTCTAAGCCCGCTTTGTAAGCGTCTTCAGAAACTTCTGTGTTAGAACTTTTGTCTACATAGTAAGTTTTTACCTGTTCAACTTTGTTCAGCCCGCTTGTCGAGTTTGCGACTGTGGTAACCGTTATCGTGGAATAAACCCCGTCGTCTCCGTCGCTAACCGAATTTGAAACTGTCGCGTCGATACCCTCTGTTGTGTCCAGAGATGTTATTAAGAATTCTTTGATATCAGCGGTGATTTTATCATTGAGTGAGCCTACGCCTGAAATTACAGGGTAGTCGCCGACAGCCACGCCTTCGTAAACGAACGTTGACGTTGTGTAGCTCAAGCTGCCGTAATCTTTCTTGTCCGCCGTCGTGGTTTTTGTGACAGTCGCCGTCGTGTCATCGTCAGCAAATACTGTACTCATCGCCGAAAACGTAAGCGCAAGACCCGCCGCTATCGCAGCAATTCTTTTTGCGTTTTTCATTGTGAATAATCCCTCCCGAGTTATGTTTCGTTTTATTTCCGCTTTGGTTACCTATCCCACGTTAATTTTACACTATACTACAAGAAAAATCAATTACAAATGTGTTACAATTATAGTATATTCTTTTGAGGAAACTTAATACTATGTAAAGTATAGACTTTTATGCAAAAATATCGTATAGTATTATATAAGGTTTCCAGTAAATGTTTTATAAAACGGAGGGTTTTACTATGAAAAAAGAGAGACTTCTTATCTTAGAACTGCTTGCGGACGGCAAAATTTCAGCCGACGAAGCGGCGCGGCTTTTGGATTCGCTCAAAAGAGACGCTCGCGAGTGGGACTGCGACGACGCGAACGAAAAAATAAAGGACTTCTCGCGGTCGGTTGAAGGATTCGCGAAAGATTTCAGCGCGAAACTCGAAACTTCCTTCAAAATCGCCGAGCCGAAACTCCGCAAAACGACAAAAATAGCTCTTGAGAAAACCGCGCAGGTGATTGACAACATTTCCAAATCTCTCAACGAAAGTATAAGAAATTTTGAGGCGCAAGAGGCGGCACGCGCCGAAGCCGAACAAAAAGAAGATGTTTTCGGCGAAAAACCGGACGACGCTCCCCGCGAAAACTAATATTTCATAATCGTATTAAGCACGAATTCCGCGAAACTGTCCGAATCCGCAAAAACAAAATTTTCAGAGGTGAACGGAAAATTTTGCGGAACGAGAGCTATATCGGCAATCAGAAGCATACTCAAGTCCATTACGCTGTCGCCGGCGCAAATCAGTTTTTCGCCTTGCGACAGTTTTTTTAGTGCTGTGCCTTTGTTTACGGATTTTGGAACTATATAGATTTTCTCATACAGACTTGTTATATCATAAACGGACTTATCGACAAATTTATCCAACCTTCTAAGAGCGGCAGCGATGTCTTTACTTTTGGTAAATATATAAACCTCGTCAACAAGGCGCGTGTCAAGGATATTGTCATTTTTTAGTTTTTCGATATAAAAATCCAATTCGGCGCGGTTTACGCTATTCTTCGCGTCCTCGTGCCATTTTTTGTCAATTTCGCCATTGCGTAAAAGCGCCGCGCCGTTGCTTGTGATTGCGTATTCGGGCGTTCCCGTGCGGAGCAGTTTCACCCTCTCGTATTGCTCGAGCGAACGCGTCGTCACGGGAACAAACGAGACCCCCTGAAGCATTTCATAAGCCAAAGGCGGCATAAACGACAGCTCCCGCCCGTCTTTGCGTTCGACGCATATATCTCCGTCCTTTTTGTGCTTATACGAGTGAATCAAAGTGTTGTCTAAATCGGTGGCGAAGAGCATATTTTCTCCTACAAATCGGCAATGTTTTTTATAATACCAACGGCGCGGTAATTCCGAAGAGGATACCGAACAACCCGCACGCCCTTGTCTTCCGCCAGTTTCACTATATGCGCGACAAATTTTTCTTCCGCGTTCTCCGCAATCAGCACAACCTCGGGAACGCGCCGCAGAAGTACCCGCGTCGTTTCGCCGACGCTCGGTTTTATCAAATTTATGTTTCCTATCCCAAAATCTTCCGCGATTTCGGCAGTCTCCACAATCCCGTTGTAAAGTGCTATTTCGTCCGCCTCAAGCAATGTTTTATAATCGAACAAACTCTCCGTGCGGGAGATAAACTCATACGTCATATCCCGCAGCTCGCCGTACACCATTGCGCCGTGAAAATCAGTATCCGCGATTATGTCGCGCCGATAAAAGGTGCGGCTGATAAGCCCGCTTACCGTGCAGTTCAGGCACGAACTCGCGATAAGAAAATCCTCGTGAGTCCCGCAAAGCGGCGTAATCCCCGCTGGGTCGCAAATCACGGCAAGTTCCGGGCTTAGCCCCGCGTAACGCGCCGTTTCTTTCGCGAGTTCGCCCGATATCGCTCCCTTGCCCGTCCAGCCGTCCACAAACTGTATGTTTTCGGGGTTGTGCCGCTCCAAAACGTACTTAACCGCGTTGTTGTCAATCCCCATTCCGCGAATTATTGACAAGGCATAATGAGCCGCGTTTATTTTATACTTATTGTACAAGTATCGTTTAATCAAAACCCCGACTGTAATGCCCGCCCGCGCCAGCGACACAAGCACAACGTTCTTTCCTTTTTTTGCCAAAATCTTCTCCGCCACAGTCTGAACCGCAAACGCCGTAATCCGCGAAAAATTGTCAAGGGCGTAAACATACTCCTCAAAATACGCCTCGGACGGAGTGTACTCAATCGGCAGCATCTCACAGTAAGAAACGCCGCTTTGTATAAGCCTCTCGCGTTCCTCCGCGGGTTGCGGCTCGACCAGCCCCGTTATATCCTTAAGCAACAATGTTACATCATTTTCCAAAAACGCGCTGTTAGTAATCATCGTAACTCCCAACTATATATCGTTATATTTGTGTTCCCTGCCGATTGTAACGCCCCGCACAAATCGCAAAGTCCGCGTTTTCCCTCTTTCGCGTCCGTCACGATTACCACATTGTCATATTTTGCCAAATTGTATATATAAGTCTTTCGCTCCCCGTCATAGCAACTCCGCAAGACATACCGCGAAAACAACGGATACCCGCGCTCGGAACAGGGCAAAATCGGGCTTCTGGTAGTCGCCTGAAACTTCACGTCCCCGCCGATATTTTTCGCGAGCAACAGCGCGGGATACATAAATTCTTCCGTTCCCACCACCAGAACGCTCCCCGAAATATTATCAATAAATAACTCTTTGCAAGCACACAGATAGTCCGCAAAAACAACCCCTTCACGCGGATTTTTCATACCTCCTATATGACGAATCTCGGCATTTTCGGCGGGGACATATTCCGTATCCTTATTAAAATTACTATAAGCATCAGCCTTTTTCGCTAAATTTATATCATTTAATTTATACAAATAGTAGTACGACACGCCGAATTTGATTTCGTTGCTCGCCCCAAATCCGTTCACCAAAGACGCAACCGAAATTTTAACGTCTTCCCGCAAAAGCGGTTTCAGCGCGGCAAGGAAATTATTTATAGTTTTCCCTGTCGTTACCTCATCTTCCACAAAGACAATCCTGTCAAATTTTGTAAAATCCCCGTCTCTTGAGTACAGAGCTTGGTTCACCGCGTGGGAATGTTCCTCCTTGAACGTGACAATTTCCAGAGCCTTAACCTCCTCTCTTGTTGTATGATAATATGTACTGTTAGGAATACAAGACGCGACACCCGCCCCGATAGCCGTCGCCGTCTCCGCGAACCCGATAACGACGACATTCTCTCCAATGCAATCCTCCGCGACAAGCCGCCCCAACTCCTCAAAATATTTCAGGGTGTCGGCGGGGTCGCAGGGGAAATGTTTCCCTTGCCGTTTATTCACAATCAAATATGTTCGTTTAGTATTGTTTTCCCGCCGCGCCAACGCTAACGAAGAAGTATCGGCATCTCCGCAAATGTCACTAACTGTTCTGTTTTCGTCAAACTCCACGAAACATCATTCCCAATCAATTTATTTATCGCGACAAGCGGGATATTCACACACGCCGCCGCTAAATGCAACCCGCCCGACATACGCGTGTTTATCTCAAGAAGATACAGTTTGCCCTTGTCATACCTAAACTGAATGTTACAAGGACATTGCAGCCCAGAGATATCCAAAATCTTGCCGCACAAATCAACGACAGTCTCGTCAAAAAAAATCTTCTCGACGCGTCCGTACATTTTTTTGCGCGGGATAATGATATTGCCTCGGCTTGTCGCAAGGCAGTCCGCGCTGATTTCGTCGCCGCTCAAATATTGCATTACTAAAAGTTTCGGGAAGGTATCCCCCAAAAGTTCCAAAAGTTCCCCGTACTGTAATCGGTAGCGACTCCGCGTCAGCGTCCTAGGCGCGTTATCGATAATCCGAAAACTCTGCGCCCCTTCGTCTAGCGCAAACTTCACACAAAGCGGCAAAAACTTAAGATACTTATAGATTGCCTCGAACTCCGCCGCACTCGTAACGCAATTAAACATTGGCAAACAGCCCAACCCTTTGTTACGAAAAAAATCATACGTCCGCACTTTATCCGCGAATATCGACACCTTTTCATAATCGTCCGCCAAAACCCTTACGCCGATTTTTGCAAATTTCGCCAAATTCCGCGAAATATCCGCAAGCCCGCGTTTCGGCACAAAAACCTCAACCTTGTTGCGCGTACAAAAATCAAGGCAAAAATCCACATATTCCTCGCCCTCTAATTCAGGCTCGACCTCGGTGTGGGCGCAAAGGGGCTTGTATGTAAACTCCTCGTTCGCGTTGCTTCCTATTATATACATTCCTTTAAGCTCCGAAATAATGAAGTACGCCGCGCTGAACCAGTGATTAAACCAAATCCGCATCACGCACCCCATAAATGGAAGCGAGGAGCAAAATTTTCCTCGCCCATTTTTCGTGAACTTTAACTTCGTTCATTCTCATTCCGCAGTAGCTTTTTTCAACGCCCGCGTCTTTGTTCGTCCAATTTTTGATGGTGAGAGCGTCCTGATAGTCGTTGTTCGACACCTTAAGGCTTTCCTGAATCGGAGCAATCTGCGAGGGGTGGATTGCGGTTTTCCCGATAAATCCGTTGAGGCGGTCGAGTTCAAGTTCCCGTTTAAGCCCGTCAAGCCAGTCGTCCGACGTTTCGTTTTGAAAGTATTCCCAAACGGGTGCGGACACGACATAATCCCCCGAAAAGACGTTCAGGATATCGCTTATCACGCTGTTTATCACGGAAATGTCATAAATTGTCTGGTTAATATTGCGCCGAATCGCGAAAAGGTTACAAAAATCGTTCCCCCCGACACGCACATTAAGCACCAAATCCCGCACATTGTCAATAATTCCCTTGAGTTCCGCCAAAACGGCGGCGCGGTTCTCAAGCCCGATTATACCGTCATTTTCCAAAATCGGCATAACGAACATATTATTCCCGGAAATTGTATTAATCTCATAGGTCACCGTCTTATAATCGGCGGCGTTCGCCAGACTGAATTTCGGCAGCACAAACCCGCTTACAATTTCCGCCAAATCCTCGAGTTTTGAGAAAATTTTCGACATATGTAACGGCGTGCGTATCCGTATAAAAATAAGGGGTAAATCCGCGGCGGCTGCCGCCTTGATTTCCCTAAGTGTATCAAAAAGCTGCTTTTCCGCGACTTTAATAGGCACGTCGCCGATTGCGTCCTCCAGACAAAGCGCGACCGAATTCGGGCGAAACTCGCCCGAAATCAGTTTTTGCGCGATAGTCTTGTTGGTTGCGGGCGTGTACATTAACGCGCCAAGGCTGTAACTTAAAAATTCTTTTTGTTCCATATTGTTAAACGTCAACCCCGAAATTCTGGCACAACGCCCCTAACCCGCCGCTGAATCCGTTGCCGATAGCGTTGAACTTCCACTCCGTGCCGTTTCGGTAGAGTTCCGCCACAACGACCGCCGTCTGAATCGAAAAATCTTCGCCGAGGTCATATCGGATAAGCTCCGCGCCGCTCGTCTCGTCCACAATACGTATAAACGCGTTCGACACCTGCCCGAAATTTTGGTTACGCGCCTCCGCGTCGTTGATTGTCACCGTGAAATCGATTTTTTGTACGGTTGCGGGGATTAACGGCAATTCGACTTTGATTTGCTCGTCGTCGCCGTCGCCCGCTCCCGTGAGGTTGTCGCCCGAATGGATAACGGAATTTGACTGGTGCGTTTTGTTGTTGTAGAAAATAAAATCGGACTCAGACGCGACTTTGCCGTTTTCGCCCAGAAGAAACGCCGCCGCGTCAAGGTCAAAGTCTTTCCCGCCGTCATATTTGTTCGTGTCCCAGCCAAGCCCCACGACAATTTTTGTAAGCCCCGGGTTCGTTTTTGTCAAATCCACTTTTTGCCCTTTTTGTAAGCTGACTGCCATTTTTTGTCCTCCTTATACGCCTGATTATACGCTAACGCCGTAATCGCGGCAAAGCGCGTCAAGCCCGCCTTTGTAACCCGAACCGAGAGCGTTAAATTTCCAGTCGCTACCGTGTTTGTATATTTCGCAAACGACAACCGCCGTCTCAACGGAATAGTCCTCAACGAGGTCATAGCGTATAGATTCCACGCCGACCATATCCGTGTCGTTTGCGCGGCTCGCAACGCGTACATACGAGTTGGACACCTGCCCGAAATTTTGCACGCGGTTAACCGCGTCATAAATCGTGACGGTTATGGCAATTTTTTCCACGTCTGGCGGCACTTTCGAGAAATTGATTAGGATAACCTCGTCGTCGCCGTCGCCCGCCCCCGTGAGGTTGTCGCCCGTGTGAATCACCGCGTCTCCTCGGCTCTTGAGGTTGTTGTAGAAAATGAAATCGTTGTCGCCTTTCACCTTGCCGTTCGCTCCAAGTAAAAACGCCGAAACGTCAAGGTCGAAGTCTTTCCCGCCGTCATACTTGTTCGTGTCCCAGCCGAGCCCCACAAGCGCCAGGTTCATTGTCTTGTCAAGCGTTACGCGTTGTCCTTTTGATAAATTTACTCCCATAAAGCCCTCCTGTATTTTTAAAGTCCATACCTGTGCGCGAGTTCGCCGATTCCGGCGTCCTGCGTTCCCTGCCCGATTGCGCTGAACTTCCACTCGCCGCCGTGGCGGTAGAGTTCGCCGAAAATCATCGCCGTAAGCCCGCCGTAATTTTCGGAAAGATTATATTTAAGAAGTTCCGTGTTTGTGGACGCGTCAACGATACGTATAAACGCGTTTTCGATAAGCCCGAAATGCTGCCTGCGTTCTTGCGCCTTGTAAATATTTACCACAAACACGATTTTCTCGTAATTCGCGGGAATAAGCGGCAAATCCACGGTGATTTGTTCGTCGTCGCCGTCGCCCGCCCCCGTGAGGTTGTCGCCTTGGTGGTTTACCGCGCCGTTTTTGTGCCGAAGGTTCCCGAAATACACAACGTCGTCTTTTGAGTAGACCTTTTCGCCCGGTCCGCAGAGAATCGCGGACGCGTCGCAGTCAATCGCGCCGCCCTTGTTGAGTTTGCTCGCCTCGTCCCAGCCCAAACCGATGATAATCCGTTTAAGCCCCGCGTTGCCCTTAGTCAAATCGACTTTTTGTCCCTTTTGCAAATTTACAGACATATTACGCCTCTTTTCTCACAAGTAATTTTCTTAAAATATCAACGGGTATTATAATTATAGCACTCAAAATTACAGCCGTCCACTCGACAGCGTTAAGCCCATAGGAACGCAGAACCGCGCCGCCGCAGTAAGTCATAATAATCTGGATAAGGGCGATTGCCCCCATAACTTTCAGGAAGCCTGTATTTTTTGTGATATTGTCGAATAGGTTAATCTTGTCCGTGCGGGCGTTGAACGCGTTGAACACGGAGGCGAATATGAAGAAGGAGAAGTAGCCCGTGAGTATATATTTATCGTGGTCGCCGACGGGTTGGCGGAAAACCGCCTCAAACGCACCCGAGAACAGGAACATTATGCTAAGCGCGAAAATCAGGAAACTTCCCGTAAAAATGGCGCTCCACATATACCCGCTCACAATATTTTCGTCGCGTGTTTTCGGTTTTTCGCGCATAAACCGCGCAAGGGCGGGTTCGCCGCCGAACGCTAATGCCGCGAGTGTGTCCATAACAAGGTTTACCCAGAGTATCTGCGTAATCGACAGCGGGTTTTCCATACCCATAATCGGCGCGGCGAACGAAATCAAAACCGCCGCCACGTTGATTGTAAGCTGAAACACGATAAACTTTCGGATACTGTTGAAAATCGTGCGTCCGTAGAGGATTGCCTTGTCGATTGAGTTGAAGTTGTCGTCAAGGATTACTATGTCGCCCGCCTCTTTCGCGACTTCCGTGCCGCCGCCCATGGCGAATCCCACGTCGGCTTTTTTGAGGGCGGGGGAGTCGTTCACGCCGTCGCCCGTCATACCGACGACAAGGTTCATATCCTGCGCAATCCGCACGAGACGGCTTTTGTCGCTGGGAAGAGCGCGTGAGATAACGCGGATATTCGGCAAAATTTCCTTGACTTTATCGTCGGACAGGTCTTGCAGCTCGTCCGAGGTGAGGACGATATCGCCGACTTCTTTAAGAAGTCCCGCGTCTTTCGCGATTGCGACGGCGGTGTCTTTTCGGTCGCCCGTAATCATAACTACCTGTACGCCCGCGTTTTGCACCTCCGCGATGGCCGTAACCGATTCTTCGCGAACCTCGTCACGGATACCGATAATCCCCACAAGGGTAAAACTCCCCGCGGGCAGCGCGTTATCCTGTATTGCCGTGTCCGCCGTGGCGAACGCGAGAACGCGGATTGCCCTCCCCGCAAGGGTATTTATCTTTTCTTCTATCAAGTCTTTGTTTTTTGAGAAATCCTTTACCTTGCCGTCTTTGTCGTAATAGGACGTGCAGCGCGAAAGGATTTTTTCGGGCGCACCCTTGACTAGCGTCAGGTTGTAGTCGCCCGTGATTTGCGACACGGAGTATTTGTTTTCGCTGTTGAAAGGGATATTGTCGCCGACGCTCACGCCAAAATCCTTGCTTTTCCCCGCGACATAGCCTAAAACGGCGCGGTCGGTGGCGTTGCCGCCGAGGATTTTTATGTTGCCTCCCTCTTTTGAAACGACGGAGCTTGTGTTTTTCTCGATACTAAGGGCGAGTAAATCGGCGAGTTTGCTATTCGGTTCGAATTTTGCCGATTCGTTTCCGTCTCCGTCCGCGAAAATCACCGCTTCGAGTTTGCCTTTTGTGATTGTACCCGTTTTGTCGCTAAATAATATGTTCAGACTTCCCGCCGTCTCGATTCCCGCAATTTTACGCACAAGCACGTTATCTTTAAGCATTTTGCCCATATTAAGCGCGGACACAATCGCAATCATAAGGGGCAAGCCCTCCGGAACCGCCATAACTATAATGATTACGGCAAGCATAACCGCGTCCACAAGGTCTTTCGCCACAATCGAAAAATCGTAACCCGACACGCTGTAGGTGAAGATGATTTTTTGAACCATATAAACAACGGCAATAGCCGAACCGCCGATATAGCCGAATTTGCTGATTCCCCCCGCGAGCGTCGACAGTTTCACCTTAAGCGGCGAGTCCCTGTCCTCGGTCTGCTGGAGTTCCCCCGCGATTTTGCCGTAGGTGCTCTTGTCGCCGACGACAGTCACGCGCATCACGCAGTTGCCCGAGCAAACCACAGTCCCGCGAAACACCGAAAACTCGTCCAAAAAGTCGATTTTCGCCTCGGGGTCTAGTTTGTAGTCCGCGGGCGCGGCTTTTTTCCCCGCCTCCTTGCTTTCGCCGTTTAACACGGATTGGTCGACCTTGATATTTCCCGAAAAAAGAACGCCGTCAGCGGGGATTTTGTCGCCCGACTGGAGGAGAATGTAATCGCCGACGACAACGTCGTCAATCGAGATTTCCGATATAATGCCTCCTCTGTATACCTTGCACTTAATCCTTGACGCTTCTTCCTGAAGTTTTTGGAACGCGTTTTCGTTTCGGTATTCTGAAAATGTCGATACGAACGTTGCTAAAAGTACGGCGAGTGCGATACCCACCGATTCAAACCATTCCGCCTTACCCAAAATGGCGAAGACGACGTTTATAATCAGCGCGACGCACAAGATTTTTATCATCGGGTCGCCGAAATTCCCCTTCAGCTTGTCCCAAAAACTTTCGACTTCGCTTTCGCTCAAGAGGTTTGAGCCGTATTTCGTGCGGGACTCAACGACTTCTTTATCAGTCAGCCCCGAAATTATTGTATCCATTTGTTTTTCCTCCGTAACATATATTACAGAAATTCTACTACAATTTTCCAAAAAAATCAAGACAGGTAAATTTTGTCCTTAATACCATATAAATATACGCAGAGTTTTGGATTTGGTTTAGAGTCCTCTTTGTATGTGTTTTTCGTATACCATTAAATACAGCGAGATGAGATAGGAGCTAACGATTACCGATACGATTTCTTCGCCAAGGCGCGGCATCAGGTAGACAAGAAACGCCTTATGTGTGAACCCGAAAACATATCTGAACAGAAAAGTGTTCACCGTCGTAAAAAATAGGCAGACGGGCGCGGATACAATCAGTATCCGAACGAACCGCCCGAACGGCAATTTGTCGCGCAGCCGAAACCACGAAAACCCGACAAGGGCGTTTTTGACGACCTCAACAATCGTGAGCGGGAGCAGATACGCCCCCGTGGGTTTTAGCAGATACCCCACAACGTCCTCAAGCCCGCCCGCGATTCCGCCGTACAACGGCCCCAAGAGTATCGCCGTAAACCGAGTGAACCCCGACGGAAACCCGATTCGCAGTATCGGCGCGCCCACTATGTCGAGGGTTTGGCTCGAAACCAGCTTCACCACCGCCGCCATAGCGACAAACAGGGCGGTTATCGCGATTTTGCGCGTTGCCGTCATTTGTGAGTTCATTTTCGCACGCTCCTTCAGCAGTATAGGTACATTATATAGGCTTTGCGCTGATATGTAAAGGCTTGCCTTATCCTGCCAATTAAGTTATAATATAAAAAAATCAGAACGTGAGGACAAACAGTATGATTGATAAAAGAATTACAATATTCGCCGGACATTACGGAAGCGGGAAAACGTCTGTCGCGGTGAATTACGCGCTTTATCTTCGCCGAAAATTCCCTGATAAAAAAATAACCCTTGCGGATTTGGACATTGTGAACCCGTATTACAGAACTAAGGACAGCGCGGACGTTCTGGAAAAAAACGGGATTTCGCTGATTTCGTCAAAATACGCGAACAGTAATCTTGACGTGCCGTCTATGCCGAGTGCGGCAATGTCGCTTTTTGACGATAAGTCGCTTTTGGGGATAATCGACGTGGGCGGAGACGACCGAGGGGCGCTGGCAATCGGCAAATACGCCGAACACATAAAAGAAGAGGAGGATAAAAACGTACTGCTCGTGGTGAACGTATACCGCCCTCTTTCTAGGACGGCGGCGGACATTATCTCAATAAAGGAAGAGGTCGAGTACGCGGGGAAATTCGCCTTTAACGGAATCGTAAATAACTCGAACGTCGGGAACGAAACGACACTCTCATATATAGAAAATTCCGCGAAAATCATAGACGAAGTATGCCAAAAAACAGGACTGCAAGTTTTTATGACCTGCAAGCCTATGTTTATATCAGACGGCGATTATTTTACCCTGAACGGCTTGCGCCACCCCTTTACTTTCCTTTAAAAAATTTACTTGACGAAAACTACATTTTCATAGTATTATTTTAATAATTGATTTACGTGAGAAAAATATGAAGGAGGGTTTTTATGTCTGATACGGACTTAAAGGTACTTATTGTAGCGTCGGAAGTTACTCCCTACGCAAAGAGCGGAGGACTCGGCGACGTTGCGGGGTCTCTTCCGAAAGAACTTCGGAAACTGGGCGTTGACGCGCGTATTGTTTTCCCGAAATATGAGTGTATTCGCGAATCTTACCTTGAGGGAATGGAATATATAGATTCCGTGACGGTGGCGCTCGGGTGGAGACGGCAGGGCGCGTCTATTCAGCAGCTCAAATCGGACGTGCCTACGTATGTTATCGAAAACGACTTTTATTTCAGACGGCAGGGGCTGTACGGCTACGGCGACGATTTCGAGCGTTTTTCGTTCTTCTCGAAGGCGGCTATCGAAATGCTCGCGAAAATCGATTTCCGCCCCGACGTTATCCACTTTAACGACTGGCAAACAGGCGTGGCAACGGTGTACCTCAAAGACGTTTACAGCAAATTCGCCTTCTATTCGGGCATAAAATCCTTGTTCACGATACATAACCTTCAGTATCAGGGTGTATTCGGGCGTGAGATTTTGGGAACTATCGACCTGCCGGACTACTACTTCGCACCCGATAAAATGGAGTTCTTCGGCAACCTCAACTTTATGAAAACCGCCATAACCTACGCGGACGCGGTTTCGACCGTTTCAAAAACATATGTCGAAGAAATCAAATACTCTGATTTCGGATATATGCTTAACGGCGTACTTCAATTCCGCGGCGACGACGTATACGGAATCGTGAACGGCATCGACACCGACTTAAACGACCCCGCGACGGACAAACGCATATACAAAAACTTCTCTAAGGACGATTTTTCGGCTAAGATTGAGAACAAACACGCGCTGCAGCAGGAACTGGGTCTGGCGCAGTCCGACGCTCCGATAATCGCAATCATATCCCGCCTTGCCGACCAAAAAGGGCTTGACCTTGTGGCATTGTGTATGGACGAACTTATGGGTATGGACGTTCAAATCGTGGTTCTGGGAACGGGCGAGGGTCGCTATGAGAACCTGTTCAAAAATTACGCGTGGCGTTACCCGCAAAAAATGAGCGCGAACATTTTCTTCAGCGACGAACTCGCGCAAAAAATCTACGCAAGCTCCGATATGTTCCTGATGCCGTCTCTCTTTGAACCCTGCGGACTCGGGCAAATTTTCGCTATGCGCTACGGAACAGCTCCGATAGTTCGCCGCACGGGCGGGCTTAACGACACCGTTAAACACTACAACCGCGACGAAAAAGACGGAACTGGATTCATCTTCACCGACTATATCGCAAGCGGAATGATGTGGGCTATCCGCGAAGCTATCGAATTTTACTGGGATAAACCCGAATGGAACCGCCTCATCAAAAACGCAATGTCGCAGGATTTCTCGTGGGCTACCTCCGCGAAACAATATATCGAACTCTATACCAAACTCAAAAACAAATAACATAAAAGGGCTGTTGCAAAACCGCGAACCGGCGGAACAACAGCCCTTTTAATATGTATGTTAGCGACGGTCGCTTGAAATGAATAGTGCTGATAAACAGCATCTTTGCATTGATTGAATTCTCACCTCTCCCCGCAACCCCTTATTTAATCGCCTTTTAAATTAGCCAAAAAGACAGGCATAGGCATAGCGAGCTTGAAGTGCATGGAAACAGGGAAACGAAACGCAAGCGTCACAAGTCTCAAACAGATAGCGCAAGCCCTAGGCTGTTCCCCGAAAGACCTTATGGAGGACGACTAAAAAGTTCCTCTTGATAAACCGTCCATTTTCTGAAACGCCCGCGCAAAGTTAGGTTTGACCCAACAACAAGTCGCGGATAAGGCAAGTATTCTGTTACGGCAATATCAGCGTTTCGAGAACTGAGAACGTGAACTTTCCTCGTCGTCTTTTAATATTGCGGCGCGGGTGCTGAACGCGTTAGAACTTGGTTTATCAGCGTTCAGCCGAGGCGATTCCACGTTATCGACACACGACGGTTTCTCAAAAAACTAACGATTACATGCAAAGTGATAGTATGAACACTTTCGTTTCGCACAAATAATTTGATTTCTTGCTTGAAGAAATACTTTAAGAAGTCGAAAAACTCGGATTAAAGGTTGATATTTCAGAGAAAATAAAGCCGAAAGAAGGGGCTGTATTACCAAAACGGCGGAGAGTTGAGCGAACCTTTGCTTGGAGGAACAACTCCGGACGATTATCAAAAGACTATGAAATATCCAAAACATCTTATGAAAATATGGCTATAGTCGAAGCTAAATAAAAGCGTGAATTAACGCCTCCCAAAATGAGTTGAATTTGTGCATATGTAATTTCAACCTGCGTTTAACATTTGCCCAAAATTTCTCAATTGGATTAAAGTCGGGCGAAT
>BNUF01000023.1 GCA_025997155.1 Clostridia bacterium
TTTCGGCGCGAAGGCGGCGGCGAGCTACCACCAGGCGAAACTGATTATCAAACTTATCAACAGCGTGGGCGACGTTATCAACAACGACAAGACTATCGGCGGACGTATCAAAGTGTTGTTTATGGAAAACTACCGCGTGTCGCTTGCCGAGAAACTTATCCCCGCGGCGGACTTGAGCGAACAAATTTCAACCGCCAGCAAAGAAGCGTCGGGTACGGGCAATATGAAATTTATGCTTAACGGCGCGCTTACTATCGGTACGCTTGACGGCGCGAACGTCGAGATTTTGGAAGAAGTCGGGCAGGATAATATCTTCATATTCGGGCTTACCTCCGACCAAGTTATCAAATTGTATCAAACACGCGAGTACAACCCGTGGGACGTTTGCAATATGAACTCCAATGTGAATATGGTTATGACGCAGCTTATCAACGGCACTTTCTCAAAGGGAAAAGCCGACTTGTTCCGCCCGATTTACGACAGCTTGCTTAACGGATACGGCGCGAGCCGCCCCGATGAGTATTTTATTCTCAAGGATTTCGAGAGTTACTCCGACGCGCAGGCAAAAGTAAACAAGGCGTTCGGCAACAAGGACAAATGGGCCAAGAGCGCTATACTCAACACGGCGATGAGCGGTAAATTCTCCAGCGACCGCACAATCCAAGAATACAGCGACGAAATTTGGAAACTTAAACCAGTTATCATTGGTTGATAAAACGCAAACCGCCGATTCATAGTTCGGCGGTTTGTTTTACATAAGGAGGTTGTATATGGAATTTTCAAAATATCAAGCTCTCGGCAACGACTACATTGTGATTGACCCGTCTAAAAACGCTGTACGCCTAAGCGCGGAAAATATACGCGCTATTTGTCACAGGAATTTCGGCGTTGGTTCAGACGGGATTTTATACGGTCCTTTCTTTGACGAAAAAGGTGGGATATCCCTTAAAATTTACAACCCGGACGGCGGAGAGGCGGAAAAAAGTGGGAACGGGATACGGATTTTCTCAAAATATCTGCACGACAAAAAGTATATAAAAGATTCTGGCGCGTTTGAACTTGACACCCTCGGCGGACGCGTGACGGTGAATATTTTGGACGAAAACGCCAACCTTATTGAGGTAAATATGGGTAAAGTTACCTTCACCAGCGAAAAAAACGCCCCCCTCAAAGTCGGCGAAAACACCTACAACGTTACGTGCGTGTCTATCGGCAACCCGCATTGCGTTATTGTTTTTGACGAGATTTCAAAAAAACTCGCGGATACGCTGGGCGGCGCAATCGAAACGCACGAAATGTTTCCGAATCGCGTAAACGTTCAGTTTATGAAAATCCTTGACGACAGAACGATACAAATTGAGATTTGGGAACGCGGGGCGGGGTATACTCTCGCGTCGGGGTCAAGCAGCTGCGCGGCGGCGGCGGCGGCACACGCGCTGGGACACGTCGGGCGCGATATAACCGTGCGTATGGCGGGCGGCGAAATCTACGTGAAAATCACCGACGACGGCATTGTTATGAAAGGGAACGTCTTCGCCGTGTATGACGGGCAATTTAACGCGGAACTTGTCAATCTTCTCAAATAATGCTATAATGATGACAGAGGTGAAATGTTATGAAACACATACAAACAGTCGATGCAAAAAAATTACAAGATACGGTTGTAAACGGCGGTTGCGGAGAATGCAAAACTTCTTGTCAATCGGCTTGCAAAACTTCTTGTACGGTGGCAAACCAGCCCTGCGCAAAATAGTATTAGCCCCCGCAATTTCGCGGGGCTTTTTAAGGACGATACAAAATGATACATAAATTTGAAATTTCTGGGAAGTTTTTTGTGCTTGATATAAATAGCAGCAGCGTACATATAGTCGATAAACTTGTGTATGACGTTTTGGATTTTTACCCCTTTGAGGAAATACCAGAGGAACTTTCGAGCAAGGAAAATATCGCGGAAGTTGTGGAAGAACTGGCGGAACTTACGGCACAAAAAACTTTGTTCACAACGGATATTTACGAAAACATACCCCAAAGAGACATCGGCAAGCCGATTATAAAGGCGCTTTGCTTGCATTTGGCACACGATTGCAATTTGCGCTGCGCGTACTGTTTCGCCGATGAAGGGAAATTCGGCGGCAAAACAGGGCTTATGCCAAAAGAGGTCGCCCATAGGGCGATTGATTTTGTCGCGCAAAATTCGGCGGGACGGCAAAATTTGGAAATTGATTTTTTCGGCGGAGAACCGTTGCTTAATTTCGATGTACTAAAAGATACGGTTGACTACGCCCGCAATCTCCAATCAGGGAAAAATTTCCATTTTACTCTTACGACTAACGGGCTGTTACTTGACGCACAAAAAAATCAATACATAAACGAGAATATGGACAACGTGGTTTTGAGCCTTGACGGGCGGCGTTCTGTCAACGATAAAATGCGTAAGACGCCAAGCGGCGCGGGGTCGCACGACTTAATCCTGCCTAAATTCCTTGAGTTGATAAAAAACCGTGACAAGGATTATTATGTGCGGGGGACGTATACGCGAGAAAATATAGATTTTTCCCAAGATGTGCTGCATTTGTATAAATCTGGGTTTAAGCATATATCCGTTGAGCCTGTTGTTTGCACGGGCGATTTGTCGTTTCGCGATGAGGATTTGCCGAAATTGTACGACGAGTATGAAAAATTGCTGGACATTGTACGCGAAAATGAAATTGACTTTTTCCATTTTAATATAGATTTAAGCGGCGGACCTTGTGTGTATAAACGGCTGGCGGGGTGCGGCGCGGGGACGCAATATCTGGCGGTGACTCCTAATGGGGATTTCTACCCCTGCCACCAATTAGTCGGCAACAAAAAATATCTGTTAGGCAATGTTTTTGAGGGGATAACCTCCCCTTGCGGCGAACTTCACGATTTGAACGTGTACTCAAAGGAAATATGCAAAAATTGCTGGGCGAAGTTTTTTTGCGGAGGCGGTTGCGTTGCGAACGCGCTAAATTTGAACGGCGATATCTACAAACCTTATGAAATCGGCTGTGAATTGCAAAAAAAACGGATAGAATGTGCGCTTGCCCACTATTGCCGATTGATTTGAAAATTTTGCGCGTAACTTGATTTTTTGAAGATTGAGCCGAAGCCGTCGTCGCGCACGGTTATGTTCATTTTTTCGCAATTATCGAATTTGAGGGAAACGGCAAGGCGGAGCGTGCCTTTTGGGCGTTTCGGCAAGTTCTCAAGTTTCAGCGTTATTTCGCGGGAGATTTCGCCCTTTTCGTCGCGCCGAAAAAATTCGAGGTCATAACTGTTGTTTTCGATATTTTCGCATAGTATGAATAATTTGGTAAAGGTTGACTGCCACCAAAAGGAACTCCGTTCAACAATCGGGGTAAATCGTTCCTGTCCGTCCTTAAAAACTTTGAACCCGAAGTCGTAAGGTAGTTTTAGTTTGTCATAAATTGTCAGTTTGTCGGTTTTGAACGCGTCAAGTTTGTTCGCCGCGATGATTGACGCACCTTCGGCAATCGCGCATTTGACGTTCTTGTAGATAAGCACCTCGCTATTCGGAAAAAAGGCGCGGACGGCGGATTTTGCCCAAACCATACCGAATCCGCCGCCTGTGCAAACGACGGTATTTATCATATCGGGCGACAACTTCTTTGACGTATCGTACAAATTTTTTTCGAACAATTTTTCCAAAAAGTCGCGGAACATAGCCGCGTAGGGGGCGGTAAGGTTATCGACCGTTTCTTTTGTGATACTCGACTGAAAGGGCGGGTACGCGAAAGTAAAGTATAATTTGATAGCTTTCGTGAGTGGCTTTTGGAACAGCAAATCTTTGTGTTGGTATGTAAACGAGGAAATTTGTTCTTTGACTTGTTTGGAAATTTTTGGGGATTTCGTTTGCGCCATATAGATACTTGTGAAAAGGTTTGTGACGGCGTTTTCCACGCGTGAAACGCTGATTTCCGCGCTATTGAGGTATGACAGATTCTTTATTTGCGTATCGTTTAGATCATAAATCCCGCCGCGCAAACCACGCCCACCAAAATCAAGGAGCAGCACAGTTTCCTTTTTCTTATAGGGCTTGTTAAAAAAATACTTATTGAATATGCAAATGTTTTCGGGGACAAATTCAATAAGTTCCTTTTCAAACCCAGCAAAAACGAACGCTTTCCGAAGTTCCTCCTGCGTCTCTTGGGGCATAAAATCAGGAATCGCGGCGACAATCCCAACAACCTCCGCTTTTGGGTTAATCCCCTTGCAATTGCCAATCAGTTCTTTCAAAAAAATACCGAGAACGTTCGCCGCGTTCACCATTTTTTTGTCAATCTCGATTAGCTGCCCCAAATTCGCCAAAAGCCCCGTGAGCGTTATGTCGCCCGAAAGCCCGCGGTTGAGGAGCGCGTACTCCCCGAAAACCCATTCCTTTGTCGTCGGGATATACTGCATAACCGTAGGCGCGGCGGGTTTTCCGTATCCGCCGCTTATGTCGATGATTTCGGGGGCGTTTCGGAGCAAGTCGAAGTACGCAAGCGCGGAACTCGAGTTGCCGAGGTCGATTCCCAGTATGAAACTGCCTTCGCTTGGTTTATTTTCCTGTATTTTGAATTTTTTCCAATTCATACCTTTTTACCTCGCCGCGATTACGTTCGCCCGCATAACCACGACGTTCTCGTGTTTGTACCCGCTGTTCATAAGTTTTATAACCTCGCCCTTTTTGAAATCGGGGCTTTTTTCCGCCATAATCACCTCGTGTTCGCGTCCGTTGAACGCGGTGTGGGGGGCGGGAGCGATTATGCTGAAATTGTTATCACGCAAAACGGACTTTATGTCCTCCATAGTTTGGTCGCAAATTTCGACGAATTGCAACACAAGGTAATCGGCACTGTCTCGGAGTTTGGACACACTATAAGTCATTATCTCCTCATAGGTGGAGATTTCAAACAATACGTAGTCTTTTTGGTATTCTATAAAGCGTTTTTTCGCGAGTTCGATAACGGAGTTGTGCTGTTTTTTGCGTTTCTCAACGAAACTTTGGTAAAAAGGCATTGCAAGAATTATCTCGTCGGTGTCGCCGCCCGCGTTCGCCCGCGCCAGCCAGTCGGCAAAACTCTCCGCCAAAAGAGAGTCAAGCTCCTTGTCGGACAAATTAGAAACCAGAGGCGCGTTAGGATTCGGCGCGATAAGTTCTGTCGCGGAATCGGCGAACAAATTCCGATTCTCTCGCAAACAGTCGATTTTGATACGAATAGTATCGTAAACCCCGTGGATTATATCAAAATTGCCGCACTCCGACAAGTCGTGCTCCTCGAAAAATTTCGTAATGGCGGAAAACGCCGTTTTCAGTTCCTCCGTCATATTTTCGGCGGAGATTATCTGTTTCTTAATGAAGTAAATGATATGCCCCAAACCGTTTGTCGCCATTTCGCCGATAATCTTTTTCTTGAACGCGAGTTCAAAGGCGCTTTTGAGCTCGGCGAAAGAAGTCTCCGCGCCGCCGTTGCCTTGAAATTCTTCTTTTGAGATAAGAGATTTTACAAAAAATGTAAAATCCTCGTAGGAGAGGGCGTTTATCTGAAATTCCTGTGCGTTCTCCCGATAAGAGTTCTCAAAGTATTCGGACGTGTCGGCGATAAATTTCCCCGTATGCTGGTATGTTTCGCGGAACAAGGTGAGTACGCCGAAAACGCTGCCGTCATTGTCGGCGTGGGCGTTTTCGATTTCAAAAATTTGTTTCTTGATAATTATAGAAAGTTCGTTGTACTCGTTTTTGATAAAGTCGAAATATATCCCGATTTGGCGGTTTTTGTCCATATTGTCGAGTGCAAGCACGCTGTGTTTATAGTTGCTGATATATAATTCGTACAATTTTTTTGAAAACTCTTGTGTAAGAGAAACGGACGCGCCGTCTATGATTACGGGGTTTTGCGTCCCTCGGCAAAGCGCGTCCATTTGAAACTCGAAAAAAATCTTATTGTCTGCCTGAATTTTATTCCGTTCCTCAAGAATCGGGTTAGACGAAAAATCGCAAAGTTCGTCAAAGTAGATAAGACGTGATTTCAAAATGAGGATAACCCCGCCCAAAACGTCGCGTACCGATGCCGCGTTCTCGGGAAGGGGCATTGTCTCAAACTCTTCGATAATGTTTTTGTATCTATCCATAAGGAACGAATAGTATTCATAAATCTTGTCGTCCACGACGCATAACTTTGAGTTCGCCAAAGACGCGTACAAAAGGTTTGACGACAACCCTTGTTTAAGCACTATAAAAAGCCGCGAAAAAACGGTGTCCTTGTGGTTATTAAAAACTTGGGCAAAGTTTTTATATTGAGACGACAATTCTTGGCTAGTCATAGTATTCCCCTTAGTTGTACAGTTCGTCAACGGCTAGTTCCGTCGTAAGCCCGTCAACGCTCGTACTTTTTGCACTCACGTGAAGCATATTATCCTGCCCTATGTTGAAAACGACTTTGACTTTCTCGTGTCCGCGCGCGGCGGCGGGAATCCCGCGAAGTGAGGTGCCCGCGAGGCGTTTCATACCCTCTTGGTTCACCGTCTGGTTTTTCTCCCCGAATTTCGGGGCGGTGCTTTCGTAAACGACAATAGCCATACTCGTGAGCTGGTCAAAATTTGTCGCCAAAAGTTCCGACGCCTCGATGGTCAAGCCGTCTTTGGGGATATCCACGCCCGCGCCGACGATTTCCATAAACCGCCGCCCCGCGATTTCGAGTCCAAGTGGGTGTATCGTGCGTTCCTGTACAATCGGCGCGCCGACTGTCGGCATCATAATCATATTGCAATAATACGCCGCTCCTTGTGAAATGCTAAGGGCGGGGCTGATTTTCGACTTGAACGGCTCTTTGCCAAATTTTTCCTTTATCTTGTCGACGATTATATTTATAGACGAACTGCCGCCCACAAGAAAAATTTCGTCAATGTCAGACGCGGAAAGCCCGCCCGCCGAAAGGCACGAATCCACGCAATCAACGGTACGATTTACCAAATCTTCCAGACTTTTGTCGAGAAACTTTTCAAAGATGTCGGGATTGTCGTTGAACTGGTTCACGCGCTTGTGGCTTATAAAATCCTCGCGGGTGATTTCCATATTTATGTTGACGATTTTCGGTTCCTGAATGAGGGGGGCGAGGGTGATTTTGGTGGTTTTTGCCTGTGAAAGGCGTTCTTTCGCTTGGGTCGCCGCCTGAATCATACGCACAATCGCAACCTTTTTTTGGCGTTTTGAAACGCCGTCGTCCGCGTTTTCGTCAAAGAGGTCTATCTGGCAGTTCGTAAGTTTTTTGAACTCTTCGTATATCATATCCATAATCAGTTTGTCAATGTCGTTGCCGCCCAAATTGTTATCGCCGTAGGTCGAAATAATCGAAATCACAGGCTCGTTCCCGTCAGAGGTTTTTACCTCAAGGATACAAGCGTCAAACGTGCCGCCGCCGAAGTCGTAGACAAGCACTTTTTTGTCGGAAGTTTCCGTCACGGCGTAACTGATTGCCGCCGCCGCGGGCTCAAGCCGCAAAAACACGCTTTCCTCGTCAAACCCCGCCGCAATCGCCGCCTCTTTCGTCATCTTCTTTTGTTTATCCGTCGAGTTCGCGGGGACGGTGATTACGCAGCCCGAAAATTCGCCCGAAATGTCAAGTTCTTCCTGTGCGTATTCGTCCGCCTTTTGTTTAAGATAGCCGATGATTTCGCCCGCGATTTCTGTCGGGGAAAGCGTGTACTCTTTATCCTCGACATTAACCCTGATTACCTCGTCCGTACCCAAAAGCCGCTTAATCGACAAAACCGTGCTGTCGGGGTAGATTATCGCCGCTTCCTTAGCCTGAACCCCAAAAATCCTCGACAACTTCTCGGGATTCTCCGTGTCCGTTTCAAACTGTACCGCCGTCGGAAATATATTGCTCCCGTCAATCGGAATCGTTTGCGCGTCGCCGTCCGCGAAGTTGAAGACGCTGACGACGGAGTTCGTCGTTCCGAAGTCGATTCCCAAAAAGAGCCCTCTTGCCATATCCAGTCCCAGTGTACCCATTGTATTCTCTCCTTTTAAAGCAGTTCCGCCATAACGGTCTTTTTGTTGTGGAGCAAGTCGGAAATGATTGTTTCGCTTAGTTCCCAGCGGTACATTTGCTCGTATATGAGCGCGTTGTTGATTGCAAAAAATTCGTCGGTCGTGTCGTCGGACTTGATTGCGCGCGTGTTGCTTTCTTCCTGTTCCTTTGTGGTGATACTCCCGCCGCTGGTCTCCTCCGCGAAATAGTAGGAAATCGTTTCGCCGTAAAAATGCGGGAGAGTGCAAAGGTAAATCCCGAAACGGAAGTACTTCATCTTCACGCGGTAGGTGTGATTCTGCTCCGTCTTGTAGTAGGCGAACACGTTTTTATCAGGCAGCGTTTCGTGCCGTAAAATCAAACTCCTCTGAATATACGTATTTGAAATTTTTTTGTCTATGCAATCTTTCATACACGGAAAATACAAATCGGCGCGTTCCATAAAAGCCGCGGCGCAAACGAGCAGTTTGTCGGATACCGTGTTGTACATTTTGTGATTTATATAAAGGTGCGTTATCGCTATGAGAGTCACGCTGTCGCCCGTGTGTTCGTAATGTTTCTCAAGGACGGAGAGGGTTTTGCTCTCCAGTTTAGTATTTTTTACGATTGCGGAGTAGCACAAAAAATATACGAAAAGATTAAGAATGTCGGCGTTCGCCTCGTACACGTTCGCGTACATTCGTACAAAGATTCTTTGCGCGTCGGCGCAAAGGCTGTGCGTTTCGACCGACCCAAGAAGTATTCGCCTGTCGAGCTCAAGCGTCGGCGGAATCTGCGGCACGCGGGCGAGTTCCAAAAAATCGCGGAGACTGCCGTTGTAGTATGCCGTCACAATGTCCATAAACTCTGTCTTGTAGTAGGATTTAAGTATAAGTTCGTAACAGGTGTCCGCAAGTTGTTTGTGATACTTTTTGTCATAAGCTATAATTTTTGTCACACAGTCGCAAAGCGTCTGTTCCTGAACGCAATGGGATTTTTTGAGGACAAGCGAAAGGGCGGCGTCATATTCGTTCGCCGCCATAAACGCGACAAGCATTTGCTCGATATAATCGTCGTTTAGGTAGTTTTCGTTTACGGACGTGTAGTATTCAATCGCCTTGTCGAATCGGTTAAGTTTCGCAAGGAGGTTGCCCAGCGCCGCCGCCGTCTGCATATTAAAATTTTCGCAAACACGCGGCAGGTTTTGCACGCGGCTTAATATCTCGATATACTCCTCACATTCCTTAACCAAAAAAGGTTCGCGGGCGTCGTGCGCGTCAATATCCGCCAGCGCAAGCCGCGCAAGGAGTATCGCCAAATTTTCGTCCTCTGGGTGGAGTTTCGCGAGATACCTGCACAAACTATACGATTGCGCGACAATTTTTTTGAACTTTATGTTGCTGTCGACAATCGTTTTTCCGTCTTTCGCGAAACATATATACAGAATTTTGTCGGAGACGGATTTCACGCGGACTTTGGCGGACGTAACAAAAAACGCCTCGTGTCCTGTTTTCTCTTTGTCAAAAACCCACACCGCCGCGACTTCCGAATCAGGCACAATCCCTTCGTATACGGTCAAATCGGCGTACAGTATCTCCGCGCATTTTTTAAGCCGCGCCTCATACTCTTTTCCCGAGGCGTTTCGGAGGAAGTAGGAGTATATGCTGTTGAAGTATCTCCCCCGTTCGCCGATTTCAAGGCAGTTCGCCGCGAACGAAATTATCGCGGGTTTCTGCTTGTCGGCGAAATCGTTCAAATTTTCTTGGCTTATAAGGATATGATACACAAACGCCTTTACATTCGCGTCCTCAAGGTTTGACGGGTGGCGCAGGAAACGTTCCATAGTAAAATGTGAAAGTTTTTCCTCTTTTTGGTTGATGAACGCCGACTGGAGCAGACTGCTCTCAAGTTTGAGGATTTTGTCGCTGTCGCGCTGTTTGCTCGCCGCCGCCCTGTAATAATGGTACGCTTCAAGGGTATAATCGCGTTTCGAGATACTGATTGTACATATTATATCAAGCAGCCAGTCCTTTGGATACTGGGCGTAAATTTGTTTAAGCAGCGGAAAGTTCAGATTTTGTTTCGGCATAAGTGAGTGGCGGTAGTCGTCAAGACACCTCTCCCCAAAGTCGATACCCTCCTTGACGCACCACGCCGCAAAGGGCGGAAACAGACAGGACGAGTCCTTGACGCGCCGCTCGGAGAACAGAAGGTACAGGCACACGTTTACAAGAAACCCACGCGGGGAAATCCGCGCAAGCGGCGCAAGCGTGTGGTACGCGTCCTGCGACTTCCCCTCGTACATTTGGATATACGCGATGTACAGCGCAACGTCTATATCCACGGATTCGTCAAGTATCTTGATTTTTTTGTTCGCGGATTTCACCTTGTCGGATTTGAGGTCGCGAAGCGCCGACAGAAAAATATATGTATTGTAGTTTTTCGGCTCGTTTTGGTTCATATAATTTTTGTACAAATAGAAGTCGCGTAGGATATCGCCCGCTCCCGCCGCGTTGCCCAGAAGAAGTTCAATAAACGCGGTCATAAGCTTGAGTTCGGAGGACGCTCCGTTAAAGGCGCGGATTGCCCTTGCCTCGCTGTACGCCCTGTCAAGATACTTTTTTTCATTAAAAATAACATACACGCAAATATAGCGGTAAATCAAAAAGATAGCCGCCTTGACGGAGGTATGTTCCTTTGAAAAAAGTTCATAATGTTTGATTTTGTTGAGAAGTGTATCCATAGGTGATAACTCCTAGGGTTCTATTTGCAGCTTAAGCGTTTTCGTGTAACTCTCTGCGCGGACGGTGACTTCGGCGTTTATGTAGGGGCGTTGCTTGAACATAAACTGCGCGGTCTGGACTCCGCTTAGTTTTATGACAAACGGCATCTTCATAGAACTTGCCTCAAGTTCATATTTAAACGCGTCAAAGCGCAGGGCGGGTTCGTTCGTCGTGATTTCAACAAGGACCTTTCTTGAAACGCGGCTGTCAAAAGCGATATAACCCCTTTCGTTCATATGAAAAGATTCTTTGATTAAATACGCGTTAAAGGGTTCGAGTCTTTTTACGTAAAATTTTACGGAACTGCCGCCCGCCTCGACTTCCTCAAAAGAATAGGACGACCGAATACGCGTCGGGTCAACGGTGTATTCGACGTCGGCAAAAGACGCGTAATCGAAATCCTCCGCCGTCAAATTCTCCTTGTCAAGAGTAAGCCACGGCGCGTTGTGTTTTTTTAAAAGTTTCACGTTAAGGAATCCGCGCAACTGTTTTTGAAACACAATCCGTCCGCGTACAATCTCGTTGGTGTAGGGGTTCGCCGTCACCGAAATGATATTCTCCGACGGCACGACATACGCGTGCGCCTTGAGTCGGTTCGATATGAAAAAGTTGTCGAGAGCTCGCGTTATGTCGGGGTCTTTGGCTATTTCGGCGTAACTGTCGATGTAGGGGTAGGAGATTGCCCCGAGCCATTTCGGAAAATCGTCGGAGACAAAGAGATTTTTCGCGTTTTCGATATCCGCCTGTGCGTGTTTGAAAAAATCTTTGATTGAGGAAAGACGCTCGCCGCTTTTTGTTTCAAGGTAAAAAGGGCATACCTTTATCGTAATCGGCAAGCTCTTTTCGCCGCCGTTTCCCGTGATTACGACCGCGCTCTTGATTATGTCGCCCGCCTTGTACACGTCAAGTTCCGCCGTGTAGGTGACGACGGCGGAGTTCCCCTCAAAAGTTTCGGGGGAGAAACGCACCGCGTCCGAATTCGAGAGGATTTTCCCGCGAAGAACGCCGCCGCCCTCGTTTTTTATGATAAATTTACCCGACGAAACGCCCGACGTTTCGATGTCGATTCTGGAAACGCTGATTTTCAGGGACGGGAGCGGAGTTTCAAACATTTCCGCCAGCTCTTTCAAATGATTATCGTCTGAATTTGTCATAATTTTCCTTTGTCAAGTTTATCCAGGAGTTCGTTGTTGCTTTTGATTACGCCGAGCATACTCTCGGAGAGTTCCCCCTGAAGCGCGGAGAAAGTATTTTCGGTGTGGTACGAAACCATTGTGCCGAGCGCGCCGCCCAGTTCCGTCGTGATACTTTTTAGCGCGCCCTCGTAACGCGAAAGACTTTCCGTCAGCAGTGTCTGGTTTTTTTCGATATATGATAAAGCTTTGGTTAGAGTGTCGTTCTGCGTCTTTATTGCGGCGTTAAGACTTGACATTACGCCTTTTATGTCGGAAACGAAAAACTGCCCGAGTTCGCGGTCCAGATATTCGGCAAATTCCGACTTTAGAAGCCCGCGTATTTGCGAAATATCAAAAAACAGCAGAGGTATTTTTTGAAGAACGAGCAGTATAATAGTAATCCCCGCAAAAAATTGGTAATTACCGGAAAATAACATTAACCCCGCGCCGATAAACAATATGCTTTTTTCGGAGGAGACGAGAACGCCCGTCGCGCTGTCCTGCAAAAAAGTCATAAACCGCAAGCTCAAAAGGTGTTTTTCCACAATTTCGGCGGTGTTCGGAGACGGATTTTTCCTGCACGCGTTTATATAGGATTTCGTGACGCTTGTAAAAAAGCCCTTGGGAGGGTAGGTAAAATCCGTCTTTGTCTTTATTTCTTTCGCGTTATGCCGAAACGAAAACAGCTTTGAGCGTATATTGACAAAAAGCATAAAACGCATAACTACCAAAAGTATAAAATAAAGTATAAACGCAAAACTAATGTTCACAACGAACTGGTCGCCAACGTCAAACGCCGACAGCAACCCTGTATAAAAATCCATACCGCACCTCAAACTGATATGTTATAATTATACAGTATATTGAGGGAGTTCGCAAGGGGGTATTATATGTTGAAAAATGTACTTGTCACAGGGTCGTCAAGGGGGATTGGGCGGGCGGTTGCCGAGATTTTTTATGAATCGGGGTACAAGGTCGTCGTAAATTGCAAAAACAGCGCGGACAAGCTGGAGGAGGTTCGGGCGACGGCTAGGTTTGCCGCGGACGTGTCGGATTATTATGAGTGCGTGAAACTGGTGGAATTCGCGAAACGCGAAACGGGCGGAATCGACATTTTGGTCAACAACGCGGGCGTACCATATGTAGGGTTATTTCAGGATATGAATGTTTACGATATCCAGCGGGTTTTGAACGTGAACCTGACGTCGGTGATTAATATGTCGCGTCTGGTCGTCGGGGATATGGTTTCACGGCACAAGGGCGTGATAATCAACATATCGTCGGTATGGGGGGAGTACGGCGCGTCCTGTGAAGCTGTGTATTCCGCAAGCAAGGGCGGCGTAAACGCGTTTACAAAGGCGCTCGCGAAAGAGCTTGCCCCGGCGGGCGTTCGCGTGAACGCGGTATCCTGCGGGGTAATCGACACGGAGATGAACGCCTTTTTAAGCGACACCGAAAAAAAGGATTTAACCGAGCAAATCCCTATGGGGAGGTATGGACGCGACACCGAAATCGCGGAAACGGTTCTGTTTTTGGCAAGCGATAAAAGCGCGTACACAACGGGTGCGGTTATCCCCGTGAACGGAGGGCTATAATTTCAAGCTTTGCCTTTGGTTATTCCGTGTTCTTTGAGTTTGCCGCTTGAGGGCTTTTTCTCTTCAGGCTTGTTTTTGCCGAACGCCTCTTTTACGCTGTCGTTCATTTTGATTGCGCAAGAGGAGCAGTACCGCCCCGTGACGATAGGTTTGCCGCAATTCCCGCAAGTGAGTCCGCCGTCCGCCGCCTGCGCCGACGAGATTTCGATTCGCCCCTCGCGTATCCAGCGGAAAATTTGCTTGTGGCTCGCCCCCGTGATTTCGGCGACTTCCGCGAGTTTGCAGTCGGGGTGTTCCTTGATATACGTCCGCGCCTCGTCGAACAGTTTTTCTGTCTCCTTTTGGCAATCTTGGCAAACAGGAACACCTGTATACGTAAAAACTTTTTTACATTTTATGCAATTTCTGCTCTCCGCCATAATAACCTCATCCTTTCAATATATCAACTACCTGTTTATTTTTAAGTATAACAAACCGAAACAACGGATACCCGATAAGCGTCACAACCGCGAACTCCCCGACAACGACCGAAAGCACCGTGAGAAACAGCGGAATATGCGAAAGAGCGGCGATTTCCACCCCGACAGGAATTACAAACAGAACAGGGAGCAGCGACGCGATAAACAGATTCTTTGTTCTCGTTATGAAAAACACCGCGCAGCCCGTCATCGTTGTTCCGACAACCCAATCCACAATGCCGAAGGGAGAGGATACGACGTTTGAGATGAAACACCCGAGGGTTACGCCGATTGCGTACACGGGGTTTATGAACGCGAGCAGATTCAGTATTTCGGAGAAACGGAACTGCACCTCGCGAAACGAGAGAGGCGCGAACCCCACGGTCAAAACGACGTACAAAGCGGCGGTAACGCCCGCAAGCGCGATACTTTTAACGGAAAGTTTCATAAAATAATACACTCCTTGTTTTGTAGTGGTTTGCAAGGTAACACTTGTTGGTTATAGAGAAATAAACCCGACGGCTTTCTGCGCTTTTCGCATAATATCTTCCGCCGCCGCGTCCGCTTTTTGCGCGCCTTCTTTTAATATATCATCAAGAAAAGCCGCGTCCGCACGTATTTCATTGTATTTTTTTATAATCGGCTCAAGTTCCGATATGACGGCTTCGGCGACGGCTGTCTTGAATTTGCCGTAGCCCGCGCCCTCAAACTCTTTTTCGATATCGGTAAAATCTTTGCCCGTAACCGCCGAATATATGTTGATGAGGTTGCTTATGCCGGGTTTTTCCTCTGGAGCGAATCTCACGGTATTGTCGGAATCGGTGACGGCGCGTTTGAATTTGTTAAGTATAGATTTCGGCTCGTCTAAAAGATAGACGACGTTCGCCGACGCGGGGTCGTCGGATTTCGACATTTTGCGCGTGGGTTCCTGAAGCCCCATAACGCGTGTACCCGTTCTCGTGATATACGCCTCGGGGACTTTGAAAACGTCGCCGTAAAGGTTGTTGAACCGCGCCGCAATCGTGCGGGAAAGTTCAAGGTGCTGGGTCTGGTCTTCGCCGATAGGCACAAGCTCCGTCCCAAAAAGCAGAATGTCCGCCGCCATAAGCACGGGGTAGGTGAAAAGCCCCGCGTTAATGTTGTCCTCGTGCTTTTGCGACTTATCCTTAAACTGCGTCATTCTCGACAGCTCGCCCATATACGTGAAACACGAGAGTATCCACGCAAGCTGCGCGTGCGCCCGAACGTGCGACTGGGCGTACAGTATGTGTTTTTTGTAATCAAGCCCCGCCGATATCAAAAACGCCAAAAGGTCGCGCGCGTTTTTCTCAAGCGCTGCGGGGGACTGGCGTACAGTTATCGAATGCATATCGACGATGCAGTACCTGCACGAATAATCTTCCTGCAACGCCACCCAGTTCCTGAGCGCGCCGAGATAATTCCCGAGTTGCGGGCTTCCCGACGGCTGTATGCCGCTGAATACTATTTTTTGAGCCATAATATACACCTCTATCTGTAGCAGATTATATCATATTACATAGGCGTAAGCAACCCCAATTTCGCTTTTCCTTAATACGAGAGAAGAAAGAAATATGGATATTTCAGACAGACTTAAAGATATACGCCGAGTCAATAAATTATATCAAATTGAATTTGCAAAAGCAATAGAAGTTTCATCAGGCAACGTAGGATATTAGGAACGCGGGTGTTCTGTGCCAACATCTATTGATTTAGGAGAACGGATTTTGTTTGACAATTTCCGCGAAATGGACGAAAGAACCACCCCCGAAACCCCAACAGCAAATACATTATCCAACAAATCAGTATTCTCGAACAGAAAAACTGAGCTTCCCGCCGCCAACTTAGCATAGCTGTTCTTTTTGCAACCCTTTTCGGGAACATTTTTGAACCTTTTCTCCTTCACCGCCCACTATATCAAGAAGCTTTATTTTTATACATATAGGTACAGCGTTATTTGTACAGAATATAGGAGACATTGCGGAATTATGGCTGCATTCAGCGAGGTGAAGATATGAACTTATTTTTGACCTAGGAGATAGACGAGCAAGGTAACAAAGTTTGTTTAGGCACGTTAAGTTATTCCGATGACGTTTACCATTTCCGTTATTCTAACGAGCACAACAACTCGTCGCTTCCGCGTGAATTTTATGTTGTACTTGAATTTAAGGAATTTGACAAAGAGTATGACTCGAAGAAGTTGTTCTGGTTCTTTGCCGACCGAATGATGCCAAAGAGTCGCCCAGATTTCAAAGAGCATTTGGCGCGGTTAGGTATGACCGAATTTGGTGAGTGGGAGTACCTAAAACGAACTGGTTCACGGTTGATGACAGATGATTATGAGTTGGTTGAATCTTTGTAAGCAGTATGGAAAATGGGTTACCGTCGATTGGCGGTAACCCATTTTGTTTTGTAGGCGGAACTTTAGTCCTCGACAAACTCGGCGACATCGGACAGTTTGCAGTTTAGGAGTACGCACAAATTTCATATTTTACGCGCAGCGTGTAGGTTGTGAAGTTCTTGCGTTTCATTGTTTCCCATAAGGCTGTGTAGACAATCATTTCGTCATCTCCTAGGTATTTACTGATTAAATTATGACTGTTATAATAGATTCAAAGAAGTTCTTACAGACACGTTTAGAAAATTGTTGAGGGAGTATGGAGTTTCCCGCGTTGTTTTTGGCGACGCGGAGGGTTGCGATCTTTATGTGGCGGAGATAGCGCTGGATTTTCGCGAGGCGGGGCAACCGCTTACGATAAAATGTTGCCTGATGCGCTTACACTTGTCGATTTATTCCGCAACCAAAAAAATAAATCCCGCATTTCGCGGTTTTTTGGTTATTGTTGCGGTATTACAAAGAGCGTTAACATTGGATTTGCATTCCTTATTTTGTCCGTTGCCAACTTACTTCTTAATTTTAAGGAAAATAGTCGGTTTAGCTTACAAAAAGGAGGAATTCTTATGGCAACTTTCTTCGCAATGAACGGTACAAATGTGCTTTATTCGGGTGTTTGCCTTGACTTATTCATAACAGCACCTCTTTTATATTATTCTATGTTGTTATTATAGAGTATAAAACAGCGTTTTTCGTCTTGACATATACGGCTTTACGTAATACAATTATAATTGATAATTATGCGTTTTATATAAAATTACTAAACAACAGGAGGAGGTGTTTAATATAAATATCATAATATCATTGGTAATATTTATCGTATCCTTAGCCGCTGGCTTTTTTATAGGAGTGCTGTACCGCCGCAAGATTGCGGAGGCAGCGATAGGTTCCGCCGAACTTGAGGCGGCGAAAATCATGGAACAAGCCAAGAAGGAATCCGAAGCGAAGAAAAAAGGAATACTCATCGAAGCGAAAGAGGAGAGTCTGAAGACGCGCAGCGACGCGGAAAAAGAGGCGAAAGACCGCCGCGCCGAGATTGCGCGGACGGAAAAACGCCTGCTTCAAAGAGAGGAATCTCTTGAAAAAAGAAGCGAACAGTTTGAAAAAAAAGAGGACGCCCTCCAGAGAAAATCAGAGACCCTCGACAGACAAAACGAGGACGCTAAAAAACTTATACAGGAACAGCGGGCAAAACTTGAGCAAATCTCGGGCTTTACAAAGGAACAGGCGAAATCGTACCTGCTTTCGACCATCGAGGCGGAGGTACGGCTTGAAACGTCAATGCTGATAAAGGACCTTGAAAACAAGGCGAAACAGGAATCGGACAAACGCGCAAAAGACATTCTGGCGAACGCGATACAACGCTGCGCCGTTGACCATGTGACGGAAACGACCGTTTCTGTCGTGACACTTCCGAATGACGAAATGAAGGGACGCATAATCGGGCGCGAGGGGCGAAATATCCGCACCCTTGAGGCACTGACGGGCGTTGACCTTATCATAGACGACACCCCCGAGGCGGTTATCCTCTCGGGGTTTGACCCCATGCGCCGCGAAATCGCAAAAATCGCTCTTGAACACCTTATAATCGACGGACGCGTACACCCCGCCCGAATCGAGGAAATGGTGGAGAAAGCGAAGAAGGAAGTAGAGACGCTGATACGGGAAGAGGGCGAGGCGGCGACCTTTGAGACGGGGGTACACGGCGTTCACCACGAGATTATAAAGCTCCTTGGCAAGATGATGTTTCGCACGAGTTACGGGCAGAACGTACTCAAACACTCTATCGAGGTATCCCATTTGTGCGGGATTCTCGCCTCCGAGCTCGGCGTCGACGTGACGCTGGCGAAACGCGCGGGACTTCTCCACGACATTGGCAAGGCTGTCGACCACGACGTGGACGGCTCTCACGTCACAATCGGCGCGGCAATCTGCAAAAAATACAAGGAATCCGACCTTATATTAAACGCCGTTGAGGCACACCACGGCGACGTCGAGCCGACAAATATAATCTCGATTATAGTTCAGGCGGCGGACGCGATTTCGGCGGCGCGTCCCGGGGCGCGGCGCGAAACTCTTGAATCCTACATCAAACGGCTGCAAAAACTCGAAAGCCTTGCGGATTCGTTCAAAGGAGTGGACAAGTCCTTTGCTATCCAAGCGGGGCGCGAGCTTCGCATTATCATTATCCCTGACGAAATCGACGACGCGGCGTTACCGCTCCTTGCCCGCGACATATCCAAAAAAATCGAGCAGGAGCTTGAATACCCGGGGCAAATCAAGATAAATCTTATTCGCGAGACACGAGCAATAGACTACGCGAAATAACAAAAAAGGGACTGATTACCAGTCCTTTTTTGTTACCCCAAAAAGCCCTCGTCCGCGAGCAAGCCGCCGCCTTTGATTGCTCCTGTGGCGAGCGCGTCACAGCGTTCGTTTCCCGGGTTTGAGTTATGCCCCTTTACCCAGTGGAAAGTCACGTCGTGGCGTTCGAGCTGTATCAGCAGACGTTTCCACAAATCGACGTTAAGTGCCTTATCCGTTTTGTTCCTGTACCAGTTGTTTTTTTGCCATTTGTATACCCAATTTTTCTCGATTGCGTCAACAAGGTAGCGGGAATCGGAGTAGAGGGAGATTTTGCAGGGTTCTTTAAGCGTCTCAAGCCCGACGATTGCCGCCAAAATCTCCATACGGTTGTTTGTCGTGCGGGTGCGGCCCCCCGACAACTCTTTCGTCACGCCTCCGAAAGACAACAGAACGCCGTACCCGCCCGCCCCTGGGTTGCCCGAACACGCTCCGTCTGTATATATGCATACTTCTTTCATAGGAATACGATTTCACGCCCTTCTTCAGAAGAGGTGTAGATTGCCTCAAGGATTCTCGTGACTGTGAGCGCCTGTTTCGCTGTGACAACGGGTTCGGTGTTTGTTAAAACCGCGTTTATAAAACTCTCCGCCTCAATGTCGGCATCGGTTTTTATTTGTTTGCCGTCATAAAAATCGTCGCCGCCGCTTGTCAAATCGGGGACAGAGGTGTAGAGCCGCCCGTGTGCGTCGCCGTTTATGACCAGCCCGCCTTTTGTCGCCGCCCCCGCCTTTGTCCCGCAAAGCGTAGTCTGCGCCTCACTCTCGTCGTCAAGGTTGATTGCCCACGCGGATTCAAGGGTGACTGTCGCTCCGTTTTTCATCGTGATAAACGCGAACGCGGAGTCCTCCACGCCGAATTTGTCGGGATTCCACGCGCCGAAACGATTCGCGCAGTCCGGGCGGTCCGCCAGCTTTTTGTACACATTGCCGCGAACGGATTTCACGTCATAATTGTCCATAAGCCACAGTGTCAGGTCGAGGGCGTGAGTACCCGTGTCGATAAGAGGGCCGCCGCCCTGTTCCTCTTTGTCAAGGAAAACGCCCCATGTCGGTACGCCTCGGCGGCGTATGGCGTGTGCCTTCGCGAAATAGACCTCGCCTAAGTCCCCGCGAACGCAGGCGTTTTTCAGATACCGCGTGTCGGGGCGAAAACGGTTCTGATAGCCTATGCTAAGGATTTTGCCCGATTTTTCCGCCGCCTCGTACATCAAGAACGCGTCCGCGTAGGTGGTCGCCATAGGTTTCTCGCACATAACGTGCTTGCCCGCCTCAAGGGCGGCGATAGAGATAGCGGCGTGGGACTTGTTCGGGGTAAGCACATACACAACGTCTACGTCGCTGTTAATCAGTTCGCCGTAGGTGTTGTAGACTTTCGCGTATTCTCCGCCGAATTCCGCGCAAGCTTTTCTTGCGCGTTCGGGCGAGAGATTCCAAAACGCCGAAATCTCGACATTCTTAAGTTTCTTTAGGGCGGGCATATGTTTTGTGTTGGCGATGCCGCCGCAGCCAATTATTCCCGCCTTTAGTCCCAAAATAATTCCCCCTCATCATTGCGTATACAAGATACTCTCGTCCGTAGTGCCGTAAATGTTGTAAGCTTTGATTATGAACAGCCCCGGGTCATAGTAGGGGTTGCCGTATTGACCGTTGGCTATGGAGTCTTTGATATAGTTTGTTACCCATTTGTACTGGTAGTTTCCGTCCACGGTGTAGGAGGTAATCGTTTGCGGGTTCATATAGCTGTCCGTGGAGACTGTGACATAGGTAACGTCCATAGTCGTGTATATCTCGATAGCGTAGTAGTAGTCGTTTTGTCCCACAATCTTCGCGCTGATAATGCTGTTTCCGCTTGCGGAACTGTTTGTGCGGATTGTGAACGAGTAGTTTGTGGAGCTGCTTTTTGATGAACTCACGGCGGAGGCGGTGAAATCGTTCGTCCCGTCATAATCAAGGCTAACGTCCGCCTTAAAGACTTTGTGGTCGGAAGTCGTGGAGTCAACAACCTGACTGCGGAACATTTCCTGATTTTTGGAGTTGTAGATGATAACGTAATCCGTCGAAAGGGAAGTCCACACGTCCACCGTGACTGTCTGATACTTTGAGAAGTAGCCCGAGGGCACGACGACGCTTTTTACGGCGAGAGGGTCGGTAGGCCGCGCATCCTGAACGGTGACGGTCAGGGTGTGGTCGTTATCCACGATAAAGGTGTTTTCGTTGCCGACTTCAACTGTAAAGGTTATGTCGCCTTTTCTCTTCATATCCACTTGGAACTGGAACACGTTGAGATTGTTGCTGTTCGTGGTGTACGAGCCTTGTGTCGAAACGACTTCGCCCGTGGTTTTGTTTGTGAGGCGAACCTTTGTCGTGTTTTCGCTCGCCGTCACGGTTATGGTTATCGCGTCGTTGAGGTACGGATTGTTATTGCTCGCGTATATACTGTTCGCGTACAATCCCTGAATGACGGAAATAAACACATCTTTTTCGTTGTCTGTGTTAAATTCTCTGCCGTTGCCCGCCTGAATCACAAACCGAAGGGGAGCTATCGTCGGGGAGGTCGGGGAGTATCTGAGGGTGAATATGCGCTTGCCCGCGCTGTCGGTAAATTTCGTCTCGGAGGTGATTACGTTTGACGAGCCTTTAAGCAGACGCACGTTTGTCGTCTGGGCGTTGGCAACGACGCGGATTTCGGCGGTTTCGCCAATCATCACCGTGTCTTTTACAAGTGTCGCGGATTCGATAGCTGCCCCTCCGGCAACCTGAACGACGGGAGCTACGGGCGCGGCGGGTACGTTCGACGTTATTTTAACCGTGCGGTTCGTGCCGTCCCAGTCGACATTGGCGTTAAGAACGTCCGCAATCATTCGGACGGGCATAAGGGTTTTGTCGGATACGTTCGCCGATATGGCGGGGTATTCCTTGTCAACGCCGTTAATGTTTACGATATTCGTGTACAAAACGTGTTTCGACACCCGCCCGTCTTTGGTGAGCGTCATCGTGCGCGTGTCGTTATTCCAAACCACGTCGATACCCATAAGGTCGGCGGTTTGTCTAAGCGGTACCATTGTGTAATCGTTTATAACTTGCGGATAGACCCCCGACGACGCGTAGTCCACAGGTGAATTATTAAGTAAAACCTTTACGTCTTCGGTGTCCGCCAGCGCGGAAACTGACGACAAAATCGCTAATGCCGCCGTTAAAGCCAGAAATATTTTCTTCAAGAAACAGTCCTCCTCGTATAATAATGTTCATAAATATTTTTGATTTTTAGTTTTTGATACTTCTATTTTTCGTTCAAATTTATTAGCCAAAGTCCAAAGGTCTTTTGGTACATCAGCGGCTAATCGGAGTTGATTATTTCATAAGCCATATGAGATAATATGCCTAGTACAGATAGGGGTCGCAGTACTCCTCCTTGGGGCTAAGTCCTCCTTAGTAAGAATTGCGCCTCTTCTTTACGGGCTTATGCGTATGAGCTGGATAGTGTTTATCACTGAATCTCTCACGAGGTTGTATTCCGTAAAGGCTTGAGGTATTAGACTTTATCTGTGCAAAACTTTAACATAGGAGCTGATTTTATGACCTACTTTATCGGCATTGATATTGCAAAAAACAAACACGAGGTTTCTATTATTGATGAGCAGAGCAAGCAAATTGGCAAAACTTTTTCATTTGCAAACTCCGCGGACGGTGCGAACAAACTGTTGGAACTATTTAATGAAAAAGGTGTTTGTTCGGGTAACTGCGTCATAGGTATGGAATCCACAGGGCATTATTGGCTTTCAGTTCACTCTTTCCTTTCTGACTTAGGTTTTACGGTTAATGTAATCAATCCGATTCAGTCCGAAAGTTTTAGGAAGATGTATATACGGCAATCTAAAAC
>BNUF01000024.1 GCA_025997155.1 Clostridia bacterium
GCGGTTCGCGTCGTATTCGCGTTCGCCAAGTTCTCCGATATTATATCCATACGAAGTCGTTGAGCCGTCAAGCCGCTAGCGCTCGTATTCAGAGCCTGTATAAATGACATATGCCTACTCCTCCGTCTTATGTTATTCCTCTAAGGACGCTCGTTATATCTTCGTAATATTTAGTAATCCCTGTGGTCAGCGCGTCGTATTTGATGCCGTTCTGGTACAAATCCGCCATTTCGAGGTCAATATCCACGTTGTTTCCGTCAAGTCTGTAGTAAAAATCCTGATTAACGAAACGCGTCGTCGCCTTCACCCTGTCCAAACGCAACTCGCCCGTGGCGTAGGACTGGCTCAGCTGCTCCCGCAGAGAAGTCTCAAAATCCACCGCGCTCTTCTTAAAATTTTTTGTGTCGGCGTTGGTGATGTTGTTCTGGATAACGTCGTTTCTAGCACTAAGCCCCTGAAGGGCGGTGCCGAGTATCGACGCGGGGTTGTGAATATTTTCTAGTATCATAAAACACCTCTTTTGTTAAACGTAAAGCACATAAAAAGCATATGAATAGTATATCATACAGCTTTGCGTCCTGTCAAGTTGAAACAGTTTTAAACGAGTTTTTAAGCGGCAGAGTTCGGTTAAACGCCAGTTTTTGGCTATCAGAATATTTAGAATCAATACAAAAATAACCAATTCTCATAAACTGAAATCTGTCCTCCGAATTCGCGTCCTCAAGGGATTTTTCCGCCATCGCGTTAGGGATAACCGTCAAGGCGTCGCCGTTTTTTGTGCCGTCCTCGTTGATTAGGCTGTCGTACAGTCTGGCGGAGACGGAAACCGCGTCTTGCTTGTTCACCCATTGAATCGCGCTTTTCGGCTTAACTTCCGCGTCTTCCTTGTCGATAATATAAGTGCAATGAATTTCAGAAACGTTTCCGTCACTATCTTTTATGATATTATCGCAGACAACGACATATGCGGATTTAAGCCGCACACACCCTCCCACGGTAAGCCGTCTGAATTTCTTAGGCGGGTTTTCCGCAAAATCTTCCCTTTCAATGTACAATTCCCGCGAAAAAGTCACTTCCCGCGTCCCGAGTTCGGGATTTTCGGCATTGTTCTCGACGACAAAACTCTCGCCGTCTTTTTCGTAATTCGTGATAACGAGCTTAAGCGGGTCAAGGACGACCATAACGACTTTCGCCTTGTTCTTCAAATCTTCGCGTACAAAATGCTCGAACATTGAGCAGTCGACTGTGCTGTTCGCCTTCGACACCCCGATTTCCTCGCAAAAGGCGCGGATAGCGGAGGGCGTACACCCTCTTCGTCTAAGCCCCGAAATAGTCGGCAGACGCGGGTCGTCCCAGCCGTCAACGACTCCTTTTGCCACAAGTTCCGCGATACTTCGTTTTCCCATAATCGTCCGTGAAAGGGAGAGTTTGGCGAACTCAATCTGCCTCGGCTTGTTTTCCCCCGCAAGTTCGCCCGTAATCCAGTCGTACAGGGGTCTGTGCTCCTCAAACTCGAGCGTGCATATCGAATGTGTCACCCCCTCGATAATGTCCTCGATAGGGTGGGCGTAGTCATACATCGGATACACGCACCAGTCGCCGCCTGTTCGCTGGTGAGGTATACGCGCTATTCTGTACAGCACGGGGTCGCGCAGGTTTATGTTTGGCGAACCCATATCTATCTTCGCGCGCAGAGTCTTCGCCCCGTCGGGGAACTCGCCGTTCTTCATTTGTGCGAAAAGACTGAGATTTTCGTCCGTTGTTCGATTTCTGTACGGACTGTCACTGCCGACCGCGTCCCACGAGCCTTTATACTCTCTGAGCTGCTCCGTCGTCAAATCGCAAACAAAAGCCTTGCCTTTTTTAATAAGTTCTATTGCGTATTCGTACATTTGGGCGAAATAGTCCGAGGCGTAAAACAATCTGTCTCCCCAGTCAAAGCCGAGCCACCTTATATCGTCCTGAATACTTCGCACAAACTCGTCGCTTTCTTTTGCGGGGTTCGTGTCGTCAAAACGAAGGTTGCATTTTCCTCCGTATCGCCGCGCAAGTTCAAAGTTCAGGCAGATACTTTTTGCGTGACCGATATGGAGATAACCGTTTGGCTCAGGCGGGAAACGGGTTTGGAGGGGTCTGCCCCCCAAGTCTTCCTGAATGTACATATGTATAAAATTCCCATTCTTAACCGCATTTTCCGCTTCTGTATGCATAACTATTTTCACCCTTTACAACCATAGTAAAAATTATATCACAATTTTTATGCGATTTCAATAAAAATTTTTAACATTTTTTAAACATTTTTCAGGATTGAAAATCCCGAAAAAGAAAACTCGGCTGAATCCCCTTGTTATTCTGGTATTTTCCGACATAATCCGTGTCGTATTCGCCCTCAATGTCGTGATAATAAATTTGACAAATAGGAATAAAAGGGTAAATTTTTACAGGTTCGATGCAATGGAGCTCAAGCGTCCAGTATCCCTTAAACCCCACGTCCCCGAAGCCCGCCGTAACGTGGATAAAAAGCCCAAGCCGCCCCACGGAGGAACGCCCCTCAAGCATCGGGATATAATTGTTCGTCTCGGTGTACTCGACGGTACGCCCGAGGTAGAGTTTGCCGGGGTTCAGCACAAGCCCCGTGTCGGGTATGACGATTCCGCGCGTCCTGTTCGGTTTTTTCATATCAAGACAATCTTCGTCATAAATAAGCAGCTCGTTGTGCAGGCAAAGGTTGTAACTATTCGGATTGAGATATTTTTCGTTGTAGGGTTCTATCACAATTTCTTTTCCTATTTTTTCTTTTATAGCTTTTCCCGATAAAACCATATTATCCCCCTATTTCAATTCCCGCGCAAGGTATTTTCCCGTGTAGGAGTTCTTGTCCTCCGATATTTCCTCGGGAGTTCCGCAGGCGATAATCGCTCCGCCGCCGTCGCCGCCCTCCGGCCCCAAATCGATTATATAATCCGCCGTTTTTATCACGTCAAGGTTATGTTCAATCACAAGCACGGTATTCCCGCCCTCCGTCAGTTTCCGCAAAATTGCCACAAGGCGGTTTACGTCGTCGGCGTGAAGCCCTGTCGTCGGCTCGTCCAGAACATAAATAGTCTTGCCCGTACTCCGTTTGGAAAGTTCCGTGGCAAGTTTCACGCGCTGCGCCTCCCCGCCCGAAAGAGTCGTCGAGCTTTGCCCCAATTTTATATACGAAAGCCCGACGTCGTTTAGAGTCCGCAGTTTATCCCGCAAACGCGGCAGATTCTCAAAAAACGCCAGCCCCTGTTCAATCGTCATATCCAAAACGTCGGAAATCGTCTTTCCTTTGTAGGTAACCTCCAGAGTTTCGCGGTTGTAGCGTTTCCCCCCGCAAACGTCGCAAGGCACGTACACGTCGGGCAAAAAATGCATCTCGATTTTTATGATTCCGTCCCCCGAGCAAGCTTCACAACGCCCGCCCGACACGTTGAAACTAAAACGCCCCTTTTGGTATCCCCGCACCTTCGCCTCGGGGGTGTTCGCGAAAACGTCGCGCACGAGGTCAAAAAGCCCCGTGTACGTGGCGGGGTTTGAGCGGGGAGTGCGTCCAATCGGCGACTGGTCGATATTTATTATCTTGTCGAGGTTATCCGTCCCCTCCATACCCTTGTGCCGTCCCGCCTTGATTTTGGCGCGGTTCAGGTCTCTTGCCAGACGTTTGTATATAATCTCGTTCACAAGGGTGCTTTTCCCCGACCCCGAAACGCCCGTAACGCAAGTAAGCAACCCGAGCGGTATCGCCGCGTTGATGTTTTTCAGGTTGTTTTCGCAAGCTCCCTTGACACTAAGCCACAAGGCTTTTTCAGGCAGTTCCTTCCTCTCGTTCGGCGTTTCGATTTTTTTTCGTCCGCTCAAATAGTCCCCAGTAATCGACTTTTTGCATTTCAGAATATTTTCGGGAGTCCCCGCGAAAACCACCTCACCGCCGTGTTCCCCCGCGTTCGGTCCGATATCTACTATATAATCGCACGCCCTCATCGTGTCCGTGTCGTGTTCCACAACAATAAGCGTATTCCCCATATCCCGCAGCCGCCTCAGGGTGTTAAGCAGTTTGTCGTTGTCGCGCTGGTGAAGCCCTATGCTCGGCTCGTCCAGAATATATATAACGCCCACAAGCCCCGACCCGATTTGTGTCGCAAGGCGGATTCTCTGCGCCTCCCCGCCCGAAAGAGTGGCGGACGCCCGCGACAAAGTGAGGTAATTAAGCCCCACGTCAAGCAAAAACCCAATTCTCGCGTGGATTTCCTTTAATACCTGCTGGGCAATCTTTTTGTGCGTCTTGCTTAACTCCAAATTGTCAAAAAATTCTTTGAGGTTCGTTATAGTAAGTTCCGTAATGTCCGAAATGCTGGTGTTTGCGAGAGTCACCGCCAAAACCTCGGGTTTAAGCCGTTTCCCCTTGCACACGGGACAGGTAATATTTGACATATAATTCTCATATTCCGTCCGCATAGTCTCGGACGAGGTTTCAAGATACCGCCGCGTAAGATTCGGGATAATCCCCTCAAAGGTATAAGAGTAAAATTTTTCCTGCCCCTGTGAGACATACTTAACGCTAAGCTTTTGGGGAGCGGCGTTTCCGTAATCCCCGTACAGTATCATTTTCTTAATCTTGTCCGTCAGTTCCTCAAAAGGAGTGTCAAGACTGAATTTGTACTTACCCGCAAGTTCTGTAAAAATCGAATTAGTCATCGAATCGGTCTTGTCAATGCTGTTCCACCCGAGAGCCGCAATCGCTCCCTCCCCAAGCGGCATAGCTCCGTTCGGCACAATCAGTTCCTCGTCAAAAATCTGCTTAAACCCAAGCCCCGTACATTCAGGACACGCCCCCGACGGATTGTTAAACGAAAAAAAACGCGGCTCAAGTTCCTCAAGGCTTATCCCGCAATCGATACAGGCGAAACTCTTGCTGAAAGTCAAGTCCTCTTTCTCGTCGACCCACACCGTGAGAACCCCGCCCGAAAGATTCATCGACGTTTCCACCGACCCCGACAAACGGCTTTCTATCCCCTCTTTGACGACAAGCCTGTCGACTATGACCTCTATCGTATGCTTTTTATTCTTTTCGAGTTTTATCTCCTCCGACAAATCGTACAGCAACCCGTCCACCCTTGCGCGGACATACCCGCTCTTCTTGATATCCTCAAAAAGTTTCGTATGCTCCCCTTTTCGCCTAAGCACAACGGGAGCTAGCAGCTGAATCTTCGCCCCCTCTGGCAGTTTCTGTATCTGCTCCGTTATCTGGTCGGTAGTCTGCTTCATAATTTCCTTGCCGCATTTCGGGCAATGGGGAACCCCGATTCGAGCGTACAGCAACCGCAGATAGTCGTTAATCTCCGTCACCGTCCCGACTGTCGAGCGGGGATTCTTGCTTGTCGTCTTTTGGTCAATGGAAATCGCGGGCGAAAGCCCCTCAATCAAATCCACGTCAGGTTTTTCCATTTGTCCCAAAAATTGCCTTGCGTAAGCCGAAAGAGACTCCATATACCGTCTCTGCCCCTCGGCGTAAATCGTGTCAAAGGCGAGCGACGACTTCCCCGACCCGCTAAGCCCCGTAAACACGATAAACTTATCGCGCGGCAGCTTCAAATCTATATTTTTAAGATTATTCTCCCTTGCCCCTTTTATAACTATCTGTTCCATTAAAATCTCCTCTAGGTTAAATGTTTCTTCATATCGAGTATTCTGTCGCGAAGTGCCGCCGCGTCCTCAAAACGAAGTTCAAGTGACGCTTTTTTCATATCCTTTTCAAGTTTCTTGACGGCAATCTTCAGCTCCTCGTTGCTCATCGACTCCGCCTCTTTAACAAGGGTGTCGTTAGGTTTCTCCTCGTCACGCACGGACGCGGAGATTATACTGTGTATCTTCTTTATAATAGTAGTCGGCGTAATTCCGTGGCGCGTGTTGTAGCCTTCCTGTATGCCGCGCCGCCTGTACGTTTCGTCAATCGCTTTTCTCATCGAATCCGTAATCCTGTCGGCGTACATCACGACACGTCCGTCAGAGTTTCGCGCCGCCCGCCCGATTGTCTGTATAAGCGACGTTTCGGAGCGTAAAAAACCCTCCTTGTCCGCGTCAATAATCGCAATCAGCGACACCTCGGGAATGTCGAGCCCCTCGCGGAGCAGATTTATCCCAACAAGCACGTCAAACAGGTCACTGCGCAAATCGCGTATAATCTCAAGCCGTTCAAGCGTCTCTATGTCGGAGTGGAGATACCTCACGCGAATCGTGTTGTCCCCCAAATACGCCGTCAAATCCTCCGCCATTTTTTTTGTAAGCGTTGTGACAAGGACTTTCTGCCCCTTTTCGGTGGTTTTGCGAATCTCCGAAATAAGGTCGTCAATCTGCCCCTCGACTGGTTTCACTTCAATAACAGGGTCAAGCAACCCCGTGGGACGCAAAATCTGCTCGACTATATTCTGCGCGTGTTCCTTTTCATAAACGGAGGGAGTCGCCGAAACGAACAGCATTTGATTTATTTTACTCTCAAACTCGTCAAACCGCAGCGGGCGGTTGTCAAGCGCGGAGGGAAGCCTGAACCCGAAATCCACAAGATTCGTCTTTCTCGCCCTGTCCCCCTCGTACATACCGCGAATCTGCGGAATCGAAACGTGCGACTCGTCCACGATTATCAGCAAATCCTCGGGGAAATAGTCAATCAAAGTGTGCGGCGTACTCCCCGCCGCCCGCCCCGACAAATGCCGCGAATAATTTTCAATCCCCGAGCAAAAACCCATTTCCCTCATCATCTCAATGTCGTAATTCGTGCGTTGTTCAAGCCTCTGCGCCTCAAGCAGCTTGTCCCCCGCCCGAAACTCCTTTAGCCGCTCCGTGAGTTCCTCTTCAATATCCCCAATCGCTCTCTCCATTTTATCACGATTTATGACATAATGCGAGGCGGGGAAAATCGCTATATGCACCCGCTTTTCGATAGTTTCCCCTGTTAGCGCGTTAATTTCGGTAATCCTGTCTATCTCGTCCCCAAAAAACTCAATCCGAAACGCCGTCTCCGACGAGTAGGACGGAAACACCTCAACAACGTCGCCGCGCACCCTAAACGTCCCGCGTGTAAAATTTATGTCGTTGCGGTCATACTGTATCTCAACGAGTTTGCGCAACATCTCGTCCCGCTCCCGCTTAGTCCCCGGGCGAAGCGAGATAACCATTTCGTTATAGTCAATCGGGTCGCCCAAGCCGTAGATACACGACACGCTGGCGATGATTATCACGTCGCGCCGTTCCGACAACGCCGCCGTCGCCGAGTGCCGCAATTTGTCGATTTCGTCATTCACCGACGAATCCTTTTCGATATATGTATCCGACGAGGGAACATACGCCTCTGGTTGGTAATAATCGTAATAACTTACAAAATACTCCACCGCGTTTTCAGGAAAAAATTCCCGAAACTCGTTGTAAAGCTGCGCCGCCAAAGTCTTGTTGTGCGCCATTACAAGCGTCGGTCGCCTAAGTTCTTGTATAATATTCGCCATGGTAAAAGTTTTGCCCGAACCCGTCACGCCAAGCAGAGTCTGAAACTTTTTCCCCTCCTTAAACCCCTCCGCCAATAATTTTATAGCGGCGGGCTGGTCTCCTGTCGGGGAAAAATCGGAAACTAATTTGAATTCCATATAAACCTCACCTTCAGACAATGCCGACGCGAATCTTTAAGAGCCTGTTCAGTATCTCGCTTTTGGAGGATTTTCGAGCAGGTTTTCCGCCTTACAAGGAAGCGGCGACGACGCACACTCCTAAGCAGTTTGCTAGGAGCCGCTGACGCAGTACGGCGGAAAAGATGCCGAAAAGACCCAAAATGGAGATGCTGAACAGGCTCTAAGAAGTAGGAGCTAGCGAAACCGCTCCCTTTATCGCCGCAAAACTCTCCGCGCTTATGACATGCTCAATCTTGCACGCGTCGGCAACCGCCGTCTGCTCGGGTACGCCCAAACTCTTAAGCCACTCCGCGAAAAACTCGTGTCTTTCGTACATTTTTTCGGCAATCTTGTATCCTTTTTCTGTCAAAATTATAAACCCGCCCGCGTCGGCAGTAATAAAATCGTTCTCCCGTAAATTTTTCATAGCGACGCTGACGCTCGGCGGCGTAAAATCCATTTCGTTGGCGATATCCACAGCGCGAACCGCCCCCGCACCCTTTTGCAGCATATATATAGTCTCAAGATAATTTTCAGCCGATTCCTTTATCTTCAACGAAAACACCGCCCTTCTTTTATTTCTTTATAATAATTTTATCACTTTTTCTCTTTGCGTCAAGCCGAAAATAGTATATAATATTAATGTAAGAAGATACTAATTTTAAGGAGATGTTAAAATGGCTCAAATTTCTAAAGATATGATTATCGCCGATATCCTTGAGGTAGACCGCGGCGTAGTCCCGTTTTTGCTTAACGCGGGTATGCACTGTGTCGGGTGTCCGTCGGCGCAGGGCGAAACGCTTGAGGAAGCGGTCGCGCTGCACGGGGCTGACGTTGACGCGCTCGTTTCGAGCATAAACGAATACCTCGCGGGCAAATCGGCATGACAAAAAAGCCGCCTTACGCAATCAGGCGGCTTTTTTTATGTTTAAAACCGCGGCAATCCCAAACGCCAGCAATTCCCCAAAAATCATAATCACGCGCTGCGTAACCGCCGCCAAAAGTATCACAGCGGCGGAGTAAACTCCCGAAAGCATAAGCGTAAGCACGGTTTCGCGGATTCCGATTCCCCCGGGTACTCCCGGCGTCAAAAACCCGATAATCCAAGAAACCGACGACGACGCGACGACTATTTGAAATTCCCCCGCCCCCGCGTTAAGGGAGAATACGGCAAAAAGCGACAACCCCAAAATAAACACGGTAACACAGCAAATTAAAGTCGATTTAAGAGACGCCTTAAGAAACCCGACATTTTTTATAAGCGCCGTCAAGTCCGTAAATACCTTGTTTTTGCGGAAAATAAGCCACGGGAGCAGAATAAATACAACGCCTGCCAATGCCGCCGCCCAAAACATTACCAAAAGATTCGGGTCGGGGAAAATTTTACGCGCGATATCAATCGCCGCCCGCCCGCCGAACGCCGCCGAAACGACTACTGTCGCAACAATAATATATATGATTTCCGAAACCGACGACAGGGCAATCTCCGACTGCTTAAGCCCGATTGCCGTCCCGAAAATCTGGCGGTTGGCGTAGTGCATAACGTTCCCGGGGAGGTACTTGCCAAGGTTCGACTTTGCGTATACATAAAACGCGTCGACGAACGGTATCTGTTTCCCTGAAAAATAGCGCATAGATATAACCCAGCTAAACGCGCCGAGCGACACGCTGAAGGAATGGAGCAGCGACAAAAGAGCTATAACGGCCAGATATTCGGGCTTTGCGAACTCCCTCCAGTCGATTTCAAACGACATAAACTTTTTTATAATAAAAACAAACGCCGCGAGCATAAGAAAAGTACCCGCGAAGTGCAGTATTCTTTTCATATGGTGTTCCCGAAGGAATCGACAGACACGATTACGGGAAAATCCCGCACATACAGCTTGCGAACAGCTTCCGTCCCAAGGTCGTCATAAGCGACGACCTCCGCGCTCACGACGCGTTTCGAGAGAAGCGCAGCCGCGCCGCCGATTGCCGCAAAATACACGCCGCATCCTTCCTTTATCGCCGCAACAACAGAGTCGTTACGCTCGCCCTTCCCTATCATAATCTTTAGCCCGCGCCGAATCATTTCGGGGGAATATTTGTCCATTCGCCCGCTCGTCGTCGGACCGATTGAGCCGATTACGCCGCCTTGCGGCGCGGGAGAAGGCCCCGCGTAATACACGGCCGCCCCCGCAAAATCAAACGGGTTTTCGTTATTCTCGTACATACGCTTGTGTGCCGCGTCCCTCGCGGTATATATAAACCCCGTGAGCGTCACCATATCCCCCGCGTGAAGTGTGCGTATCACATCGTCGTCTATCGGTGTATCTATCTGTCTTTTCATATTTCAACCTCACATTATTTGAGTAAACCGTTATTTTAGCTAAATCAGCGGTACTCCCGCCTTGAAACCATAATGTAAAAAAGCAAGTGTCCTCAGAAATCTCTATCTGAAAAAACTTGCATTTGTATTCTATATGGCATTAGACAAATGATAAGTCATTCGGATACAGTAATATCTGAGTGACGATGGGCGGTGAAATCTTCGGTCGAGATTTTGCCGCTTTCATTGTTTTTTGGAAAATTTTAAGCGAATAATCGCCTTGGTAGTAAGTATACCCAAACGATTACTGAAAGTCAAGAACTTTTCAACTTTTTTCTAAATACACAAATAAGCCGATAAATCGTATTCGGCTTTACGAATCCAAACGAGACAACCCTTTGGGACTTATAGTTTTCTAATAAAAATAAAAAACCTCAAATGCGTTTGGACATAGAGAAACAAGTGAATTGAGGCTTTTTATAGATATTATATTTTTGATTTTGCGTAAAAAATATTTATAAATCGCGGAAGATGCCTGTTGCGGAGATTTATTTACCTGTTTGTTTGTTTGTTTGTATTGTTCAGTTGTCCCGTCTGCTTGCCGGAGCCGATTTTTGAAAAGTATCGAACGCCACGCTGTCGATGACTTTTCGGGTTTTGTTGTCATAGACGACGATGTTGATACCTCTGGAGTTCACCCCGTACTCTTTATCGCCCACAATAATCTGGCATCTGTTTGTCGAAGGGTAACCCGCGCTGTATACAGCGTAGGGTGTGCCGTCCGAAAGAATGCCCTCGGATTTCAGTTGTGCCTTATTTGTCTTGCCGACGTCCTCATACAGAATGTTTCCTTTGTCGATAACCGCGGCGTAAGGTATTTGGAATTTGCCCTTAAGGTTTTGCTGCAGCCCCAAGGCTTTCATTTTCCCGTCCATATCGTCATTAAAAGAACTTGACGCGTCGTCTTTGACGGTTATCAAAACGGAATAATCGGGGTTTTTAATTTTGTCAAGATATTGGTAAATGTCCGTTATATCCCTGAGCGTCGGGTCATACTCAGGGACAGCACGCGGTTTATTAGGCAAATTAGATAAAAGCGATTCCTCGCTCAGCTTTATTATGATATAATCTCCCGTGTTTTTAACATAGCCGTCTTTCGGATATACCGGCATGTCGAAAAATTGTTCGCGCAGTTTGTCATTATCAAGATTAGTTGCTTGTGTATATTCATATCCTAAAAGGCGCATAGTATTAAAAAAATTAGTAGCTGCTAATTCTCCCGAAAGACTTATTTGGCGACCGCCTGCGACAAGCAACGACGGCATACGGCTTTTGCCGCTTCTGGATTTAGAATTTTTCGACTGGTTTAACTGTCCTACAAAAACTATCGGTTTGTTGTAAGGGTTAGACGCGGATATGTCGTTTACGACCGTACTCATAATTTGCAAATCGTATTGATACCGTAAATAATCGTCAAAATATATCTCGTTGCTCAGCTTGGTTTGCTGTATAACAACTAAAACACACAAAAAACCTATAATCGCCTTGATTTGGATTTTCCAAACGGCAACGTTGCGGGTTAGCATATAAAACATTGCTAAAATGTACGCGAAAGCAAGCCCGGCGGGTGCGAAAACCCTGCCTGTCGCGGTACTACTTAAATTTCCCGAGTATATAACAAAAACATACGGCGAAATTATGACCCCCAAAGCCGCCAGTATCAAAGACGGCTGTTTTTTTCTTACGGCAAACACAACGCTTGCGGTTAACGACGAGATGCCTATAATAATTGCCGATATTTTCCATAACAGTGGCAGACGAAAAAACCTGTTTACCGCGTTTTTGGCAAAATCCAAAAAAGCAGCTCTTCTTCCTTGCGAAAAATCCCAAGCCATATAACTGTCAACGTAATTGTTCGGTTTGACATTATGTATATGCTGAAACAGTTTTGCGGTAAAATAGTCAAGTATATATACAATCACAAACAATGCCGCAAATTTAAGCCCTATAAGTACGCATTTTTTGATTGTATATTTTTCACGGCTGTTTTCGGCATACATTATCATCAAAAGCGCCATCATAAAGAATCCGCCTAATAAAAACAACGGAGGAGCGCACGCGCTTTTAATCCCCGTTCCTGCCGTAAGCACCAAAAGAACAAACATAATTGCCCGTTTTACGGTAAATTTTATCTCTATGATGTCATAAAAAACCAACAGCGCAGTCGGAATGAATATGAATACTATCCCGCGCTCGATACTGTTAATCATAAAAATGAAGTGGTAAGCTATATACGGAAACGTCATCATCGCGCAGGAGAATATTGTTTGGGGGATTTCGTCAAATTTCCCTTTGGAAACTTTTTTTAAGAGGTAAGCCCAGACCAACGTCCCGAAGAACATAAGGGTCACCGCAAAAAAATCCTCCCAAAACGGAAGAAATTCAAACACGTCAAAAATCATCTTCCAAAAATTGTATCCCCAGCGTCCTTGCGCGATTGAGGTTCCGTTCTCGATATATCTAGAAAACAGAGAATCGTCATGCCCAACGGAATAGTTGGTAAGCGTAAAACCATAGCAAAGAATCGTGGCGAGTATCAGGCACACCCAATAGAACTTAGAGTGTTCAAACAGGACGCTAAAGCGTGATAACAGCGGCTTGGGTATCTCCCCCTCCGAAGAGCAGCTGTATTTCTCTTTTGGTTCTTGTAACACTGTAATTACCTCCTAAAACTATTTTACTTGTAACTTTATTATACTTTTGTTAAAATTATAATGCAAGAAAAATTTTGCAAAATAGATTCGCGAGGTAAATTTATGATACTGCGAAACACGAAACAATGCTCCACCATAATACGTGATTTTGGAAATATAGTTATAGCCGGGCATATCGACCCTGACGGAGACGCGATAGCCTCCTGCACGGCGCTTTCTCTCTACATTCTCGAATCGGCGAAAAACGCTCCGACGATACTTCTCGAGGACGTTAAGGAACGGTACAAAATTATCGGAGCGGACAGATTCCTAAAAGATGCGTATGAAGGAACGCCCGATTTGTTTATCGCGGTTGACTGCGGGGATTTTTCGCGGCTTAGCGCATACGCGCAGGAGCTTTTTAAGAAAGCGCGAAAGACGCTTTTGATTGACCACCACATAAGCAACCCGCTTTTTGCGGATTATAACTATGTGCTTCCGAACGCGTCGTCGACCAGCGAGATTATTTTTGAGATTATAAACGCGGAAATGCCCGTGACGAACAAGGAAATCGCCGCCGCGCTTTACGCGGGCATAGTGTTCGATACGGGGGGATTTCGGCATAGCTCGACAAGCTCGCGGACGCACTATATAACCTCCCTGCTAATCGGCTGCGGGATAGACTTGACGGGGATATACGACGAGATAATGAACGTCCACACCGTCAAAGAGGCGGCGGCGCGAAGTCTTGTGATAGAAAAATCGAAGCTTGACCGCGGCATTATGATAAGCGTCGTCACCCTTGAGGATATGGCAAAAAAAGGCGTAAATAGCTGTGATTTTGAAGGTTCTGTGAATTACCTCCTTGCGACACGCGGGGCGAATGCCGCCGTTTTCATATACGAAAAGAAACCGACGGAATTTAAGGTGTCTATGCGTTCAAAAAAAATAGACGTGAGCGCGGTCGCACAGCTTTTCGGGGGCGGCGGGCATAAACACGCGGCGGCTTGCGTTATGAAAAGCGACCCGCGTGAAACCGACGTTCTCGTTAAGACTGTTTGCATTGAACTAATAGAAAGGCTGTCAAAATGCCAATAGTCGGTGTGGTAAACATTTTTAAGGAACAAAATTTCACCTCCCACGACGTCGTCGCGGTTGTGCGGAAGATTTTGGGCGAACGGCGCGTGGGGCATACGGGGACGCTCGACCCCATGGCGACGGGGGTTTTGCCCGTGTGCGTCGGAACGGCGACAAAAATCGCCGATTATATCCAAAACGGGGACAAGACTTACAGAGCGGTTATGCGTCTCGGCGTTACGACCGACACGGAGGATATTTCGGGGACGGTACTCTGTGAAAAAGAAGTGAGCGTGTCGGAAGAAGACGTGCGGAGTGCGGCGGCAGGGTTTGTCGGCGATATTTCGCAAACGCCGCCTATGTATTCCGCCGTCAAGGTGAACGGACAAAAACTGTACAAATTGGCGCGAACAGGCAAGGAAATCGAACGCCCCGCCCGCCGTATCTCTGTACACGGCATAAATATCGGCGGGTTTTTGCCCGAACACCGCGTAACGCTTACAATCGACTGCTCTAAGGGTACGTATATACGCACGCTAATCAAGGATATCGGCGCAAAACTCGGCTGCGGCGCGTGTATGGAGAGCCTTACGCGGACGAAAACCGGCTCGTTTTGCGAAGACACGGCGATAACCCTTGACCGATTGCGCGAAACGGTCTCGAAGGGGGATTTTTCGGCGGTTCGCCCGATTGACAAAGTTCTTGATTTCCCAAAGATATATACCCGCGGCGCGGATAAGATTCTTCACAACGGCGGCGCAATCGACTGCGCGGAATACGGCGCGGCGCGTGAAAAACAATACCTCGTGTACGACTCCGAATGTACCCTCTGCGGAATCTACACCTGCGGCAACGGCACGTTAATCCCCGACGTAATCCTGTACAGGGGGCTATAACTTGAAATATAAAAAAATTGCCCTAGGCAAACTTGAGACGCTGCACATCGGGCACAGGAAACTGATTTCGGAACTCCAAAACGCGGACGACGGACTTGAAACCGCCCTTTTTTCGTTCGCGCCGAGTCCTGTTGAGTTTTTTTCGGGCGATAGCGGCTTTAAGTACATATTTACAAACGACGAGAGACGATACATAGCCGAAACCTTAGGCGTGACGCGGTTTATACAATATCCTTTCGATAAAGGTTTTTCGGAGACGCCGCCCGAGGAGTTTATAAAATTCCTCTGCGAAAATTTTAACGTCAGGAAAATCGCCGCGGGCGAAACGTTCCGTTTCGGGCATAAAAAAGAAGGCACGTCGGAACTTATACTGAAATTATCCGAAAAATACGGGTATACTCCTGTTATCGTGCCGAATGTGCGTGTGGGCGGCGAAATCGTAAGTTCCTCCCGTATACGCGGCTGTATCCTTGACACGAAACTTCACGAGGCGCAGACCCTTTTGGGCAGGCATTATTTTCTTCGCGGGGAGGTGTGCCGAGGGAAGGAACTCGCCCGCACGCTGGGCTTTCCCACCGCGAACATACTTATCCCGAAAAAAAAGCTCCTTCCAAAGAACGGGGTGTACAAGTCAATCGTGTATATCGATAAAGAACAGTATACCGCCGTTTCAAACGTCGGCACAAACCCCACTTTCGGCGAAACGCAGAAAAAGTGCGAAACTCATATTCCGAGATACGACGGCAACCTTTACGGCAAAATCATTGTCGTGAACCTTACGGATTTTATCCGCCCAGAACGCAAGTTTGAAAACATAGAGGAACTAAAAAAACAGGTAACTCAAGATATAAATTCGGTGATATAATATATTAAAAAGGACGATTATATATGCTATGTGAGAGATGCAACCTCAAGCCCGCAACCGTGCATTTGCACCATATCGCGAACGGCGAAACGTCGGATATGTACCTTTGCTCCGATTGCGCGGCGGAAAACAAAATCGGAATATCCCCCCTTCTAAACGGGTTTTTGGCGTCGTTCTACAACATAGAGAAAGCGCAAAACTCCGTGAGCTCGGCGGTATGCGTAAAATGCGGGACGACATACGAGAGATTTCGCAAATCGGGGAAGGTGGGCTGCGCGCATTGTTACGACACTTTCCGAAAAGAACTGGGCCACGCCATAAAAAATATCCACGGGAGCGAAACCCACGAGGGGAAATTTCCGTCCCGCGCCTCGTGCGAACGCGACCACAAGGAAGTGGCAAAGCTTCGGGTGCGTCTGCACGAGGCGGTCGAAAAAGAAGATTACGAACTCGCGGCTAAGCTCCGCGACGAAATCAAGATTAAAAAAGGGTGATAACGTGGTTGAAAAATGGTACGACAGCCCCGAACTCGACAAGAACCAATATATAAGCAGCAGGATACGCCTTGCGCGCAACATCCGAAAATATCCGTTTCCGACGACGCAAACGGAGGCGTCCGCAATCAAGGTTATCGAGGAAACACGCGCCGCGCTGCTTCGCGGGGGAGAGGATTTTTTTGGCACTTTTGAGCTTATCGACATTGACAGCAAATCCGAAATCGATAAATTCGCGTATGTCAACCGCCACGCCATAAGCCCCGAGTTTTTCAAACACGACGGTCCGAAAGCTCTTTTCTTGCGCGACGACGAGAAAATCAGCATTATGGTGAACGAGGAGGACCATTTGCGTTTACAAACCATATTCGGCGGGGATAATATAGACAGAGTGTGGGATATGATAACCCGCGTCGACGACGTTTTGGAAAAAAGTATCGAATACGCGTTCGACCGCACTTTCGGCTACCTCACCTCCTGCCCGACAAATATCGGGACGGGAATCCGCGCCTCCTATATGCTCCACCTCCCTATGCTCGAGGCGACGGGGGAGTTCGCGAAACTCGCCCCCGATATAGGCAAATTCGGAATGACCGTGCGGGGGATTTACGGCGAGGGGACAGAACCTATGGGGAGCATTTATCAAATCTCCAACCAGACCACCACGGGCAAATCCGAACAGGAAATCATAAAGAATCTCAAAGGAATCACAAGCAAAATAGTCGAAAAAGAAGTCTACATTACAAAAAAAATGATTGAGCAGAACCGCAGCGAACTTGAGGACAGGACGTACCGCGCATACGGAATCCTCACCCACGCCCGCAAACTCACCCTCAAAGAGTCGGTGCAGCTCCTCTCGCAAGTGCGTTTCGGCTTCGTTTCGGGGTTACTGTGCGTGAAACGCCCCGCCCAGAATATATACAGTATCCTTATGAACGTGCAAAACGCGCTTATGCAGCATAATTGCGGGCGTACCCTCCACGAAAACGAAGCGGAGGTTTTGCGTTCTGAATATATAAGAAATTGTCTTATACACACTCCAGTTTGAAACGTCGGGAAGTATATTTTGGAACTTCCGCGCTTCAAGGAAGTTTCAAAATGTGCTTGCCGATGATTGAAAACGGAGTGTGTACTATAGGAGGTCAACAATGAACGGAAAATTTACCGAAAAAGCCCGCCAGGCTATCAGCCTTTCGCAAGACGCGGCGATAGAACTAGGGCATAATTATATAGGCACGGAACATTTGCTTTTGGGGATACTTAGGCTTGACGACTGTGTGGCGCAGCGCGCCCTTGAGATGAGCGGCGTTTTGGAAGAACATGTGTATGAGAGAGTTTTGGAAATAATCGGGAAAGGCGACGGCTCGGGCGAGGTTCTCGACTACACCCCGCGCACCAAACGTATTTTAGAGCTTAGTTATCAGGAGTCCGTCAAGCTTGGCGCGGGGTATATCGGCACGGAACATTTGCTGCTCGCCATTATCCGCGACGTTGAGAGTATCGCCGTGACAATACTGTCAGACCTCGGCGCGAACCCCCAGAAACTCTATGAGGACATTATGGATATGCTCTGCGGCGAGACGCAGACCCACCAGCAGGCGACGTTTCCGTTTTCGGGAATCCCGATTCCCGGATTCTCCCTTGTGGGAGCGGGAGCGGGTAAAAAATCGTCGAGCGACACAAAAGGCACAAACGCCCCGACACTTACCCAGTTCAGCCGCGATTTCACGCAAATGGCGCTTCAGGGGAAATTTGACCCGACGACGGGACGCGACAACGAAATCCAGCGTATCATACAGATACTCAGCCGCCGCACGAAAAATAACCCTTGCCTTGTGGGCGACCCGGGCGTGGGGAAAACGGCGATTGTCGAGGGGCTTGCGACAAGGATTGCCGAGGGAAACGTCCCCGATATTTTGAAAAACAAGAGGGTGTACGCGCTTGATTTGTCCCTTATGGTCGCGGGGACGAAATACCGCGGCGAGTTCGAGGAACGCATAAAAAAAGTCGTCGCGGAAGTCAAAAACTCAAACGGGAACATAATTCTGTTTATAGACGAAGTGCATACTCTTATCGGCGCGGGCGGCGCGGAGGGTTCGCTCGACGCGTCAAACATATTGAAACCGTCCCTTGCGCGGGGGGAAATGCAGGTCGTCGGCGCGACGACGCTTGCGGAATATCGTAAGTATATCGAAAAAGACGCGGCGCTTGAGCGGCGTTTCCAGCCCGTACACGTGAACGAGCCGACAGAGGACGCGGCGGTCGAAATGCTTAAATCCCTCCGCGACAAGTACGAGGCGCACCATAACGTGAAAATTACGGACAAAGCTCTTGAGGCGGCGGTGAGACTATCGTCGCGCTATATTACGGACAGGTTTTTGCCCGACAAGGCGGTTGACTTGCTTGACGAGGCGGCATCAAAGGTTCGCCTGCAAACCCACACCGCACCAGACAACGTGAAAAATCTTGAAAAAGAGTTAAAGAACATAGCCAAAGAAAAGGAAGAGGCAGTCAAAACCGAGGCTTTTGAACAGGCGGAAAAACTTAAAAAACGAGAAAAGGAAATAAAAACCGAACTCAAGGACGCGCAGAGTAATTGGAAACACGAAAGCACCTCGACGACGCATATCGTTGACGAGGAATGTGTCGCGGACGCGGCGGCGATTTGGACGGGTATCCCCGTGAAAAAATTACAGCAACAGGAAAGCGAACGCCTTATCGATATGGAAAACCTGCTGCACCAACGCCTTATCGGGCAGCATGAGGCGGTGTCGGCGCTTTCCCGCGCTATCAGGCGGGGGCGTGTCGGGTTCAAAAACCCCAGCCGCCCGATTGGGTCGTTTCTCTTTCTCGGGCCCACGGGCGTGGGCAAAACGGAACTCACAAAGGCTCTCGCGAACGTGCTTTTCGGGAGCGACGATATGATAATCCGCGTGGATATGTCCGAATATATGGAGAAACATAGTATTTCCAAACTGATTGGGTCGCCCCCGGGGTATGTCGGGTACGAGGAGGGCGGGCAGCTCTCCGAAAAGATACGCCGCAAACCCTATTCCGTCGTGCTGTTCGACGAAATCGAGAAGGCACACCCCGACATTTTCAATATGCTGCTGCAAATGATGGACGACGGGCATATCACGGACGCGCAAGGGCGTAAGATTGATTTCAAAAATACCGTAATCATTATGACCTCGAACGCGGGGGCGAAACGAATCATTTCGCCGAAAAAACTCGGTTTCAACTTCTCGGAGGACGAAAACCGCACATATGAGGATATGAAAAAAGCGGTTATGGACGAGGTGAAAAACGTGTTCCGCCCCGAATTTCTTAACCGTATCGACGATATAATCGTGTTCCACGCCCTGAACCGCGACGAAATCAAGCAAATTATAAAACTTATGGTTTCGGAAATGTCGGCGCGGATTCAAACAGGCGTTGGCATAAATTTACAGGTGCAGGAGGATATAATCGAAAATATCTGTGAGAAGGATTTTGACGTATCTTACGGAGCGCGTCCGCTTAGACGGGCAATCCAAACCAAAATCGAGGACATTCTCGCCGAAAAAACCCTGCAAGGCGAATTCCGCGACGGCGATACCGTTATAGCGCGGCTTGACGACGACAAAGTGATTTTTGAAAAAGTCTGCTAATTATATGTTAAAAGCGTCCAAATCCGCGATTGCGGTATGTTTGGCGGCGGTTACGGTCACATCTGAATTGAACCAAACCTATTTGGAGGCGACAACAAGGGGCGAGTTACGCAAAGCCGTTATCAACCTTTTGCGCGTAAACGGCTATGACCTATCGATAGTCAGTTCGGGAATTTTGCGGAAGCGAAATATCGCCGTAACGGTTGAAAAGGCGGTATTGTTGACAATCCGCTCCCACACCGCTGTGTTGGCGCGGCTTTCTTTGTGTACTCTGACAGAGGCTATAATCGCGTCGCCGTGCGTTGTGAAGCCCTCCGCATCTTTGGTCGGCGTGGTGTTTATGATATTGATGTTGGTATTCATTTTTCCAAGGCTCATTTATATTTCACCCCCACATAATCAAGAAAATCGCCGAGTTTCAGCGAGTCAATCACATAATTGTATAGTTGCGGGTGCGTCTGTTTCAGTCGCTGGAAGCGGTTCTCTTTATCGAGATGACATCCCACAGGGCAAAGGCAGCCAGTCCGATGTTCACCAGTTGTTTTTAATCCACCTTTGCCAACCTGTAAACCGTGTTGCTCGTCCCGTACCTTTCTCCGCGAGATACTCGCCTGGCGTAAGTATCTTCTCCGCTTCAAGTCCACAGCAGATTTGATACGGCCCCTTGCCGTCCATCGTCATTAGGAACACTCGGCGTACGATGTCGGCGGCATAGCTATCCGCCAGCCATTGATTTTTATCCTCCGGCGACTTGTAATATCCATATGGACAAAAGCTCGACGTCTGCTTTTCCGCCAATCCCCGCGACTTGTACGCCGCCTTAATCTTCTTGCTGTACTGGCGGAGATAAAATTCATTTATGACCTCGCGGAAAGGTGTGAAATCGTCGCCGTCACCGTTCGCGCTGTCAAGGTTTTTGGCAAGCGATATAAACCGAACGCCGAGCTTGCGAAACTCCTCGCGGTACATTCCCGATTCAAGGTACGCCCGCCCGAAACGGTCTAATTCTTTGACCGCCATGGTATCGATGCTGCCCTTTTCAATCTCGTCGTACATCTCCTGAAACGCCGGGCGTTGGAAATCTTTGCCCGAAGCCCCGTCATCGCCCCAGATTTTGTAAGGCACAAGCACTCCGATAGCACTAGTCGGCTATACTCAACTAGGCGATGTTCTTTCAGAAACGCCATCCGCATTTTGCCGTAACGCCCGATAGGCGGTGCGTCCGGCGGGTCTCTGAGTTTGAGTGCGGGCAACAAATAATCGCCCGCCTGTACATAATCAAGTTCTATAACGCTCTCCTTTCAGGCGGTTCGCCGTGTGATTGTGCCAGTCCGCTTGTGCCGCAAACGTAGCGACTGCCTCGTTTATTAGGTGTCCGATTAAAACACCTCTTAGAGTATATCACACCAATAAAAAATCTGTATTTTCTGAAAACCCATACTAGTGCATATGTTCAAACCACATTGTATACGGCGTTTCTACTTCAAGTGCCGCGTGAAGTTCCCGACCGCTCACCGTCGCGTTGTCGTTTTCGTCGTGATTGATTCTGATTAATTCGTCCATTTTTGTTGTCCCCTCTCGCATTACCCTGCCGTATTCGCGGTTTCCTTATTTTGTTTTTTCGATTTCGGATACCGCCGTGCCATTTTGTCGCGTATAGCTTGACGCTGTCCGCAGGGTCGTCGAACAAAAACGATACCCAAAATTCAAGGTCGTGTCCTCGCTCAATAAATCATCTCGCGGACTGGCGGTAGGAAAAAGTTCAAGCCCTTCCACGGCTGTTTGGTTTAATTCGCTGTCAGAGATAAACAGTGTCTCCACACATTCCAGCATACTTGTCATTTTGTTTTCCTCCTGCCTCTTGTTTTTGGGCGTGGTTGTCACTTCCGTTTTGTTCCCATGTTCGAACAGCGGCTTTCCAGTCCCTCATAGGGCTTTTCCCCACAATCCACCCCTTGGATTCGTAATAGTCGAAAAATCTTTGTGGGGATATATCATTTCTCCGTTCCATGCAATACGCCCTTATTTCGTCAACCGTTGGTTTCGCCCATTTGCTTTTGCAAGTCTTGACGGGATTTGACGTTGTATTTGCGGTATCGGTGATTGGTTGCGCACACTCGCTTTTGCAATGTCCGATTTCGTCCTCTGATTGTGAGGTCGCGGGAGTGGGTGCGTACGCACTCTCGCTCTCTTTCGTATTCGTACTCGTATTCGTACTCGTATTCGTATTCGTATTCGTGCTTGTTTTTGCTTGTCCTGTTTCGGCGTTTGCTTGTTTTTGCTTATCGTTTGCTTGTCCTGTTTCGGCGTTTGCTTGTTTTTGCTTATCGTTTGCTTGTCCTGTTTCGGCGTTTGCATTGTTTGTAGATGCGCCGCCTCGTGAACCGCTCTCTTTCCTCTTTTCGGACAAATCCCTTGCCCGTTCTGTTTGTGCCTTGATTAGCTCAAATACAGCGTTGCTCATAGGGTCAAGTTCGAGCATTTCCTCGTCTATCGCCGATAGCAACAGCGACCTCACTATAAGTACCAAATTTTCGTCAGGTAGCGTAGTAAGCACGCGTATTTCTTTTTCATATAGTTTTATTGACGCGTCCATTTCTTCCCCCTTGCCTTGATATTATTAAAACCCCGCGTCTGCTTGGTAGTCCGTCTTATAGCGCGTCACGCGGATACTCCCTGCTTTCAGTGTGCAACGAGTGGACGGGGGTTTTTATGTACGCGGGATTAA
>BNUF01000025.1 GCA_025997155.1 Clostridia bacterium
AAAGAGGGTGATTGTGCGGCTGTAGGTGTGGGGCTGGAAGAGGCAGATAACCTTGCCGCGTGCGGCGTTTTTCGCGGCGGATAACGCCATTTTTATCTCGGTGGGGTGGTGGGCGTAGTCGTCGGCTATCGCCGCGCCGTTGTACGTCCCCTTGTGTTCGAAACGGCGGCGCGTCCCCCCGAATTTGCTCAGTTTATCGGCAATCGCGGACGCGGAAATCCCCAAGGAGCGGGCGAGCGCGTATGCCGCGACGGCGTTCGCCGCGTTGTGTTCGCCGACGACGCTTAGTTTTACGGCGAGCGGGGGGTGTCCTTTCTCGTGAATTTCAAAGGCGGGGAATCCGTTTGCGTCAAAGGTGAGGTTTTTTGCGAAGTAGTCGCTGTTTTCGTCTCCGAAGGTTATGACCCGCGCCTTTGTGTTTTCTGTGATTTCGGCTATGTCCTCTATGGTGTTGTTTATCACCAGCGTTTCGCTTACGTTTTCCGCGTATTGCTTGAAGGAGCGGCGTATATGCGCCAAATCTTTGAAGTAGTCCAAATGGTCTTCTTCTATGTTAAGAATCGCGCCGTGTGTCGGAAAAAACCGCAGAAAACTGTCGCAATATTCGCACGCCTCAAAAATAAAGGTGTCGGAACGCCCGACGCGGAAATTTCCTTGTATGCTGTCAAGGAATCCGCCGACGGTGACTGTGGGGTCGGTGTCTAACAAGACCTCGGAAATCATTGAGGTTACGGTGGTTTTTCCGTGCATACCCGCGATGCCTAGGGTCGTCTTGTATTCTTTGGCAAGACTTCCCAAAAGTACGGCGCGTTCTATGGCGGGTATATTCTGTTCTCTCGCGGCTATAAGTTCGGGGTTATCCTGTTTTACGGCGGCGGTGTACACAACCGTATCTATACCGTTTGTAATGTTTTCTTTGTTATGCCCGATGTTTACAGTTATTCCCAGACTCCTTAGACGCTGTGTCGTGACGGATTCAGCCATATCCGTCCCCGCGACTTTGTATCCCTTAGAAATAAGTATCTCGGCAATTCCGCTCATACTTACCCCGCCGATACCTATAAAATAAAGATTTTTCCCAATATCCATAATATATACCTCTGTAAGTATTTTCTATAAATTATAACATATTTTTACGGGTTTTAGACTACATTTAAAGAATTATAAAAAAATTCTTGCCTAATGAAAGAAATTAAGTTATTATATTACTTATAAAAGCAACGAAGACGGTAATAAAAAATTAATCATAGGTAGGTGGAAATTTATGCGCAAAAAAGAAATGATAGCTATGCTTTTGGCAGGCGGTCAAGGCAGCCGTTTGGGCGTACTTACAGCCGAAAAAGCGAAACCCGCTGTTTTTTTCGGCGGGAAATACCGTATCATAGACTTTCCGATGAGCAACTGTATCAACTCGGGCATTGATACCGTCGGCGTTTTGACGCAGTATCAGCCGCTGTCCCTGAACCAGCATCTCGGTATCGGTATCCCGTGGGATTTAGACCGCAGAAACGGCGGCGTGACTATTCTTTCCCCGCGTGTCAAGGGCGATACGGGCGAATGGTATTCGGGTACGGCGAACGCGATTTACCAAAACATATCGTTCATTGACGAATACAACCCAGAGTATGTCCTTGTCCTCGGCACAGACCACATCTACAAAATGGATTACTCCGAAATGCTCGCGTTCCACAAAAAGAACAAATGCGCGGCGACCGTCGCCGTGATGGACGTAAGCCCCGAGGAAGCGACCCGTATGGGTATACTTAACACCGAGCCGGACGGCAAGGTTTACGAGTTTGAGGAAAAACCCGCCCACCCGAAAAGCACCCTTGCGTCTATGGGTATCTACATTTTCACGTGGAAAAAACTCCGCGAGGCGCTTATCAAGGACGACGGGATTCACCCGGACAGCGACTTCGGCAAGCATATCCTCCCGATGCTTCTGGCGGACAACGACACTCTGTACGCTTTCCGCTATGACGCGTACTGGAGAGACGTCGGCACAATCGAGGCGTATTGGGACACTAATATGGAACTTATCAAAACAGTCCCCGCTTTCAACCTCTATGACGATTTCTGCAAAATTTACACGGAAGAACCCCACCAGCCTCCGCTGTATACGGGCGTAAACTCCGAGATTCAGTCCGCCCTTATCTCGAGCGGCTGTGAGGTTTACGGCAAAGTCCAGAACTCCGTGCTGGGTCCCAACGTAATCGTTGATGAGGGCGCGGTCGTAATCGACTCCATAATCCTCCAAAACTGCAAAATCGGCAAAAACACCAAACTGAACCGCGTGATTATCGACAGCGGAAGTACGGTCGGCGACAACGTTACAATCGGAGAGGGCGACAACACCCCGAATGAGGAAAAGCCTAACGTGTACTTCACGGGCATCTCCGTTATCGCTGAAAACAGCGTCGTTCCGCCAAACGTGCAAATCGGCAAAAACTGCGTGATTTCGGGCGTTACCGATTCTTCCAAATACCATAACAATACGCTTCTAAGCGGCGGGACAGTTACTGTGGGAGGGGTGAAAATATGAATGCTGTGGGAATAATTTTGGCGGGCGGAAACAGCGAACGCCTTGGCTCTCTTACGAGTCTGCGTGCGACGGCGGCTATGCCTATCGGCAGCAGCTACCGCACGGTGGACTTCGCAATCAGCAATATGTCAAATTCGGGTATCGGCAAAGTCGCCGTAATCACCCAGTATAACTCGAGAAGTTTGCACGACCACCTTTCCTCCGCGAAGTGGTGGGACTTAGGGCGCAAACACGGCGGGCTTTTCGTTTTCACGCCGTTTATCTCCGCCGACAACGCTTTTTGGTTTCGCGGCACGGCGGACTCGATTTACCAAAACATTTCGTTTCTGCGCCGAAGCAACGAGCAGTATGTCGTTATAACGTCGGGCGACACAGTGTACAAAATCGACTATAACGAAATGATAGACGAACATATACGCACGGGCGCCGACATAACCATTATGACACGAAACGTCGCCGAGGACGAAAACGAGAACCTCTGCGTGTACGGCGTCGTTTCGCAGGACGCGGACGGACGCGTGACCGATTTTGAGGAAAAACCAATCGAACCGCAAAGCCGCACAATTTCGCTCGGCACATACGTAATCTCCCGCTCCCTCCTCATAAAACTTCTTGAGGCGGTGGTCGAGGAAGGGCGTTATGATTTCGTCCGCGATATCGTGGAACGCTACCGCCGCAAACTCAAAGTTTACGCATATGACTACAAGGGCTACTGGAAATCCATCAATTCCATACGCGCTTACTATGACGTGAATATGGACTTCCTTAAAAAAGATATCCGCGATATTTTCACCCGCCAAGAACCTTTTATCGAGACCAAACCGAAAGACGAACCCCCCGCGAAACTCAACACGGGTTCGGAATTCCGCAACTCCCTTCTCGGGAGCGGCAGTATCATAAACGGCAAAGTCGAAAACTCCGTACTCTTCCGCAAGGTGGTAGTCGGCGACAACTCCCATATCCTAGGCTCAATCATCATGGAGGGCTGCGTAATCGGACGCGACTGTTTCGTCGAAAACGCTATCCTTGATAAAGAAGTCGTCCTAAGCGACGGCAAACGCCTTGTCGGCACAATCGAAGAACCGATTATAATCAAAAAACGCGCAATCGTTTCCTGATAAAATATAAAAAGTCCCCTCAAGATTTGAGAGGACTTTTTTTTCTACAAATTCGTTCGTTTGACAATAAGGAATTTTTGTCCCGCAAAGATTTTGTCGGTGGGTTCGATTTCGTTGATTGACGCAATGTCGTCGGTTGTGGTGTTGTATTTTTTTGCCACGTTAAAGAGTGTGTCGCCTTTTTGCGCCGTATAGATTACCATACTTGGCGCGGCGGCAAGTTCCTCGCGGGTCATATCGGTGAACTCTATGGAGGTAATCATCGCCCCCGAGCGTTCCTCCGACACGCTCACGTTGAAACAGAGGAGGAAGCGCAATTCCGCCTCCTTCCCTGAAAGCATATTCACGCCCGCGTGTTCGATAACGCTTTCAATATGTACTATACAGCCCGCCCTTGCTCCTTTTGTTTCAATCACCTGTCTGTACGGTATGTCGCATTTATATGAATACAAGGGCGTTTCGTCGCTGCCCGCTATGTACAATACGTCGCATTTGATGAAGCCCTCGGCGATTACCTTGTCGTCGATTACCTTTGTTTCGTCAAGGAACACGTCGCCTTTTGCGCGGAAAATCTGGAGAACCTCGGGGCTTTCGGGCGGGAGGGTGATAACCTCTTTGATTTGCGTCTGGTTCTTGTTTCGGCAAATGAGTTTCGAGTATTTTACCTCGGACTTTTCGATTTTCGCCGTTTGGTTGAGACTGTACGCGTCTTCTAAAACCTGTAAGCTGTCAAGGGCGTATATGTTAAAGGACGCGTTCACCGCCGCTTCAACCGAAAGCACCCTATCCTCGCCGTCAACGTCGGGTTTTACGTTCACGTTCGTCTCCCCCGCGTAAACGTTTACGTCCGCGAACTGGTTTTCCGTGAGTTCGTCCGACTCCGCCGACACGGTGTAGGGTATCTCCTGTTCGATATACAAGGGCGTTTTATCGTCGTCGCCCTTGTATAGTATGTTCACGTTAAGAGTCCCCGACACGCTCGCTTTTCCTCGTGTCGTCTTGACGTCGCGTCCGACCACGGTCACGCCGCACCAAAGAACCTCGCGGATATTCGGCTTGCCCGCCGAGAGGGTTATGTCCTCGCCCGCCGTCACGGTTTCCCGTCGGCTAAGTATATATTTGTTGATTTTAAGTTCGGACTTGAGGAGCTGGGACGCGCCGATGCCCTCTCCGTCTATGTCGGTGATTATCTCGCTCGTTTCCTTTGTAATTCCCGCCGCCGCGACAGAAAGAACGGCGCGGAAACCTATCTTTCTGTCGTTGATAACCTTGTACTCGACATTCTCGATGACAGCCGAGACTTCCGCCGTGCTGGCGGGCGTTATCTCCTCCATATTCAGGAAATCGTCCACGGTGTGCGACGCCTTAAGCCCGCAGACTTGTTTTGTCGCCCCCCGCGCCAGATACGACACGTTAAGCAGAAGCAAACCCGTGTAGGCGACCCGCCCGCTCCCCGCCTCCGCCCGCTCAATCAACACGTTCGCGTCCGAAATCAAAAGCGACGCGATATCTGGTTTGTTGTCGGGCACGATTATTTCACCCTCGTGCAGGTACTGCGTCGTTTCACGCGCTATTTTTTTATCAAGGGTAATGTTTCCTTTTGTGATATTGCTCATTGTTACAACCTCCCTGTGGGCAAAAATGCTTTATACAGGTTATGTAAAAATCCCCGAAAATATGATATACTTTTAGAGGTGGTCATATGAGCGAACTTACGGAATACATAACAAATATACTGCCCCAAACGGGCGGGAAACTTGGCGAAATCGAGAGGGCGGCGCGGGCGGAGGGGCTGCCGATTATCCCTGCGGACGCGGCGGCTTTTTTAAAAACTCTGCTTTCTGTCGCCGTGCCGTCTCGTATTTTGGAAATCGGGTGCTGCATTGGGTTTTCGGCTATGCTTATGGCGGAAACTCTGCCCGAGGCGCATATCACGACTATCGACAGATACGAGATTATGATAGACGCGGCACGGGAGAATTTCAGGAAAACGGGGCTTGCGGACAGGATTACGCTGATTGCGGGGGACGCGCTCAAAGTTTTGGAGATTCTGACGCAATCCCCGATTGCTCCGCGCTATGATTTTATATTTATGGACGCGGCAAAGGGGCAGTATATAAATATGCTGCCGTTTTGTATGGAGCTGCTTAGGACAGGCGGGGTTCTTCTGGCGGACGACTGTTTTCAGGGCGGGAGCGTCGCGGGCGAACGCCTTCGCGTCAAACGCCGCAACCGCACGACACACACGCGAATGAACGAGTTTTTGGCGAAAGTATGCGGAACAAAAGGGTTGCGAACGTCCCTTATCCCGCTTGGCGACGGGCTTGCTCTCGTCCACAAGACGAACGAATACGGAGGGCTGTCTTTATGATAAAAAAACCCGAATTGCTTGCCCCCGCGGGGGATTTTGAGAAGCTGCAAACGGCTTGTATATACGGGGCGGACGCGGTATATTTGAGCGGAAAGAATTTCGGGCTTCGCGCCTCGGCGAAAAATTTCGGTTATGAGGAGCTTAAAAAGGCGGTGGATTACGCCCACGGCTTTGCAGGCAAGCGGATAAACGTGTATGTCACGGTGAATATTTTCGCGCATAACTCTGATTTCATTGAACTTCCTGATTATCTCAGGTATCTTGAGGAAATCGGGGCGGACGCGGTGATTGTGTCCGACCTCGGCGTTTTTTCGGTTGCGCAAAGAGAGCTTAAGAACACGCAAATACACATAAGCACACAGGCGAACACGACAAACTATGTTTCGGCAAAATTCTGGGCGGAGCTTGGAGCGTCACGGATTGTGCTTGCGCGTGAGCTTTCTTTGGGGGAAATACGGGAGATAAACGGGAATTTGACGGACGCGCAGACGGAGGCGTTTGTACACGGCGCGATGTGTATGTCATATTCGGGGCGTTGCCTTATAAGCAATTTTTTGACGGGGCGTGACGCGAACAGAGGAGCTTGCGCCCAGCCTTGCCGCTGGGAATATGAGCCGTTTTACATAAAGGAGACGAGCCGCGAGGGGGAGTTTTTCCCGATGTATGAGGACGGACGCGGGACGTATCTTTTTAACTCAAAGGATTTATGTATGATTTCGCATATCCCCGAGTTGGCGCAAAGCGGGCTCAGCAGTTTCAAAATCGAGGGGCGAATGAAAACGCCGTACTATATCGCCGCGACGCTCAAAGCGTACCGCGCCGCTATCGACGATTATTTTACCTGCCCAGAGGATTACGAACGGAACAAGGGCAAATATTTGGCGGAAATAGGAAAGACGAGCAACCGCGTTTTCACGACGGGGTTCTATTTCGGCAAACCCGAGCAGATATACGAGAGTTCGTCATATGAACGAAGTTACGATTTTGCGGGGGTGGTGCGTTCTTATGACGAGGAGACGAAAATCGCCGAGATTGAACAGCGCAACAAATTTTCTGTCGGGGATACGATTGAGGTGCTTTCGCCCGAGGGCGGCATAGACGGCGGCTTCGCCCAAACAATTACGGAAATGCGAAACGAAAAGGGAGCGGTAGCCGACGCCCCGCACCCAAAGGAATTGATATATATTAAAATGGAAAAACCTGTATCCGAAAATTATTTTTTGCGTAAGAAGAGTAATTGATTGAATTTGATATTCTCGTTCGCGTGAATTGTAAAGGTGAACGGGGTTATGTCCCTGTCAAGGTGTACGGGGATAGTAAATTTTGGGGAATCTATGGCGGCGTTCGCGAAAACCAAACCTTTGGAGGTAAATTCCACTTTGCCGAAATCTCCGCTTGCGCCGCCGCCGATTTCTAAATCTACGTCAATAGAGTAGTCCCCCGCGGGTATTACGACGCTATTCGGCGCGATATATTCGCGTGTCGTTCCCGCCTTTGTCGTGTCTCCGAGTCCGCCTAGGATAAAACATATTCGCGGCATAGGTATAGACGCGTATTCGGCTTTAGAACCTTTGTACAGATAAAAATTCGAATTACTTCCGATAATTTCTAATTTTGTGTTGTTTTTCAAAGCATATGTGAACAAATCCCCGTAGGACGCCAAATTTGAGAACAGGTAGTATTCGCCGTCTTCTATCTCGTCAAAGTTCACACCCCTAAGCGGCGTATCTTTCATATACATTTGTATATATCCGTAGTTGTAGTCGCCTAAGGGGGCGTACACGGGCAAACCGACCGCGCTCTTTGTAAGGGATTCCAAACCGTCGTGGGATTTATCCATAGACGCCAATATTTGATTAAATTGACTAAATTGCGCGTAGCCAAAGCATATCGAAAGAATTATCGGAAGAGCCAGAAACGACTTTGATTTTTTCCGCGAGATAAAGGGTATCATAAAAAGTACGAATACTAGAAGCGCGTAAAAAACGGGGGCGTATTGCATAATATCCTTTAGAGCTATATGCGTGTCCCAAATAGTGTCAATCATCAACGCGCTGTGTTTTTGGAGTCCGCGTAGATTGTCCAGATAGTATACGCGTATAAACCGGATAGCCGCCAAAGAGACAAGAGTGAACGCCGCCAAAACAGCCGCCGCCGTCCGTTTTTTTACAAAACGGAGTTTTGCCAAAATATACAAGGAGAGGATATTATACATTATGTCGTTGTAACGCCCGTACACCACGTGGTCAAGCCTTTTCGGGCGGTTCATAAATATCACGCTTATTATGAAAGTGAATAAAAACCCGAGCAAGAGGAAGGTTAGCGCGAAATCAAAGTCTTTTTTGCCGTTTTTTATATGATATTTGACTAAATCGGCGACCGCGAGATAGACGAGAAGCCCCGACGCGAGCCCGATATAAAAAGTCTGCCCGACAAAGACGCGAAAAGTTTCGTACAGCCCTTCGGGAGTGAACAGGAACTTTATTTTTTCCAGCTGCCCCCCGTAATCGTTTATGTTTGAAAGTTTTGAGAGCCACACAACCTCTTGCATATATGCTTTTATGTAAAAACTAAGGAGAAAGAAAACCGATACAGCCGCCAAAAAGACGACAAAGTTTTTGCGTCCTATTTTGCCGAACACTTTCATAAGGGACACCGCTATAACGCCCGCCGCCAGTACGCCGAGCGAACGCATATGTATCATATACATATACACGAGCAAAAACCCGCTTAGGGCGAACCAAAAGGTTTTTGTCCCGTTTTTTTGCAGTTTATATATCAGAGCGGTGTTTACCCACGCCAAAAGAATCAGCAGCGTCTCTCCCCAGCCCAGAATCGTGTAGGAGAGCGAACATACGGTTACGGACGCGAAAACAAGGAACAAAACCACCGTTTTGTCCTCTTTTATATCCCTAAGCCCCCATTGCCTGAGCAGATAATACGCCACGGGGACGACCAACGCCGCGAAAACCGCGTTAAGAGTTAGTGCGGCGCGGTATATATCCGTCATATTCTCAAACAAATGAAACAGCGGGATAAGCAAAACGGCGTATCCATACGAATAGTACGCGTTTTGGGACGCTATATCTCCCCAGTCAAGCCCAGCAAAATGAGCCGCTATCGAAAACATAGCGAACTCGTCGGTATCAAGATACATATACTTTCGGCTCGGGATAGATACCGCGCATATTATGAAGACTATGACTGTTAAGCTTATGATAAATTTCAGGGTTTTCATATTTTGTAGAGTGAGAGGAATACGCCCGCGACAACAGCCGAGCCGATAACGCCCGCGACATTCGGCCCCATTGCGTGCATAAGGAGGTAGTTGTTTGGGTTCTCCGACGCGCCGACTTTCTGGGCGACACGCGCCGCCATAGGCACGGCGGAAACGCCCGCCGCCCCGATAAGCGGGTTGACCTTGCCGTGCGTCGCCTTGCACATAATTTTCCCGAGGAGTATGCCGCACGCCGTCGCCGACGCGAACGCCACAAGCCCCAGGAGGAAAACGCCCAAGGTTTTGGGGTTTAGGAAAGTATCCGCCCTTGCCGTCGCGCCGACGGTTACGCCAAGAAAAATCGTGATAATGTACATCATATATTCGGACGCGGCGCGGGCGAGTTTCTCCGTCACCATAGATTCCTTAAAAAGGTTGCCGAGCATAAGCATACCGATAAGCGGAGCGCAGTCGGGGATAAGAAGAACCACCAGAATCGTCACGGCTATCGGGAAGATTATTTTTTCGGTTTTGCTCACGACGCGGAGCTGCTCCATCTTTATAGCGCGTTCTTCTTTTGTCGTGAGGAGTTTCATAACAGGCGGCTGAATAATCGGCACGAGCGCCATATACGAATACGCCGCGACGGCGACCGTCGCAAGCATATGCGGGGCGAGTTTGTTCGAGAGGAATATCGTGGTAGGACCGTCCGCGCCGCCGATTATCCCGATACAGGACGCTTCCTGCGGCGTGAAACCAAGGAGTAACGCGCCTAAAAACGCGGCAAAGATACCCATCTGCGCCGCGCCGCCCAGCAAGATACTTCGCGGGTTCGCGATTAGAGGGCCGAAATCCGTCATCGCTCCGACGCCCAAGAAAATAAGCGGCGGGAAGATGCCCAGTTCGTCGCCTTGGTAGAGATACCACAACAAACCGCCGTTTTCCGAGGCAGTCGGCGGCAACATCAGGTTAGACCCAGGGAGATTCGCCAAAAGCATACCAAAGGCAATCGGGAGAAGCAAAAGCGGTTCATAGTTTTTTACGATGGCAAGATATATAAGCAGAAGTGATATACCTATCATTATTATGTACAGGTAGTTGTCGCCTTTGAAAAACAGCGCGAACCCCGAACTTGCGGCGAGTCCGAAAACCGCCTCTTTAAGTAGGTTAAAGAAATCCACGTCAGACACCCCTTAGTACGGCTTTTTTTATGGAACGGACGACCAGCCTGTCCGTATGCGTGCCGAGAGACGCGGCAATGGCGGCGGTGATTACGGCGACAAGTTCCGAATCGTCCGTTTCTACGATTGCGGGAGCGACGGGAACTTCCAGCTTTTGTTCCGGCTTTTGTTCTTTCTTTTGCGACATAACGCGAAAAACGTCTATCATAAAAGAAATCACGAGCAAAATCACGGCGACTATAAGCACGCCTATTACCGTAACAGACAATCCCTCTACTAACAGGCTTAATCTACTCATATTACACCCCACGCTACTGTATAATTTCGATAATTACCTTTTTGTTGCTATGAATTGCGGCGGCTTTAATCACGGCGCGTACCGCCTTGGCGATTCGCCCCTGTTTGCCGATTATCTTGCCCATATCCTCGGGAGCGACTTTGAGTTCGAGCAACGTCCCGCGTTCCGTTTCGGTTTGGGTGGCGGAAACTTCCTCGGGTTTGTCCACGATATTTTTAGCGATAAATTCCAACAAATCTTTCATACAAAAGACCTCACATAATCGGAGGCAGGGGAAGTCAGCCTCCCCCTCCGCCAAAAATTTCTATAAAACGCCCGCCGTTTTGAACAGTCTCGTTACGACTTCTGTCGGCTGCGCGCCGTTCCCGAGCCATTTTTTGGCTTGTTCGCTGTTTACTTTAAGTACGCAGGGTTCTTTCGTCGGGTCGTAGATACCTATATCCTCCAGATACCGTCCGTCACGCGCGTTTTTCGCCTCGCTTACGACTATTCTGTAAAATGGGTTTTTCTTTGAACCAAGTCTTGTCAATCTGATTTTAAGCAATTCGTACACCTCCTTTCAGCATATTATCCAAGCCCAAAGGGCAGCTTAAACCGTCCGTTTTTCAACGCCTTTGTGTTGTCTCCGAACATTTTCATCATTTTTTTCATTTCCTCAAACTGTTTGATGAATCTGTTCAAGTCCTGAATCGTGCGTCCGCTCCCGCTCGCTATACGTTTTTTGCGCGACGCGTTCAGACAGGAGGGGTTGGCGCGTTCGTAAGGCGTCATCGAGCCAATCATCGCCTCAATGTAGACGAGGGCGTTTTCGTCAATCTGGGCGTTTTGCAGGTTCGCCCCTGGAATCATACCCATAAGGTCCTTGAGAGGCCCCATTTTCTTGATTTGGGCTAACTGCAGCATAAAGTCCTCAAAAGTAAATTCCTGCGCGCGGATTTTCTTGTCGAGGAGCATCGCCGCCTCGTTGTCGATTGCGTCCTGCGCCTTTTCAATCAGCGAAATCACGTCGCCCATTCCCAAAATCCGCGACGCCATTCGGTCGGGGTAGAAGGGTTCAAGGTCGGTCGCCTTTTCGCCCATTCCGACGAATTTTATCGGCTTGCCCGTGATTTGCTTGACGGAGAGAGCCGCCCCGCCCCGCGCATCCCCGTCAAGTTTCGTGAGGATTATCCCGTCAAGCCCCAAGGTTTCGTCAAAGGACTGGGCGACAGTCACCGCGTCCTGCCCCGTCATAGAATCGACGACAAGCAGAATTTCCTGCGGATGCACTTTCTGTTTAATGTCGCGGAGTTCCTGCATCAGTTCTTCGTTAATCTGAAGTCTGCCCGCCGTGTCCAAAATGATTACGTCGTTTTTTTCGGCGGCGGAGTGTTCGACTGCCGCCTTCGCAATCAAGGCGGGGTTTTTTGAACCCTCAAGCGCGAACACGGGTATGTCGTAGTTTTTGCCCGTCACCTGCAATTGCTTAACGGCGGCGGGGCGGTACACGTCGCAAGCCGCCAAAAGCGGGCGTTTCCCCTGCTTTTTGAGCGCGACACCGAGTTTTCCCGCCGCCGTCGTCTTGCCCGCGCCCTGAAGTCCCACGAGCATAAATATTGTAGGAGGTTTTGAGGAAAACGTCAGTTTGCTGTTCGTACTCCCCAAAAGTTCCGTAAGTTCGCCGTTCACGATTTTGATTACCTGCTGCCCTGGAGTAAGGCTCTTTAGCACACTTTCGCCGACCGCCTTTTCCGAAACGGAATTTATAAAATTTTTGACGACCTTAAAATTTACGTCCGCTTCCAAAAGAGCCAGTTTAACCTCGCGCAAGGCGAGAGTAACGTCTTTTTCGGAAAGAGAACCCTTTGAATTAAGGTTGCGGAAAATCTCGTGCAGTTTTTCGGAAAGCCCCTCAAACGCCACAAAAACACCTCTCAGTAATCAAAACTTATACAATCATTTTTCATTATACCAGATTAAAAAAATTTGTCAATACGCTGCGCAATTAAAAAACTAAAGACGTAACCGATTTTTTGGTGTATAATATATAAAAGCAAAGGAGGACAATCCATATGACTACTTTCAAAACAAACGGAGTCTGCTCAAAAGCAATCCACTTCGACACCGAAAACGGCGTCGTCAAAAGCGTCGATTTCGAGGGCGGCTGCGCGGGAAACACCAACGGCATAAGTTCTCTTGTGGTGGGTATGCCGATTGACGATGTGATAAAAAAACTTAGCGGAATACAGTGCGGCGCGCGCGGTACGTCCTGCCCCGACCAGTTGGCGCGGGCGTTGTCTGATGCGCGGCGATAAAGGCGAAATCGCGGGGTTCATACTGGGTTCGCTTACAAATATTGCCATATCCGTCGTGACGGTTTTTTTGCTGTACGCCGTCGCGACGCGGGCGTATCAGGCAGGCTTTGATTACGCGCAAAAGAGCGCGTCGGGCGAGATACTTGACGCTGAAAACATTAAATCGGAGATTCATAGGCATATTGACAAAAAAAATTAGCCGAGCTATAATATTCATATAATACATATATGATATGGAGGACTTAAAGTGAAGAAAGATATTAACTCAAGCATACGTCAGATAGCGATATATGGAAAAGGCGGCATCGGCAAGTCCACGACAACCCAAAACCTCACCGCCGCGCTTGTTGAAAACGGACGCAGGGCGATGGTCGTCGGGTGCGACCCTAAAGCGGATTCGACACGCCTGCTCCTTGGCGGATTGGCGCAAAGGACCGTACTCGACACAATCCGTTCCACCGGCGAGGACGTCGACCTTCCGCTAATCCTCAAAGAGGGGTTCGGCGGGGCGCGGTGCGTGGAATCGGGCGGACCCGAGCCTGGCGTAGGCTGCGCGGGACGCGGTATTATCACGTCTATCGGACTTCTTGAAAGACTCGGCGCGTACACGGACGACCTTGACTATGTGTTCTACGACGTACTCGGCGACGTTGTGTGCGGCGGGTTCGCGATGCCTATCCGCGAGGGCAAGGCGCGTGAAATCTACATTGTCGCGTCGGGCGAGATGATGGCTCTCTATGCCGCGAACAATATCGCGAAAGGTATAGCGCGGTACGCGAAACAGGGCGGCGTGCGTCTCGGCGGCGTTATCTGCAACAGCCGCAACGTCGACCGCGAAAAAGACTTGCTCCGCGCTTTCGCCGCCGAACTCGGCACGACGCTTATCCATTTCGTTCCGCGTGATAACGTCGTTCAACGCGCCGAAATCCACAAGAAAACCGTTATCGAGTACAAGCCCGATGCCGACCAAGCGAACGAATACCGTCAGCTTGCGAAAAACATTGAGGAAAATACAAACTTTGTCGTCCCGCGGCCTATGTCACAGGAACGCCTTGAAGAAATTCTAACCGAATACGGACTTATGGAAACGTCAGACGAATATACTATATAACAAAAAAAGCCGTCCAAAGCGCAGGGCGGCTTTTTTATCACAAAAAACGCCGTTCAAGCTCGAGCAGATATCTTTTAACCTCAACGCCCGCCGCGTAGCCCGTCAAAGAACCGTTTGAGCCGACGACGCGGTGACAGGGCACGATTATCCAAACGGGGTTGTTGTGATTCGCCCCGCCGACGGCGCGGCTTGCCTTTTCGTTACCGACGGCTTTTGCTATATGCTTGTATGTCACAGTCCGCCCATACGGAATCCCGCGAAGCGCGTCCCACACCGATTTTTGAAAACTCGTCCCGCTCATATGTAACGGCAGCTCAAATACCTTCCTTTTTCCCGCGAAATACTGCTCCAACTGCCGCGCCGCCTCGTCCGTAAACTTGTCGGCGGATTTTTCGCAAATTTTGTTTATTTCCTCAAACCAAGAAAGCGTTTGCACGGCGGTAATCCCCGTTCCGTCAGACGCTATCACAATTTTGCCAAGTTCTGTATCATATGGATAAAATATATTTTTCATAGTATGCGCTGGAATTTTTCAAGAACGCGTTTGCAGTCGTCGCCGTTTTCGGCGCGGACACTTTTGTATGTCGATATCGCGCTGTTGTAGAATTTTTCGGCGTTTGGCGTGTCGTTCGTTTCAAAATACGTGTCGCCCAGTTTTTCGTAAAGCACGGCGTTCGAGACGTGTGCCATACCGTGCAGGTCTTCGTTCGTGCGGACGGCGCGTTTGTAGTAGTCGAGAGCTTTTTCGTAGTCCTTGTGGGCAAAGCAGGAGTTCGCCGTTTTTGAGAGCAGCGTTACGGTGTTGGGGTGCGTCCCGAAGGTTTTTTCATTTATGGCGAGCGCCTGAGTGTAGTATTCAAGCGACGTTTCAAACTCGTTTTTCGCGTCGTAAACCTGCGCTATCGACGAGTACAGAACTCCCATCGACAAATGTTCCGAAGAGTTGAACTTGCGGTTTATCTTAAGCGCGTCAAGAAGCGCCTCAAGGGCGTTGTCGTATTCCAGAAGCGCGCTGTACATTTTCGCTAAGTTGACATAACTCGTGACAGTTTCGGACGAGAACTCTCCTATACGCTCGCGCCGTATTTCAAGCGCTCTTTTGTAACATTCAAGGGCTTTTCGGTAACTCCCCCGCGCCGCGTAATCCCGCGCAAAGTTATCTTGTGTCTCAGCGGAGTTTAGTCCGCTAGCGTCTAATACCAAAAAAATCACCATTCCTATTGTATTTTATTTATCGCACGTAGGGCATCGGGTCGTTCGGAACGCCGTTCACGCGTACCTCAAAATGCAGGTGATTGCCCGTCGAGTTGCCCGTACTTCCGACCTTTGCGATTACCTGTCCTTTTTTCACCACCGTCCCTGATGACACGAGGAGTTTCGAGCAGTGTCCGTACAGTGTGCTAAGCCCGTTTCCGTGGCTGATTACAAGGTTGTTGCCGTATCCGCCGCCCCAGCCCGTCACGGCGGAGATGACCGTGCCGCCCTCCGCCGCGACGATATCCGACCCGTAGGGGGCGGCGATATCGATGCCCTTGTGGAACTCGCTTTTGCCTGTGACGGGGTTTTTGCGGGCGACGAATCTTGAGGTTATGTTGGAGCTTGAGGGGAGCGGCCAGCCGACTTTTCCGCCCGTGTAACTCGCTTTCGCGGGGGCGGGGGCGTTTTTCGCGGCGGCGGCGCGGCGAGCTTCCTCCGCCTTTCTTGCCGCCTCCGCCTCGGCGGCTTTGATTAGGCGTTCGATTCGCTGGCTTTCCGCCTCATACTCCGAAACTTGGTTTTCGAGGGAATCCTCCCGCGCCGAAAGCTGTTTCAGGAGCGCCTGTTTGCTTGCCAGCATATCCGAGAGTTCGTTCGTCTTTGCCTGTTGCTGGCTTTGCAAAAATTCCTGCTCGTGCTTTTGTTTCTCCGTTTCCTCGAGTTTTTCGGCGACAAGCGCCTCGGTCGCCCGCATTTGCGACACAAGGTTGCTGTCGTACTCCGCGATTTTGTTGACATATTCGGCGCGGTTGAGAAAGTCGCTGACGCTGCTCGCTTTGAGCACAACGTCAAGATAGCCCGTCGTGCCGTGTTCGTACATATACCGCACGCGTTTTTTGTAGGTGTCGTATTGCTGTTCGCGCAGGGCGGCCGCCTCGTTGAGTTCAACCGTCGTCTGCGCAAGCAGTACCGTGGTCTTTTCAAGTTCTTTACTAATAAAATCCAAATCGTCCTGCGCTATGTTTAGCTGTTCGTCCAGTCTGTCGGCGGCGGCGCGTTCGTTCGATATTTGCTGTCTGGTTTGGTTCAGGTCGCTCCTTGCTTCCGCCGCGTTGCTCTTCGCCTCGTTTTGCTGGGTTTTCAAGTCTTTCGTGTCCGCGTAAACGCACAGCGCGGATAGTATAGTATATACAAGCGCCGTTAATATATAGCTTATTTTTTTCATATCCCGCCTACACTTTCAAATATCTTTTGATACTGGACGCGCTCCCGATAATGCCGATTAGTACCCCCGCCGTAAGCGCAATCGGCGTGACGAGTACAAAAAGTTCCATACTCGACTTGAACATTGCGAGGTCGCTTAGGAGCGGACTGCTTTTAATTTTTTGAAGTACGCTGTTATAACTGAAAAAACACAGGGCGACAGGGATAAGCGAGCCGACGATGCCGATTAAGACGCCTTCGATGACGAAAGGCCAGCGGATAAACCAGTCTGTCGCTCCCACGTATTTCATAATCGAGATTTCCATACTGCGCGCGCTTACGGTGATTTTGATTGTGTTCATAACGATTATGACGGAGATAAGCCCCAGCGTCAGTATCAAAACGGCGGAAACTATTCGCACGACGTTGTTCACGGCGAGAAGTACGTCCATAATATTCGATTCGTGTTTTATGTAGTCAAAACCGTTGCCGACGTACTTTTCGAGTTCAAGAATGACGTACCGTTGGTATTTATTGTTTTCGACTTTGATTGTGAAAGAACGCGGGAGGGGGTTGTCGTTTTCCAGCCCGTCCAGAATATCTTTGTTTTCGTCGTCCCCAAAGGTGTCTTTATACTCGGCGAGAGCGTCTTCGGCGGAGATGAAGTCGGCGGAATCGACATACTGTATAGCCATTACTTTGTTGTACAATTCGTTCACGCCGTCGGTCGAAATGTCGTCGCTTATGAACGCCGACACCCCGACGGTGTTTTCGATTTGTTCAAGGATATAATCGACATTAGCCGCGACGCAAAACGACAGGATAAGTATCAGCGAGCAGGCGGACACCGTAACCATTGACGCCGCGCTCATCAGACGGTTTCTGAAAATACTCTTCAACGCTTCCTCGATATAATACCTGATACTGCTAATCTTCATCGTAGTAGCCGCCCCTTTGTATATCGCGTATTACGCGCCCGTTTTTCAAGGCGATTACCCGCTGCTGCATAGTATCGACGATTTCTTTGGCGTGTGTCGCTATGATAACGGTAGTGCCTGTTTTGTTGATGTCCTCAAGGAGGTCCATTATTTCCCACGCGGTGTCAGGGTCAAGGTTGCCCGTTGGCTCGTCCGCCAAAAGAAGCGGCGGTTTGTTCACAATCGCCCGCGCAAGGGAACAACGCTGTTGTTCCCCGCCCGAAAGCTGATGCGGATACGCCCGCGCCTTTTTGGCAAGCCCGACCATAGACAAGACGGCGGGGACATACCTTCGAATGTCCCGCCCCGCGCTCTCCGTGACGCGCATCGCGAACGCCACGTTCTCATATACGGTTTTGTTCGGGAGCAGTCTGAAATCCTGAAAAACCACGCCCATTTTGCGGCGAAAATACGGAAGTTCACGGTGGCGTATCGTTCGCAAATCCGTGCCGCCGACATAGATTTCTCCGTCCGAGAGCTCCACTTCTTTTAGAAGCGTTTTCATAAACGTGGATTTCCCCGAGCCGCTGCTGCCGACTATAAAGACGAACTCGCCAGGGTCTATGTCTATCGTCACGCCGGTGATTCCGTGGACTCCGTTTCTGTAAGTGACTGCCGCGTCTTCGGCGTGTATCATGGTAAACCTCCGTTTATAGTGATTTTATGGTGTCCATAATATAGTCGGCGAATCGCGCGCTTGTCGCACCCGTGTCCCGTCCCGTGATTGTTAGTTTCTTTTCGGTGATGGTGCATATATCCAGAGCTTTGTAAAGTTTTTGCGCTTCGGTTGTGTAACCTATGTGTTCGAGGAGCATTGCGGCGGCGCGGATTACGCTGCAGGGGTCGGCGTAGATGTCCCGCCCCTCGGATACCATTCGCGGGGCCGAGCCGTGGATTGCCTCGAACATCGCGTATTTTTTGCCTATGTTGGCTGAACCCGCCGTGCCTACCCCGCCTTGAAATTCGGCCGCCTCGTCCGTGAGGATATCGCCGTACAGATTCGGGAGAATGAGGACCTGAAAATCCTTGCGACGTTTTTCGTCGACAAGTTTCGCGGTCATAATGTCAATGTACCAGTCGTCAAAGGCGATTTCGGGGTATTCCTCCGCTATCTTTGAACAGATACCCAAAAATTTGCCGTCTGTGGTTTTAACGACATTCGCCTTTGTTACCGCGCTAACGCGGGTTTTGCCCGTTTTTTTCGCGAACTCAAAGGCGGCGCGGGCGATTCGCTCCGTGCCTTCCGTCGTCGTCACAACAAAGTCGATTGCCAAATCTTCGTCGACGTTCACGCCCGAATTTCCGACGGCGTACGCTCCCTCGGTGTTCTCGCGGTAGAACGTCCAGTCAATCCCTTTTTCAGGAATACGCACGGGACGCACGTTCGCGAACAGGTCAAGTTCCTTGCGGATTGCGACGTTAGCGCTCTCGATATTCGGGTACGGGTCGCCCTTTCGCGGGGTCGTCGTCGGCCCTTTGAGGAGTACGTCGCATTTTTTGATTTCCAAAAGAACAGCGGGAGGTATCGGCGCGTTCGCCAAAACGCGGTTCTCGATTGTGAGTCCGTCAATTACGTTAAACTGTATTTTCCCCGAAGATACCTTGTCCGCAAGCAGAAATTCAAGGATACGGTGAGCCTGCGCCGTGATTGCGGGACCGATTCCGTCGCCGCCGAGTACGCCGATTTTGATTACGTCAAGTTTAGCGTAGTCCGTAAATTCCTTGTTTGCCTTAATCCTCTCGACACGCTCAAGTTGTTCCGTGAGAAGTTTCCCGAACGCGTTCTTTGCCGCTTCGATTTTTGCCGTGTTGTCAGCCATTTTGATACCCCTCCAATATTATGCCTTAAATGATTGTCAAATACTTTCGTGGACTTCGGGCGAGTCTTGATAGCGGATTATAGCTTGCTGCGATATATGCTCAAGTTCCTCGTCGGTGATAACGGTGACGCGTCCTTCGGCGTATTCCGCGTCAACCCACGCCTTTACGGCGGCGGTCACGGGGTGTTCTTTTGTGTACGCCGATTCGCCCGACAGACGATAGAATTTATTAAGCCAATGGACGATACCCGCAAGCCCCGACGTATTCGAGATAGCGATTGTGACGGGGCGGTTAAGGAGCGTGTCCGTGTCAAAGATATTATAAATCTCCTCGTTTTTCATAATCCCGTCCGCATGGATTCCCGCGCGCGTCACGTTGAAGTTTTTGCCGACAAACGGAGTCATAGGCGGGACGTGGTAGTGCAGTTCCTTCTCAAAGTATTCGGCGATTTCGGTGATAACCGTGGTGTCCATTCCGTTAAGCGAACCGCGCAGCTGCGCGTACTCCATAACCATTGCCTCAAGCGGGGTGTTGCCCGTGCGTTCGCCGATTCCGAGAACCGAGCTGTTTACCCCGCAAGCTCCGAAAAGCCACGCGTAGGAGGCGTTTGCGACGGAGCGGTAGAAGTCGTTGTGCCCGTGCCACTCAAGCATTTCGTGCGGAATCCCCGCGTGGTGGTGAAGTCCGTGGATAATCCCCTGAACGCTCCTTGGCATAACAGACCCCGGGAAAGTCACGCCGTAGCCCATTGTGTCGCAGGCGCGAATCTTGACGGGTACGCCCGTTTCGTCCGAAAGGTGCTTGAGCTCGGAGGCGAACGGCACGACAAAACCGTAAAAATCGGAACGCGTAATGTCCTCGAAATGACAACGCGGTCTGACTCCCGTCTCGATACATTTGCGGACGATTCCGACATAGTGGTCAAGCGCCTGTTTGCGCGTCATCTTCATTTTGTAGAAAATGTGGTAGTCGGAGCAGCTTACAAGGATTCCCGTTTCTTTGATTCCCATTGACCTGACGAGCTTAAAGTCCTCTTCCGAGGCGCGAATCCACGCCGTCACCTCGGGGAATTTGTATCCGCGTTCCATACACTTTTGCGCGGCTTCTTTATCTTTATGTGTATATAAAAAAAATTCACTCTGTCGTATCATACCGTTCGGACCGGATAATTTATGAAGCAAGTCGTATATGTGTACAATCTGCTCCGTCGTGTACGGGGCGCGGGACTGCTGACCGTCGCGGAACGTCGTGTCGGTTATCCAGATTTCTTCGGGCATATTGATTGGAACCATACGGTGGTTGAACGCCACCTTCGGCACTTCGCTGTAATTGAACAGGTTTCTGAACAAATTCGGTTCGGCGACGTCTTGTAGCGGGTAATTAAGTTCGCTTCGTTCTAAAAGGTTGGTTTTTTCACTAAAACTAAACATTTTACCCCTCCTCCCCCACATTATACACCAAAGTATCTTATTTGGCAAGCCAAAGCTCAAGAGTCCACTCTCGCCGATTTTCGTACTCTACGCTAAACTCATGAAATGCACTATTGAAGTATATCCTTTGCGTTTTAAGTATTTCATTGCACTCGCTGCGCAAGCGAAATATGTTATTTCGGCGTTAACACGCATTATAAACAATTGTACCTTGCCCTCGAATATGCGTAAATCGGTGTTTCCGTCTTGCGTGCACACTGTGGATACATCGCAGGGTATTCTTATATCTCTGTAAATCCCCCTTTCGCCAACCGTCTGTTGTGCAGTTGCTCCGCCCCGTTTCTATTGTCATGTGCGGGGTAAAAACGAAACACATTCTTTATACGGAAATGTTACTGATTCACACCACCAGTCGCATTGTTCCATATTGCAAAAGCCGTCGAGAACGCTACCCGCACATTCCCCGCCTTCTTCGCAATCTCCCATTAAATCACCTCCTCTGCCCTCCGCGTGAGGGCTTTTTGTCATTTGAGGTTTCAGTTCGTTCCGCCGCTGATTCCGCCCACCCCTTGCGTAAAGATTACTCTGAAAAACCGTTTCTTTTCCATATTAGAACATACCCTTTATCTTTCAAGTAGCTTATCGCCTGCGCTACGTAAGCAAAGTAGTGGTCGGTGGTAATTCCTCTATCGTCGTGTTCAAGGTTTTTTAGGGTTGATTCGCATTTGGTGAAGTAGTTCCGCGCCTGCTCGCCCTTGTCGGATTTGGATACCGCGTTATGCGAAGCCAAAAAGAAACGATGAGGCAAGTTATAATTTCAGATTTGTCAAGACCAAATTTTTTGGATTCTGAATGGACTATGCTAAGTTTTGTAGTCAAATACTACCTGACCTTGACGATACGGAAACAGCGGAAGATAATGGGAGTGGGTGTTGCTTGAACGCACTTTTCAAGCAACACCTTAGATACGGGTTTTTAACTATCTATTTGAAACAATTTTCATACACAAAAGCCGGGGTTTTATAAGACAGACTTTGATGTGACCGAACATAATTATAGCGATGTATAAAACCGTCAATACCCATACGCAGTTCGTGAGGGGTGTGGTACTTGTGGATATAGATATTTTCGACCTTCAAGGTGCGAAACCACCGTTCAATTATAACATTATCAGCCCACCTTCCTCTTCCCTCCATACTCTGTCTGATTCTTTCGTTGATTGTTTCACGGAATCCAATACCAGCGCGGTTTCCAAGCTGTCCGACAATTCCTGTCCGACAATGAAACGGCTCTTCCCATCGATTATTGCGACCAGATACATATGCCCTCTTCCCATTTTTATATAGGTTACGTCTATTGCCCAGACTAAATTTGGAAGCCAAATCATATCGTTTGCC
>BNUF01000026.1 GCA_025997155.1 Clostridia bacterium
AAAAATGCCAAAGATAGCATAGAAAGACGAGTGTCGGATACACTAAAATCCGTATTTAGACCCGAATTTCTGGGTAGGCTTGACGAAGTTATTTTGTTTAACGAGTTGAGCGAACAAAATATATTTCAGATATGCGATATTATGTTGAAACAAATTAAGTCAAAAGCCCGAAATCTCAGAATCAAGCTGGAGTTTGACAAAACTGCCGTTGCCGAACTCGCTAGATTAGGTTACAACACTGAATATGGCGCACGTCCATTAAGGAGTGTAATTTCGGCAAGCATCTTGAATACGCTGTCCGATAAAATTCTCGCGGACGAGTTAAATCACGGTGATAATATCCGCGTAAAGTTTGACGAAGACAGATTTGTCTTTTTTAACCAAAATCAAAAGAAACAGGCTATACGAGCCACGGAGAAAGGATTTCAATATTATGAAAACTAAAAAATTATGTGATGCGATTGTTAGTTATATCAATCTTGGCGGAATCGGATTTACGGTCGATTCGGAGAACTTGCTAAAGAAACGCAAGGTCTACAATCTGAAATTGAAAGCCGTATTGACGCATAAAAGCATTGAATTAGACGTTGAAATTACGGTCATTAAAATGTCTGTAGATGGTTTGGATGGCTACTTTTGCAGTGCCGTTTATAGAAATTTAAATGATTCGCAATTGTCGGGTTTGAAAGAAACCTCGGAGATTTTTTCGGAAGAACTTGCATGGGCGAATAAATTAGAGGCTACTATTATGGCTGTTTAATTTATCGAGTTTTTGTAAGTGTCTATTTGACGCTTATTATTATTTTATGGTAAAAAAAGTGCGTTTCTAATGGTGGTTTTTGATTAGGCACTTGACTTTACGGAAATTTTCTGATACAATGTTTTTCAGTGTTTGAAATTTGTTTTTCGGCAAGATTTATACCCCCTCAAAACCCTAATCTTCCCGAATTTTTCGTAGTGGCTTTTCGAAATCGAAAAAACGTAGTGATTATGCGGGTTATGAGTTCACGGAAGTGACATAAACAGGTCTAATTATTACATAATTGTTACGATGATTTTTGTCTTAACCCGACCAAAACAAATCTTCCCGAAAATATGCCTTGCAAACCCACTATCTATAGGGTTTAAAATGGCAAGGGTTGTACAACTCGATTTCCCCGCAAGGGGTTTGAAACAAACGCATCGGTTCATCGGAATCCATAACATTGTCGTTGTACAACTCGATTTCCCCGCAAGGGGTTTGAAACCTCAAGAAACTCAGAAACATAAGGAAAATTACCCATTGTTGTACAACTCGATTTCCCCGCAAGGGGTTTGAAACATTTGCTGAAATCTATTCCACACCTTCACGTCATCGGCGGTTGTACAACTCGATTTCCCCGCAAGGGGTTTGAAACAAGCCTGGGTCTGCGCCGTTCGCAGCGTCGAGTATTTCGTTGTACAACTCGATTTCCCCACAAGGGGTTTGAAACCCACAAGGTGATAGATCTACTTCGTAGACTGTAACAAGATTGTACAACTCGATTTCCCTGCAAGGGGTTTGAAACCCGAAAACGGGAGTCTTCCAGCACATTCTTGAATGGTTGTACAACTCAATTTCCCCGCAAGGGGTTGAAAAATAAAAAAATATAAAAAAATTTAACTTCGCCCTCTTTTTCTCTGATATATTAAGTAGAATGGAGAAAAAGGGAGGGGGATGTTTTTATGTTTGAATTTGAACGGGCTACATCAATGGATATGTTGACTATGGCGTGGCAGAAAATATCGTCAAAAAATGGTTGTCCTGGAATTGACGGCGTTGACTTATCTTTTTATCGTTCTGATCTTAGAAATAATCTACGCACGCTCCAGACAGCGTTAGTGAGCGGAAATTACAAACCTTTCACAGAAAAAAGATATAGCAATAAAAATCGCGTGATATGTATTCATTGCGTTGACGACAAAATAGTTCAGACTGTGGCGGCGGAAATCGTAATGTCGGCATACTTGCCGTCTAAGTGCGTTCACGGATTCGTCAAAAGACGCTCGGTATTTACTGCAAAAAAGTCGCTTGACAACGCACTCAAAGAAGGCACGAACGAGTATTTCAAGGCTGACATCAAACGTTTTTATGACAGTATCGACAATGCGCTTTTGCTCCGCAAACTTGAAAACGTTGTAACCGATTACAAATTCTTGTCATTAGCTAAATTACTTTTAGGCACGCATTTCCTCGGCATTTCAACGGGAAGTTGCTTTTCACCCGTATGCTCGAATTTGTACCTTGCGGATTTCGACAGAGCCATCGCGAAAGAATCCACATTTTACTCTCGCTATGTTGACGATATGCTTGTCGCTCCCGCGTCAAATTCTGTGTTGATTTCCGAAAAACTCAGAGAAATCGGACTCCATATGAACACAGATAAAAGTGTGACCGTAAATGCCGCAAAGGGTTTTACGTTTTTGGAATTCGACATTAATACCCCAATTGATACGGCAATCCAAAACGGAGATTTTGCTACAGCGGAAGAACTCTACACCGCGCAAGAAAACGACATTACCGCAGAATCCGTAATTTCACCGAAAAACACGCATTCTAATTCAGAATATGAAATACCAGCTCATATACAAAACGTAGTGAAAATGTGTCACATCGTCAACGCAATAGTGTGTAAAGCCAAAACTCAAAATTACCTCACGTATTCCGAAAAATTCCATATTCTGCAAATATTTCACTGCCTTGACGATGACGGCACGAAATTCATTCATTATGTTTTAGGATTATGCGAAGATTATGATTACGCCGAAACACAACGCAGAATCACAAAATACGGCGTTCCGAATCCTGTCGGATGTAAGAAACTCTGCGAGCGTTTCGGCGGTGTTAACAAGTGCGTATGCAACTTTTCAAATGATAAAATCTATCCGACTCCGATTATCCACGCAAAGCATATCAAACCAGACTGTTTCACTCCGAGTGTTCCAAAAGATGTCGTTGGACATTTCAAATCTAAAACTATAGAACATAAAGCCGAGGACGCTCTTTCTGGACTTCTTCAACTGAACAGAAAAGCGTATGAAATCAGAGAACAGCAGAATATTTTCAAAGGTCAAATCGAAAGCCTGTTCGAACGCGGCAATGTCAAAGAGTTTCAGACTCCTCAAGGATTGCTCATCAAAACCGACGGTGGACTCTTTATAAAGGTGGATTGATTATGGAGACTTTATATATCTCACAAGAAAACTGCTACATTCGCATGGAGGGGGAGCATCTCAACCTGACGCGACGCGGTGAAAAAATAACCTCAATCCCTCTCGTTGGAATAAAGACGCTTATTATTTTCGACAGCGTAAATATGTCAGCGCAAGCACTTGATTTACTCCTTATAAACGGCATTGACGTACTTTATATGTCGAAGTGGGGAAAACTCAAAGGGAGAATACTTTCCGTGAAAGGCGGAGGGGCGGTGCTGAAACTCGCTCAACATTCCGCGTTTCTTAATGCGGACAGGCGTATGTCTATCGCCAAATCCATTGTGACAGCGAAAATCCACAATCAAACAGAAATTGTACGCCGATATCAATACAATAACACCATTCACGACTATAACGAAAACTTATCAGAAATTAAAAAATTTACAGAATTACTTAAAACGGCTGATACAATGGATACGATTATGGGTGTCGAGGGCATTTCGGCTAAATACTATTGGGATTGTTTCCGTCGTCTGCTGAAAAATCCAATTTTTTCGCGGCGAGAATATCGCCCTGCCCCTGATTATGTCAACGCTTTACTGAATTTAGGTTATTCATTCCTCGCAAACGAAGTAACAACCTGTCTTATAGCGAAAAACTTTGACCTTGAAATAGGTTTTCTGCACAGCGTACATTACGGGCGAAACTCGCTCACGCTTGATATTATAGAGGAATTTCGCGCACCATTTATTGACGCGTGGATACTTACGCTTCTCAACAAAAATCAGCTCAAAGACGAACATTTTCATATAATGTGCGGCGATTGGCGTTTGACCGACGAAGGGTTTCACAAATTTTGCAAACTATTCCATGAACGTGTACCGACGTGGCGTGAAAAATTTCGCGAACAAAGTCATAAGCTAAAAACCGCTTTGCTTAAAGGAGAGGACTATGAGCCGTACCTCGAATGATATTACTCTTGTTTGTTATGATGTGACCAGCAACAAATTACGCCGTAAAATTGACAAAACAATGAAAAATTTCGGAGTTCGACTACAATACTCAATCTTTATGTGCAGACTTGACGCAGACATGGTGAATGTATGCCACAAGAAACTCCTCAAAATATTTAATGATTTCGCATACGAGCGAAAAAGCGGCGACAGTTTGATTATAATCGAGAGGACCGTAATCGGAAAATTTAATATCCTAATCGGTGACGATGCGCTGTTCGATACGGCAGATTTTAAAATTTTTTGACATAGTCGTTTCATAAAATCCATATATTCCCGCTTCTCCTATTCTTTAGGCTTTTCAAGTGTGTCGTTTTTTATAAAAACATTACATTTTAACCCAATTAAGACACGACAAATAGATGCATTATATATCAAAAGTTGCCTAATTGGGTAAAAATTGGAGTTCATGAAACGACAGTGATTTTTTGATTTAGATAGTTGATTTTATGAAAAATTTTTGATATAATAACCTAAAGTCCCGAAAGATTGTTGGAGAAAGAAAAAGTACGGCGAAATTAACAAACAGTATTAACCAGTTAGACGAAACTACAAGTACGGTGTTTTGTATAATCGCCGTAAAAAGCAACCCAAACACTTAAACGAAGTAATTCCAATAGATGAACTTAATGTACTTTTTATTTATGAACATAGTTACAAATTTCGGGATTTCAGGATAATAATACCCTAATGTTTTAACCTTGATTTTCGGCAAGATTTATACCCCTTCAAAACCCCAATCTTCCCGAATTTTTTCGTAGATATTTTTGAAATCGAAAAAATCCAGTAATTATGCGGGTTTAGACTTCTTCAAGGAGTCTAGAGAGGTCTAATTATTACAAAATTATTACAGGGAATTACCCCTCACGGGGATAAAAACGAATCTTCCCGAAAACATGCCCTACAAACCCAGTATTTAGTGGGTTAAAAACGGCAAGGGTTGTACAACCCTATTTCCCCGCAAGGGGTTTGAAACTTTTTTTGCGGCGTTTTCGATGTATGTTTCTCTTTTTCGTTGTACAACCCTATTTCCCCGCAAGGGGTTTGAAACAGATGAAAAAAATCCATTACGCGGATGCATTTCCTTGTTGTACAACCCTATTTCCCCGCAAGGGGTTTGAAACCTAAATGGTAATCTTACATCAAATTTCATATTAAATCCGTTGTACAACCCTATTTCCCCGCAAGGGGTTTGAAACTCAATCAATATGTCACCACACAGTCACGATGTATTTGGGGTTGTACAACCCTATTTCCCCGCAAGGGGTTTGAAACTGTAGTCCTCGCGGTGATACCCGCTTTTGTTGTACAACCCTATTTCCCCGCAAGGGGTTTGAAACTGTAGTCCTCGCGGTGATACCCGCAAAAGTTTCTTGTTGTACAAACCTATTTCCCCGCAAGGGGTTTGAAACAAAGGCAAAAAGAGCGCATAACACAGCTACAAAAGCGGTTGTACAAACCTATTTCCCCGCAAGGGGTTTGAAACGCAAAAAAAGCCGCTCCTCTCGGGGCGGCAAAATTGTTTTTAGTGGCAACAGACTCGGTGTGTATTTTTGATTCAATCTTACTTGCGCTGATATCTTCTGAATCTTGCAAACTTGAACACTGAGTGTTTGACGGTTTCGCCGTTTGCACCCAAAGTTTCGACGGATTCACGTTTGGAGCAGGCGGCAAGTACGGGGATTTCAAGCTCCAAAAGTCGCTGTATTACGGCAAAAGAGAAGGTCATTTCTCCTTGACACAGCACCGCGTCGGGGTTGAGCGTTTTGATTTCGGCGGCATATTTATCTGCAAGTGCGTCAATGTATTTCTCGTCGCCCCATGAATCTATTTCAGGAAACGGCAACTCTCGTATTTCGCCGTATTCTTTTGCGGCATCAAGTTGTAGCTTTGACCATTTCGAGCTTGCGTGATTAGTAAAATTAATCAGCATATAAAATCGTACTCCTTTCGATTTGTTAATCATAAGAGAAGTATGCGCAAGTAAAAATCCCGTATAGTATAAACTTTTTGAGGTCTTTATATTTTTCATAACGATTGGCGACGGTTTGCCTGGTTATGTCGTAACATTCGCCTATGGTCTCGTATCTTTTATCAAAACACTCTTCACTTTTCAGTGCGTTAAAGGCGATTTCCCTCATACTCCTTGGACTATCGAAAATCAGATAATCCGTCATCGCCTCGTCCGTCGCCCTATACAGTATACCGTCATTTGCGCGGTCTTTGCGTATCGCCTCGTTTTCGGACACGCATTTCGTAATTCGTATTGATTCCGCAAGATAGAAAGTGTAAAAACCCTCGAAAAAAGAGCGTTTCGATTTTTTAAAGCCTCTCTCGAAATTCTTGTATTCGGATATAATCGGAGCGATAAACGCAAACCCGTCAATTACCTGAAACTCGCCCACGTCCGCGCCAGTGTCAACGAGTTCCCCCTTGTCTCCAATTTTTTCAATCCTTTCTTCAAGGGAAATATCTTTGGATTTCTCGAACCCCTCGCCTTTTCGCTTATTTAACAAATATCGTAACGCCGTGGTAAACGTCCCTTTTGTCGGGTCATAGTTCCATTTTTGCTCTTTTTCATTATATCCTGTAAGATACACAACCGTTTTAAGCCAAATATTAAACATAAGCTCAGATTCAATCAGCGGCACATAACATACGTCGTCAACATATTCCTCTTTTTCTATTATTGTAATCGTCTCGAATTCAAGCAACATAATCATTTCTTGTGCTGCCAAGATGCATGCCGAGTCGGTCGGGGCAAACTCTACCAATTTTTTCGCGAGTTCATTAATATTGTTTGCTACACCTGGTATTTTAGTCTTATTGTTTTCAAGCCAATTAAGCTTGTTTCGTATATTCGATATTCTGGTTATGTCGCGAGTCGATTCATACTTTGCTAATTCTGCTATCAATTCTGTTGACAATTCTTCTAACGATTTTGATAACGACTCTTCTTGTATTTTATCACTCATCTTTGTCACCCACCTCAAGCATCAGCTTTATCGCGGCTTTGGGATTCGGGACTTTCATTTCCGCGAGTTTATTCACAATCGAATCCATAAAGAACAGTGCGGTAGTGTCATAAATTTTGCCGCGAGGTTCGCCTTTGTGCGGGAATTGCCCGTAAACAATGCACCCTATGGACACATCTTTTTTAAGCCTATACGCGTAATTTAACGCCATGGTCTCGACAATCGGCGTGGGTTTTGTACCGTATGTGATACATGCGTAAATATCTTCGCCGTCGCTGATTTTATCTATAATTTTGCCAAAAAGCGCAAGCTGCGCGTCAATGTCCTCGTTTGCCGAAACCTGTATTGCCTCTATTCCGGCGAAATCAAGGTTTTTTGTTTCCACGATAGCGTCTATTTCAGTGATAAAATATTTTTCATAATTGTGCTTGTAATTTTCGCCGTCGGTCAATATCGCGATTACGCGCACCTTGTCGCCATTTTCGGTATAACCATTTATTAGTGGGATTATAGGGAAACGCGTTTCCCCGTACTCAAGCCTTGAGTTGCCAGACGGAGTGTATATGAGCTGTTTGAGTAAGTCGTTGCCTTCTTTGTCTTGACCCTGAAACGGGATTACAGAAATAAAAATTTTAGTTTTCGCCATTTTACACCTCAAAAATATATTCCCCGCAGCCGCGGGTGGTTTTCTTGCCTATATGAAGCTGACTTCCAAGGTCGACATACGGAAGATAGCGCGTGATGTCGCCAAAGTAACATATCTCGCCTATAAATCCGTTAATCGGCTGATTGTTGGAGTTGACGCGGACTTGTTCTATCGCGTACTCTGCCTGTACAAGCGGTTTTTTTACAACAAGCGAATATGGAATGACAAATTCGTTATTGGTGTAATTGTCGATTATCGTGTATATTCTGCCGAATAGACTGTCAATAAACGCGCTGAAATTCGGTTCAAACACAGGTCCTTTGCTATGCCTAATTTCCGTCGGCGAGATAAATTTAAGTGTAAGCGCGGAACAGTCAGGGACGCTTCCAGCATCGCTCCACTCCCTTGAATAGACGCGCTCCGCCCCGATTAATTCAGAGTTCGCGAGCTTGCCGTTGCACATAAGCCGCGCGGCGTTTGTTATTTCCACCTCATATGCGGAGGCTAAACCAAAAAGAGTGACGCAAAATGTAATCTCGCCGCCTTTTTTATATGATATATCGCTTGGATACGGTGCGGAAACAACAAAGGGATTAGGCGCGGATTCATCAAATGAAACTTTGAAAACGGCATCGTACACATTCCGAAAATTGTCATACATCGACTGCCCCAACGCGCCGCGAATAGTGTTCCCGATAAAGGGGGGCAAATGCGTGTCCTCTTTGAAAAGAAGTGTAAAGCGAAGTTTAGTTAGGTTCAGAATATTTATAATTTTCGGTCACTAATTTTAAAAACTCCTTTACTTTGTCGGCACTGTCTTTAAGTTCATCGAGGTCCTCTCCGTCAGCGTGATTGAAGTTATTTCGATATAGCCTACTCTTTAACCAGTTAGCTTCCGATACGGAACCGGGCTTATAATTGCGCCTATGCTTATTGTCCTCAATCTTTTTCCACAGAATCTTTTCCCACAAAATTGTTACCGCCTGCTGTATATAATTGTTATCCAAAAGCCATAGTATAAAAGCCCTGAAATAATCCTTCTCGCGGATAAACTCCATTTTAGAAAGTATGATTTCCCGCACCATATCGCGGAAAACAATCGTCTTGGTGTCGGTTGGCGGTATGTCGGCGTTTATTATGCCGTCAAAGGCGTTTCGGAGGTTCTCAATCGTTTTGTCAAGTTTTGATACTTTACAGCATAGAAGCATGTCATAAAAATCCCGCATCGCCTTTATAAGGGCGGGTTTTTCGGGTATTCCCCTTACACTTACCAAACTTTTCGACAACGCCACGGGATTGCCCGACACCGCGAACAGATTCACGGCGTCAAGAAGTTCCCAAAGTTCGTCTGTTTCGCTTGTATCGGTTACGGATTTAGCCACGTAATCGGCATATGTCGAAAACTTAACCTCAATTCCTCTGTACCGAAGGAAGCGGGAAATCAACGTCAACTTGGTTACATCTTTCCTGTAACCTCCTGTGGTTTCGATAATAACGTTATCGTCTCGGTTCAGTGACGACAACTCGGAGATTACCGCGCTAAGCAGTTCAACCGTCGTCACGTTGTCGGGAATTTCGAGCGGGAGTATATCTGTATTTGGGCTTACGGACTTGACCGTTTCCGAAAACTGCGTAAGCGCGCTGTCCTTTGCTTTTGGAGTAACAAGTGCTATGATTTTGTCAAGTGTCAGTTTTTCTTTTTTGAGCCGTTCAAGCGCGTATTTTACGGGTGCCTCGTTTGTCTGTTTGCCTGTGACTATGCCAAAATCGGTAATGTAGTTATCTCCCTCTTTTCCGTCTTTTCCGTTATACGTTGATAGAAAAAGCAACATTATGTTCATATAATTTCCACCAATTTCCGTTTGATATTTTCGTAAAGTTGTTTGAAATCCTTGTAATATTCGGGGTCGGATTCATATCCGCGAACAAATTCTTCAAGCGTTTTCTTTGACGTCGGGTTGATTTTAAAATTTCCTATCGCTATTTTCAGTTTATTTCTGCCATAGACCGCTCGTTTAACGGAGCTTTTTGACTCTTTCGCGGTTAGCATTTCGCCTATGCTGACTCCCGTTTGCTTAATCTGTGGGGATACAACCGCATCGGGTTTATGGCGCGGCGCAGGGGTTATGTCGTTACGGTTTCCTCCTTTTGGTCCGTCGCCTCTTTTATATTTCGGTAGGTAAATATCCGCGTCTAACGGTTTTGGCAAGACATAGTTAAAGCTTGGGTTAAATCCTCCGAGCCGTATTTCTTTGTTAATTCCAAACCATTCATAAACGTTCGGGGAGTTTTTTGTTCCTTTGTCACCGATAGGATACCCCACATCGTCTGTAACTTTTGAAAAGTCCGTCATTTTCAGGTATTCGCGTAGCGACAAAGTGTCTTGCGGTTTTTTGGGCGTAAAACTTTCTTGCCGCTCGGTCAGGGACAAATCGTCGTTTAGTGTGATGAGTTTAACTTCAGCGTGAGTTATACGTACACTTCCGTACCCGACAGGTTTGCCATGTCCCAATTTGTGGGCGTGTTCGTTATCTTCTCCGAATGTCAGAACCCAAAGCAACGTCTCAAGTTCGTACCGCGTCAAACGCTCAAACGATATCTCGAATTTGAATTTTTTTCCGCTTTTTATCGGACGAATTTGCGTCCTCTGGTTCGGGAAATTTTCCGTATTGTCAAGAACAGGATTTTTTTTATGCCAATAAAATTTTCTGCCCCGCAGTTTCGGGGTCTTGGCGGTGGTGAAGACTGTCTCGGAGTTTCTTCCGCGTCCCCTGTAATTAACGAAGTAGTCATAATTAAAGTATTCCGCGCCGTCTATGTTTTCCATATAAAACTCCGTTGCGGATACTTTCGGGGAGCTTAATACCGGGAGCGTTCGCTCCTTGTCGTAATAATCCCTGTAATCCGTCAAATCCTCTGAAGGCAAGGCATCTTTGAAAGAAATCCGCGTTGCTAAGGATTCCTCCTTGCCCACCATGCCGAATAACGCGCACGCGGGGCAAAGGGTTTTGCCGTCCACGCAAGGGTTGTGTCCGCCTTGTTTTTCAAGCAGTTTCTTTAATGTGTGCGAAAATACTTCTTTTGTTATCGCCGACGGAGAAAGATAATAGAAATCTCCAACTTTCGCGTAGTAAACAGGAATAACATAGGCGGTGAGGTATCCTTTGTAACCGCCGTGGCTCTTCGTTTGGTTTACGCCCTTAATTTCACCGACGCGACTTTGATATAACCTCCAAACAGAAACAAAATTCGCCCATTCAGGGGAGTCTTCCAAAAACCGCGCGATTTCGATTTTGCTGCCGCCGTCGTATTCATATTTCATTATCGCATCGCTTTCCTTGTTGGGGAAATTTTCTCCTCGCAGATAAATCCCGCCCTCAAGGTTTTCACCCGTTTTATGAGAACCTCTTTTATGAATGGGATATTCCCATTTTGACGCTTTATAAAGAACGCGTTCGTTGCCGTCTTTTTCGATTATGCCAAAACAGTCACGCGGAACGGGAGTGCGTCTGTACAGCGTGTTTTCGTCGTCACAAGTAGACATACACCCGTTTAACGCCGCCTCAAACGCGCTTCGCATAGTTCCGCGAACAGACGCGCCTGGAATTATCGGACGGGCGAAATGGTTATTGCAATCTTTTATTCCGCTCAAATCCTCATAGCTAAAAAAGTCATACGAGTGCGAATACTTGTCGCTAAACGCCTTAGTGTTTGTGGTGTTTGGGATAAATAGGGGCGTAAGCGTTTCTATTTCGCAGGAGATAACGCCGCTCAAATCTCCGTAAGAAACCGTGCCGCGTTCCACATCGTCGTTTATCGACACGAAGTTATACGGGTTTATAAATTTTTCGTCCGTAATCATATAACTCATAACTTCACCTCCGTCTTGTTGTGTCCGTAATAGAAGCCCGTGTAGGCATAGTCGATAACTTCAAGCGCGCCCGCTCCGCTTTTGCTAAGACCGAAATCGGTGTCCGCCCCTTTTGGGCAGACAGGCACAGGGTTGTAGCGGACAAAGTTACAAATACCGAGCATAAGCCCGACTTTGTTTTCTGAGAACGAAAGTTTTTTTGGGAAATATATCTCTCCGCCGCGTTCTTCCCAAAGTTTTATGTAATTGCCTGTTTCTTCCGCGTTTTCGCCGTACATGTAATAGAGACTTTTCGCGAGTTCGGGGATATAATCCGCGTCACTATAATCTGCCGTATCACGCAATTTTCCCCCGCTTATTTTAATTTCGCGGGACTTTGTGAAAACACGCAGAGATAGCAGTAAGTCAGCGTCTAATTCGTAATAAAATTCAAATTTAAGAGTTTCGCCGTCCCATTTTCCGATTCGCACATGGTCAAGACTTTCGGCGTATGCCCACGCTTTTTCAGGAAATGCGGCTTTGATTTTTTCATAGTCTATATTCACGCCGACTCACCTCCTGTTTTCTCAATTTTGGCTTTAAGCTCCTGTTTCGCGCCGCAAATTGATACTCCCCCGTCTTCGTCGCGGACTTTTGTAATACTTATAAACCCGCGCCCGACTGACGTTTCCCCTCCGATTGCAATAAACCCTTTATCCGCCGCGTCAAGCCCAAGCATGATAAGTTCTCTTATGTCGCCCCTGTTCTTTGGGTAACGAACCTCAAGAGTGGTCTCTCCGCCGTACCATGGCGTTTCGGAAAACAACGCGCCCGCCGCCGCCCCTCCAGTGAATCGGTCAATTTTCACGCGGGAAATTTTTAAATATCCGTCCGTATCTTTGTTCACAGGTTTAAGAAATGACGCGCCGAATATGATTTTTGACGGCTCGCACTCTTCCTCGGAAACGTATCCAAAAACTTCGTCAAGATATTTCTTCGCGTTTTCGGGGTACTTTTGCGCGAGCAAACGATAAAGCCCAGAGCGAAACGCCCCCGCCCAAGAAGTGCCGAGAATCGCGGGTTTACCCCCGACGGAAAGGTGTTTGTAATCGGGAGCGTCGCCCTCCTCTATGTCGTCATAAATATTGCGCGTATCGCGAATCATAACGCTTCCGTCAAGTCTAATCAGCGCGGTTATTTTTTTGTAATCACTTTGGGAGTGTTCGCCTTCTTCTTTTGTAAAGCCGTCCTGGTTTTTCCATTCAAAATCAATCCATTTTTTAAGCTCGGTTTCGTTTCCTTTGCACAAGTCAAACGAAAAGCTGTATACGCCCTCGCAAGATACGCGCCCAAATCCGCGTCTTGTTTTCGCGCCGAAAGAAACGATTCCAGAGTTTATAACGCCTATGAGTTTCGCGAGTAAGCCCTCATAACCCTTGTCTTTTTCACGTATTGTAAGAAGAAGTCTCAAGGTAAACTTAGCGCAAACCGCCTCATAGTCGTATTTTTTGCTTTCGAGAGCGACTTTGTTATCGCGTCCGATTTCAACTCCGTCGAGTGTTATAATAGTTGCGTCCTCAAGGTTCGCGTCGTATACCCAAAGAGGGCTGATAGCGTCGTTCTCTCCGAATAACGTCGCCGTGTCACTTGAGAGAGATTTAAGTACACCCGCGATCGTCGAACCCGGCAAAAACGCGTTTCCATTATTGTCGCGCAGTACATCGCTGTCGGTGTTGCCCGATACGCCGCTACCGATAAGGGCGGGAGTTTCAAATACGCAATTCGCTTTTATGGCTATTCTCTTTACTATGGGGTTTGTGTTGTACTCACTCATTCGGGTTCACCCTCTTTCGCGTCTGTGCTCCGACGTTTTTGCTTTATCCTTGTCGCGGCGGCGGACAGATATTTTACAAATACCGCGTAATCGTTCCCTTTCGCGTGGTCTTCAAGCAATTTTTGAATATGAGCTGCCGTCAGTCTTTCCTTGTCAATCTTGAAATACATCTTATCTTTTTTTGCAGCAAAAGCAAGTGCTGCAACTTTTTGTTCTGGTTGTTTTATATCGCAAAGTTTTTTCGTAAACTCGCCAAAATTTTTAGACGCATTAGCCGATGTGATAACTCTCGTAATTACGGAGTTTTGAGGAGGCTTCTCAAGAGTTTCCCCATACTTTGAACCTTGCGCCAACGCCTCTTTTTCGGAGCGGAGCTTGCGTATTTTCTCGTCAAGGGGAGAATCTTTTGTTGCGGGAGGTTTGGGGTTATCTGATTTTTCCGCAAGCGTAAACGCGTCGGCGCGGGGAATCGCCTCCGCGCGGAACTGCCCGAATCCCTCATTGTTTCTAATTCTGATAAACCCATCGGAAACCACCGTGCCTTCTCCGTTATATTTGAAAACAATAACGCTTCCTTCGGAAATAGCGCGTGACTGCGCTTTTGGCAAAAGCCACTTGCCATAGTATCCCGCAACGGTCGTTTCGCCACAAAATTTTCCGATTATTTCAAAGTCGCCGCCGAAGGTTCTTTCAAGAAGCGACAAATCCGTTGAAATTACGCCGTTATCATTTTCGAGTATAAGCGGAGTAACCACGACGAGCCTAAATTTGTCGCCCTTGGCAAGTTTTAGGCTGTTTGGCTGGATAGTGGTATCAACCCCATTTTCAACTTCCTTTTTAACTCCCTTTATTTTCGCGCCGCCGTATTGCGCCGTTCGCGAACGCCCGATCTTTATCTCATCGCAATCCTTGAGCAACGCGGTGAGTTCTTTCAAATCAGACTCATTCCCGATAACACTTCCGAAAAATTCCTGCCCCTCGGACAACGCCTCATAAGAATAAAACTCGCCGTCCTGTTTGTTGGCGTGACCGCGACTTTTATCGTTAGGGCGCGCGTGGTGCAGAAATACGGACTTGTCTGGCACAATCTTTTTTACTGTTCCATTTTCATCAATTGAGATATATCCCCCGAGCCCTTTGCAAATCGGACTTTCGGGGTCTTTTTCCTCTGGAATCCCGCCCGATTCGTCGGACAATCGGTTTCCCAGCTTATTCGATTTAAGCGAATTGGGCGCGGGGAAATAGGTTTTCCCGTCCGCGTAAGGCAACGCCGCCGTAAATTTCACGCCGCCGTCTAAGAATATTCGCCGGAAATTACTGTCAAGACAAGCGTCTTCTGGTTTAAGGGCATACTTTTTAATGTACTTAACGGCAAAAGCCCCTATCAACGCGCTGCCGAAAATATAATCCTCACACGAAAAAAGCTTGCCCGAACGCTCGGCGGAAATAACGGGTTCAGTGAGCGTTAAAACATATGAAAATGCTTTTTCGTTCGCGTATTCACTCAAAGGAAATTTATCGTCATTATCTTTCGGGCAATCTGAAATTTCGCACTTAACCTCGCCCAACCCCCGCGAACGATTAAGCCCAAACCCACGCAAGGATTTTACGCACATTACCAAAAATTCAAGAGGAACCTTGTCTAAAGTAAGGGGAAATGTAACGGGAAACTCGAATTTTTCGCCTTTGTTCAGCACGCGGGCGATTCGAAGCGACCCATCGCAGGCTTTGCCGTTTTCCATTTTTGTGCGGGTACGCATACTTGTGTAGATTTCCGTGATTTCTGAACGGTGAAAATCTTCCGTTAATCCCTCTTTGATTGCCTCGTAATTTTCGAGCCGCCCATTTCCGATTGTAATTTCTCCCGGCGTGAGTTTGCCTGGTTCTCCGAATAGTTTTTTAAAAATACCCGCATAGCTATCGTCAACGCTTAAAATATCAAGTCCGCATTCCCGCAAAACACCCTTCAAGCGTTTTCCGGGAATGAACGGAAGCCCGTTGTCCTCAAAACAAACGTCGGTATCCACATATCCCCCGAAGCCGTCGCCGGAAGCGGGGCATAAATCAGATAAAAGCGTCACGGTAATAAGTTTATTAAGCATCAAACGGCATCTCCCTTGTTAAGCAAATTTTCGTATATGTCCGATATTTCTAAAATATCGAAAATGTGCGCGTAGGAACTCGTTTCATTATCGCAAGCAAGAGGGAATTTTGGCAGTTTCTCTCCGCGCAGTTGATTCTCCGCGAGTTTAGCCGCCACATCCCCCGCGCCTATGGCGTTTCTGATTGCCTTCGCCTTGTTTCGCGGGATTTCTTTTATAATGGGGGTGTTCTCCTCAAACCATTTGAAATTCGGGAATTCACTTTCGGAGTCGTCCGAAACGCGCCACGGACGGCGCAATATACTCTTGCCGTTAACTAAATAAAGGCGTTTGCGCAAAACGCTCAACTCGGATACCCCGCCCGATTGATGCAGGTGAAAATCTAAATACGACCCCTCGGAGTCACGCGACGGCTTTTTCGCGCTCGCGCAAAGAGCCTCGACGAGTTTGTATGCCTCCGAAAACGGATAATGGCTGTGAAATATGACGACACCCGCACACGCCGTCGGTTTGTCACCAGAAAACGGGCGTAAATCCTCTGGCGTGTTTTCGATTTCACGGAGCAAGCGTGCCGTGAAATCAAGCGCGAAATGCCCGCCGATAACAAGGGTCGTATCGTCGCCGTCGCCTATCAGTTCTATGAGAGGAAGGGGCTTGTCCGCGGGGTATTCCGTCTTGAACAGAGAAATTGTACGTTCACGCGCCTGTTTGTAGCATTCGTCTATTTTGACGGATAATGCGCGGATTTTCGGCGCGGCTTCGGCGTATGTCTCAAACTTTTCCATAAAGGATTTTATTCGGCTTCCCATGTTGTTTCCGTCCGCGTGTACAATCGCGATAAGGCTGTCTTCGCCTTTGCCGAATATAAGGTCGTCAAAATCTTCGATTTCTTTTCCGTATCCCGTATCGTGCTCTTTTTTGTAACGCTTGTATCTGTCGCGCTTGAGTTTCTGACTGTTGCTCAGATATTCGTTTTCGGCAAACTCGCTCGCGGGGAGTCCCGTCCTGCCCGATTGCTTTGTGATAGGCTGATTTCCCGCGAAAACAGGAATGTTAAAGCCTCCCTTGACAAGAGAAAGGCGTTTGTTCAGCGTGTCAAAATCGGATTTGTACGTATCTCCGAAATCCGTCTCTATCGCCGCTACCGCAATTCCTACGCCCGCCGCGCCTTGGCTTACGTTTGTGAGAAATTTTTTTGTAACAGCGTTGAAAATGTCCTCGTTTTTGAAGGAGACGTACGCGTTGCCCCCGCCCTGATAGATAATTTCAGCGGATAACTCTGTATCAAGTTCTTTGCCGTCTTGCCAACGCGGCAAAACTTCTTTTGTAACCTCCATAATCGCCGCCCTCAACGTTTCGCCGAAAATATCCGCTACTAACTTCGACGCGCCAACGTTCTCGGATAGCTTATTGCTTGAAAAAATATAACTTTGGATTCCGACGGCGTCATATACAGCAAGTATCCCCATTTAACCAAGCCCTCCTAGTATACTCTTCCATAAAATATATCTCTCCGAATTTTGATAATGTAAAATTTTTTTTGAATTTTTTATTTTAAGTCAGTTTATATTCCAATATATGACATTATATCATACCGTGGCTATGTTACTCAAGTCGTTTTTTGTCATAAATAAAAAAACAATAATTTATTTAAAAAATTTTTAACTTGACCATCGGTTCTACTGATATATTATTCGAACACAAAATGAGGAGGACATGCTATGGAAAACGCAAAGAAGCTCAATCAAATCAAAGTACACGCTGAGAATGGCGTACACGGGCTTGATATTTACCTTGATGTGCACGGGGTAAAGCACTACTTAACTACTCGCCGCCGCAACGGTCTGCTTTGGGTGTATCTCAAAGACGGCGTGACCATAGGCGAACTCAAACGCTTCAAGCCCGACTACACCTATATGCAACAAAAGATTTTTCACTACTCGCAGTACCTTATCAGGGTGATGAACGATTACCTCAAATACGAATTTATCTCATAGGCACGATATTAGAAAGGAGGTGATGCCATAAAACCTCTATATAGAAAGAAGGTGATAAAACTTCGGCACTTCAAAACAATGAAATCAAAACAATCAGGTAAAGGGGTTTATTTATGACAAAAACAGTGCTTTCATTCATTTTTTCTCCGTTTATCCTCTTCTTTGGCGGATTTTACGGTCTCTTTAACGGCGGACGAATCTTAACCGCCTATAAAGGTATTTTCGGGAAGTTTACGGCTTATTTTTGCTCGACGGCGGTAATCATCGGTCCGATTATGTGCGGGGTTTCAGTTGTTTTCGCGATTTCCGACGCAACCTCCAAAAACTCCGTCGGAACCAATGTTCTACTCATATTGGTTTATTTGGCGGGCGGACTGATACTTGCTTTGATTGGAATTTTATGGTTTAAAAGCCTGTACAGGAAATGCCCGGATAGGCTGAAAGACAATCTTCTTTTCAGTATGCTTTGCGTCGCGGGCGGCATAGCTATACGGTGGTCTTTCTTCTTTATCGCCGCGCTCTCAAAGTATATGGTAATCAGCGACCCGCGACGCGTCTATCTCGTAAGAAATCAATACGGGAATCCGACACGAGTCTTTGAAACAACTGCCGGAGGGGAGTATTGGGTTGAGGACGAAAACGGGGACATACACAAGGTATCAAAACGCGGCGAAACCTTTTCCTCTTCTGATAACGAGTATAGAATATTTTAATCTATGTATCGCAATTCCGTTTGAGATTAGCGTTCTTATGCGCCGAAAACGTGCTGCTGCATCGCTATTTTCAGCTTGAACAACGCTAATCAAACGTGGAATTACTACAATACACTTTGGAGGCTAATAGTATGAAAAATCTGTTCAAGAAATTGATAATCTTTTGCCTGTAATTCAACAAAATCGAGGGGGGCTTAGTTATGAAGAATAATATCTCGAAGGTCTCGAAAGCTTTAACGGCAGTAGTCTTGCTGCTGTCTGTCTTAATTGGCAGTTTTCCTGTATTTGCCGCTGATACAAGCGGTGTTTCGGGAAACAATCCCAATACGCTGTATCAGACAAACATATCGTCGCCAAAGACGCTTGATGTCTCTGGCTGGAACAAAGAGAAAGCGTCGGCACCACGCGGAACAGACAACAACCGCGCTATAGTCGGAAACAGTGCTTCAACAGCCGAAAAGGCGTGGTATCCGCTATCTACTATGCAAGTGACGCAACTCGCGTATGAAAGTTACTCTCATGGTTCGGACAACGCGACTGACATTGCCGCAAACGATTGGCTTTTCGCGCCTTTTACCGGTACGGTCAAAGAATCCAGTCCTGACTATGGTTGGGTTGTTTTCCAGAGCAATAACCCAGTGTACTACGCAAATGGTGAATATGACTATATGACAATCCGTTTGATGCATGGAAATCAGCGTCCGGCGGTAGGAACGGTAATTAGACAGGGAGATTCTTTGCAATACCATACGGGAGGAATAGGCGCGGGAGGTACTGTTCAATACGGTACCCACCTTGATATCGCAATATTCAGAGGCACTTACGCGCAAGCTAAAGCAAGCGGACTCTCGCCAAACAACAAAAGAGACGTATACATTTACGACGCGCTGTATGTAAACGACTCGCTTACACCAACGAGGCGGGAAGAGGGGCAACTCAACCCCGCGAACCGTATAACAAAAGGAGGTATAACAAGTTATAGGGGACGTTGGCACAGTTTGCCTTACGGCGAAAATAAATCCGACGTAATACCCAACCCGGACTACATCGGCGACGCGTTCTTCGCGACTATACACAACACCTACCCAGAACCGCAGTATTTGACAAAAAATCCGAGCCAGTTGACTTATAAAGGCGGCGAAACGGCGGTATTTTTCGACTATTTGGGGAACGACGCGTACGCAATCTGCCGCGCGGATAATAATAACCTTGTGCTCGATGTAAGCGGCGCACTGAATTCATCTGGTGCCGCCGTGCAATGGTACGAATGGAACACAACTCCCGCGCAAGCGTGGAGGATAAAGAAAGACGGCGACACCTATCTTTTAAGTCCGTTGTGCGCCCCCGGACTTCTGCTGGATTTTAACGCCGTTACAAGGATATGGGACGCGAATTACACTGGTGCTCAGCGTTTTGTAATTGATAGAGTATCCGCTCCGACTTTTGCGTCTATAAGTTTCTCTCCGTCTAAAGCAGAATATAAAGTTGGAGAAAGCGGAAGTATCAATATATCTTCCTCTGGAGATAATACGAGTGTTTCATTGGAACGGTACAAAGTCGTCAACAACGAATATGTATTGGTTGACACTACTAAAGATTTCAGCGGAAATGGTGTTGGAAGTTTTTCGTGGGGAAATGACGATATAGGGGTTTGGGGCTGGCGTTTTAAGGTTACTAACTCGCTTGGCACTCAATATTGCGACCTGTATTTCAGCGTTGTCCCGAACATATCCGCGCCAAGTTTCGCGAAAATGAGTTTCTCTTTGCAAAAAAGCGAATATAAACTCGGAGACAAGGTTTTGATGAATCTGTCGTCTGACGGAACTGATACCACTGCCGTCGTCGAGCGTTATAAACTTTACAACGGGGACTATATTAAACTTAACGAAGATGTGAGTGTCACCGCGAACGGCACTATTAATACCGAGGCAGTAGAAGAAGGTGACTGGGGTTATAGACTGAAGGTGTCTAACGGCGCGGGGACAAAGTACTCCGATATAATATACTTCAAGGTTGTCTCGGACGCGAATGAGACACCTCCGACGATTAGCGGCGATAACTATCCCACAACCCTCACAGAAGGCACTCCGTTTGAGATTAAGGGTACAATCACAGCAGGTTCGCTGGCACTTGAACGCGTATACGTCGGTGTCTTAAATCTTTCCATAGGGGAATGGATGGAGAAAAACGGCAATGTTTGGCATCACTACGTTGACACTCCCGCAAACGGAAAATTTGACATTAAATCACAAGTCAGTAAGGAAATGCACTTTGAGAATCTTTTGGCGGGAGATTATGAATATCATTTGACTGCCGTCTCAAAGTCTGGTTTACACGTTTCGTCTGTCCATAAGTTTACTGTGGTTAAGGCGTCGTCTAAATCTATTGGTGATACCACTATAACATTAAGCAATAGCGCGTACACGTATGACGGTCTCGCGAAACAACCAAGTGTCACCGTAAAGGACGGCTCAAAAACGCTTGTAAACGGAACAGATTACACTGTATCATATACTAATAATACGAATGTCGGCACTGGGACACTTACTGTAACGGGCAAATCAAATTACGCCGGAAGCAAAAGCGCGAATTTCTTGATAAGCAGCGAGGAGTTAATCAATATAAACAAAACGGTTGTAACAATTTCACCGGCATCGTTTGTTTATGACGGAAACGCAAAGACTCCGAGTGTCATAGTTAAAGACGCGTCAAATACACTTAAATACGGTACGGACTACCTCGTAGAATATTCCGGCAACACTTCAATCGGAAACGGCAAGGTAATCGTTACAGGTATAGGCAAATACACAGGCACAATAACGCAAGCCTTTGCGATAAACACCGCTACGACCACAACCGACGATTTGGAGAGCATATCGGTCAAAAACAAACCCAACAAAACATCATACACTGTTTCTGATACGCTTGATACAAGCGGTTTGACAATTTCGACAAAATACAAAAGCGGGAGAACAGAAACTATTTCATCTGGCTTTACTTGCAATCCGACAATATTAACCACTTCAGGCTATGTCCCGATTACGGTTTCATACACATACGACGGAATAACAAAAACAACTTCCTCGTTCAGTGTGTCGGTAAGCGAAAAAGCGGACAAAGATATCGAAGTGACTGATATCACTATTAACGGAATTTCGGAACGCAATTTAGAAGTCGGCGCAAGCGAGCGGTTAAGCGTCTCAGTACTTCCTTCAAACGCGATGGATAAAACTATCACTTGGATTTCGGATAACAGTAATATAGTATCTGTCGATTCAAATGGACTGGTTTCCGTAAAAGATGTCGGTACCGCAACTATCACAGCTTCCGCCGCCAACGGCAAGAGAACTACATGCAGGATTAATGCGGTTCCGGTAATTCGAATTTCTGACTCGCCCTCAATGAGTAACAGCAGTATCTCCATGTCGTTAGTGAAAGGAAAAAATTACAAGGTGTATGCTTCGGTCAATCCTTCTTATCTACAAAAGGATTTGATATGGTACTCATACAATCCCTCGGTTTTAACAGTGAGTTCGGACGGCAATTTGAACGCTGTAGGCGCGGGCGCGACCTACTTTGAGGCAAGAATTGTTTACGCGGGTAGAACAACAAGTTCCCCTAAAGCGCATGCTAACGTTTCGGAACCTTCCGATAATAGTGATATCAGTCACTTCGATATCTTTGTCCGCTTTTTCGCTTACCGACACACTGAACGAGGAAGTTGTTTTTGTTATTCCGTCGTATGTGTATG
>BNUF01000027.1 GCA_025997155.1 Clostridia bacterium
CTCATTAACTTCACTTTTTAAATGACCATTCTTCAATGCGTTCAACGCTTTTTCCCTTAAATCTATTGAATATGCCATACTTTTATTTTAACACATCTATTCAATATTTTAAATAGCCTTGACTATACCGCTTCTTTTATTCCCGTAAACTCTGCAAGAATATCCTCATCTGCGTCGCCTATTGCAATAGCAACCTTTATCGCGCTTTTGAACCAATTATTGCTCTTTAGCTGATTGATTCCGGAAAGATAATCATCGGTTGGATAACCGTCGGACAAAAGAAAGATTGTCGGGGCAAACGAACCGCTCGCCGCCTCCATAAATCCCGTTTTCCTTGACAACTTTGAATTCAACTCTAAACACGCCGCGCCTAAATCGGTTAGTCCGCCGGTATCAAGGTATTTCCAAGTAAAACTCTCCGCTTCGACAGGCTTCGGAAATGCCCATTCAGAATAAGTGGAAAATTTCAGTACGGCAATATTTATTTTCGCGTCGGCGTTATCAGAAGAAATTCGCCGTACCTCTGGAATGAGATTATTGATTGTTTCGTTTAATGTGCCGATTTTCTTTCCAGCCATACTGCCGGAAGTGTCGATTATGAAAAATAAAGTCATAGTACGAACTGCGACTTCTTCTACTGAGGTATATTTGCCCATTGTCGTTTCCTCCTCATCGTTAATAAAAATTAAAGGATTTTAGATTAAGCCATAAAGCGGGACGGACACCATACTCGCAGCCATAGCCGACAGTGTGCCCAGTGACGTTGACACAACCGCTATGATAGACAAAGGCGGCACTATCACTACGAAAGCCAGGCAACCGAAGCCACCACCTCGCTGGCTTTTTGTCATAATTGGCTATTCTTGCGCTATTGTATTGGTCGTCTATCATATACCTGAATTTTGAATTTTTGTTTTTAAGTTGTCCGTTGCCTCCAAAAAATTCGATAACTTCCGAAATGCTTGGAATAAATACCCTGTCTTTTGTGGAATTTCCACCACTTACACCAAACCATTGATTATCTTCGTTTTCAGTAGTTGAGATACCAATAATAGCTTGCTCTTGTGATGTAAAGTTTTTTAGAAAATCCTCGTTCAGCCATTTTCGGAGTGTGCAAGTTTCCCAAGTGACAGGCGTCCGAATTTCATTATAGTTCGCTATTTCCAATAATATATCCTTTGAAAGTACATACGCCCAATTTTTGCCGTCACGATATTTACAAATACGCCATTCAATAGGTTTCCCGTTATATTGCCCGAAAGATATGATATTCCCGATTACATTTGGGTCTCCTACAATTATGTCTCTCGGAGGTACGACAGGAGTTGAATGTATTTGAACGTTTGGAGAATTTTGCGTAGCTTGAATATTTTGTGCCGATTGAGAACAAGGGAATAACACATTATCCCAACCAAGCGCGTTTATATAACATTCAAGTACAAATACACTGCGTTCTTCTGTCCAGCCAAGAATTGACTGAAGTTTAGGCAGGATTACGGCAATAGCTCTGTTATGCTCCGACGCGTCTTTTTCGGCGGTTTTAACTAAAAGATTCCATTCATCAATTTCAAGAGCGTGTAATAATGCCATTCGCTCGACCTTATTAGACGCTCCAGGCAAAAAGTCACCAAGAAAGGCTCGCAATTTTTGAGGTTTATTGATAACTTCGATACCGCTTTTAGCAATAGACTTGCGAAGTGCCTCGGACATTAATCGCTTATTCAAAGATTATACCTCCAATTTTTTATTCAATCCCAATCATCATCGCCCATAGAAATACCTTTAGGAAAAATACCTTTACGAATGAAATTAATTAAAACCTCTGGTACACAAGTTTTGACTATGTTTTCGCTTGAACCTGTAAATTCTTCCAGAATATCCATGTTTACATTTTCGCCAAAAGGTATGGCTACTTTTATCGCATGCCACTTTTTTAATGTGCGGTTTAATTCATTAAATGCTTTATGATAGTCGTCTGTAGGAGAACTGCCCAAAAACAAGAATACTATTGGCGCAAGTATCGACCGCGGGTGTCTTCGTTTTTTTAGTTCTGAATTTAATTTCAAATAAGCTAATCCTAAATTAGCATTAGCCGTATCATCCGTATCTAAATATCTCCAGTTAAATTTTTCTATTTCAGTAGGTAGGAACACAAATTCCGCGTCTGTGGAAAATTTCAATACCACAATGTTAATTTCTACATTACAATTACCGTCGGCTATTTCTTCGATTTCTGGGAGAATATTATTAATTGTTTCGTTTAGGTGTCTCATCTTCATTCCTGCCATATTGTCAGAAGTGTCCACAACAAAAAACACGGTCATAGAGGGTAGCATTACTTCATCTAATTGGATGTATTTTCCATGTGTCCGCACTGGCTGTTCGGGTGCAGTTTGAGTCGTGAACATTTCCCAATTCAAAGCCGCATCATCTAATTGGATGTATTCTCCATGTGTCCGAACTGGCTGCTCGGGTGCAGTTTGAGTCGTGGGCATTTCCCAATTCAAAGCCGCACAAAACATTTCAAGAAAAAATTGGGAGTTTTCTGCGGACATAAGCCGCTCAACTTCCAATTCGCGATAAATCAACGATTGTAAACGCAGGCGTTCGGTTGGGGTTTGCATTCCCTCAAGCAAATACTTAAATACATCTGTATCATTTATAATGCCTAAAATGTGCTTTAGTTCAGTTCTGTTGCCACCCAAAAAATCTTTGTATGCGGAAGAAAGCAGTTTTTTCTTGGTAAAAAAATCCGTTCCCGACTTGTCTACTATTTGCTTCAACGCTTTAATAAGCAGGTCTTTATCTATGCTCATTTAACATCTTCACCCCAAAAATCTTTTAACAGACTGTCTAAGAATTCAAAAATGCTCTTTCCATTCAATTAAACTCAAATCCATCTATATCTAACCATAGTGCCGGGCGAACGCCATATGACACATAATAAACATCTAAACCCCATACATTAATTATTCCATTATAATCAATGTATGAGACTGAATCGCTTTCGCAACCTGGTGTTCGAAGACACCACCAGGAATAGCGCCCAAGGCCCGTCATAACACTACTTGGATATGTTTCTTGATGCTTGCGGGATTCTTTTTTTAGTACGGTTGATTCTATTAGTGCAGGTTGAGGATTAAAATACTTAACCACTTCATCAAAACTGAGCAAAAAAACATAGTCGTGAGTTTGCATTCCGCCTGGAACAACAATTCTAAACCCCGCTATTGAACGGTAATCCGCATCGGGGTTGGTATTGAGTGTACGTAATATTCGCTCTCTTTCTTCAATAGTAAAGCAAGTGCCGAAAAACTCACCATTCAAATACTCACGCAAAGTACACTCTGCCCAAGTTGTTCGTCTGCTTTTGTTGTTATACGGTTTTTTCATAAGTGTTTTCTTTGATAAAAGCAATACTTTATCGCCTTGCCTATCTAGTATAAGCCATTCAATAGCTTTCTTTTTATATCTACCAAATTTAACCGTCTTAAACGAGTCCCAAGAAACAACCTCGTCTTTAGGTGGCGTAAAATCCAGTGGTGGCGTAAAATCCAGTATAAGATCTTCGTAATCTTCGTCGTCATCATCATCTTCATCTTCGTCAGATGAGGTAGGTATTTCAGCAAAATTAAATTCATCATTGTTTACTTCTGTTGAAACAGATACGATTTCGTTAGTCGGCGTTCTGAAATTGGGAATATCAACATTGCCCCAATCAAGCCCCTGCGCATAGCACTCCAAAACCAATGAACATCGTTCATCAGACCAACCCAATACCTCTTGCAATTTGGGATATACAACATTGATTGTGCGTAAATGTTCATCGTTTGATTTGCTATGCGTTTCAACAAAAAGTTTCCATTCATAAACTTCAAGAACGTTCAACAAAGTTAAACGTTCTATTCTGTATTTTTCTCCGGGCAAAAAATCACCAAGTATCGCACGAAACTGATTTTTGTTGTTTATAACGTCAATACCCAGTAGTTTAACTGATTCGCGAATTGCATTTATCATTGATTGTTTATTCATTTGCGTTTTCCTGCCTTATTTGATAGTAACACTCGTGTCTGAAGTATCCATCTGTCCCAAACCAATCACGCCTTGATGTGACACATCGTCTTTGCTTATTTTTTCGTTTTCTGATTTTTGTAAGGTATCACAGTGTTCTTCGGATTTTTCAGTAGCAGAATTTTCGGCTATATCGTCAGTACCGATACCGCACTGTTCCAAGTTATTCATCGCCGAAATAGGCGCGTCGCCGTTGTTTTCTTTTTCGCCTTCTAGTTTCGATAGGTTATCGTCCTGTTTTACACAACTTTCAGCAATGTCAGACTCAACCGCAACAACACTGCTTTGTTCTAGATTGTTCACTCCCGAAGATGGCATATCGTCTTTACTTTCTTTTTTTTGCGATTCCAAAAAGGTATCAACCTGTTTTTCAGAATTTTCATTAACATCAAGTTCAGCCGGAGTATCAGCAACGACACCGCTTTGTTCCAAATAAATTATCCCCGAAATGGACACATCATCTCGGCTTCCTTTTTTGCTAAGTTCAGGAAGATAATTTTCCAGTTCTGACAGATTATCCTCCCAGTCTTCGCAACTGTTTTTGATAATATTATCATAAAATTTGTATAAGCCATTTTCGGTAGCAAACGACTCGTCAACGCCGTCGGTAGCGATAAATACCGCTTCAGGAACGCCCAAGCCCCACGCGTGATGAAAGTATTTTATGGCATTGCTGTTGCATATGGAAGTCGTATTTGTCCCAACGCACTTTTCATCGATTTCTATTGGCTGCGAATATTCGCCATTTTGTTTGACAACGAAAGTTCCATCGCCTATTTGAAATCCAAACCAAAAATCTTCGCAAACAACGGCAACAATTAAAGTCGCTCCGTATGCTCGGAATTTGTAATCAGATTTATCATCCCGAAATTTCAGCTTTACGTCTTCATCAAAGCCAGAAATTTCATCTTCGGTAATTGGATACTCTTTCAATTTATTTTCAATTGCCGAACCCCAAATCCTAACTATACTCGCCTCAAGGTCGGATAAAACCTTCTCTTTGCCGTTTGCGTTATCGGACGACGACATAGTATCAATAAAAACCTGGGTTTCCATACAGAAAGCGGCGGCTGTTCGCGCAATTTCAACAGCGTTACGGGAACCTTTATCACTTCTAAAATACTTGTCTCCGCCATGACCATCGCTGACAGCGGCAATGGCATACTTGCCGTTAGGTTCGTCGAGAGAACAAGAAGAATCTTGGCAAATTTTATTGATTTTAAGATGACTTGCTCCCTGCGCGGATATAGAAAAACTTTTTATTTGTCCCATATTATATCAATCCCAATCATCGTCGTCCGAATCGTTAAGTTGGTTATCTACATAAGACTGGATTTGCTGTCCCACTGTATGCTGTTTTGTTAGTTCAATGTTTCCATTACCTTGTCTATCTTGACTATTTGAGCCAATCTGCGAAGATGTTACCGCGATAAACCGCACAAGCTTTGATAAGGCTTCCGGAGTATGAACCTTGACTACCGTTTCTTTTGTACCAGTGAATTCAACAAGAACATCTTCATTTGCGTCTTCGCCGATGGCAACTGCTACTTTTACGGCACTATTGAACCAGCTGTTATTACGCAATTGTTCAAGTGCTGTGTGGTATTCGTCTGTTGGTTCGCCGTCTGACAGCAAAAATATCACAGGAGCAAAAGCACCAGCCGCCGCCGCCATAAAGCCCGTCTTGCGTGACAGTTTATCTTTAAGAGTCCTACACGCCGCGCCAAAATCAGTCCAGCCGTCAGCATCAAGATATTTCCATTTGAAACTTTCCGCATCCACGGGTGCTGGGTAGATCCATTCTGCCCCGCAAGAAAATTTCATTACAGCAATCTTAATAGTCGCGTCAGCACTATCTGCGGATATTCTCTTAATTTCGGGAATGACATTATTAATCGCTTCGTTCAGCGTACCGATTCTTTTACCGCTCATACTGCCTGATGTATCCGCCATAAAGAACAAAACCATCTCGCGGGATGTAACTCCCTCGGTGCTATCATACTTTCCTCTCATTGCTATCCTCTCCTTTTACTTAATTTCCGCTGTTACGCCGCTTCCGAATGAAACCTTGATATTTTCCAACACGCGAATCGCTCCGTTTAACTCTACGCTCTTGGTGTTGCCGTCGGGTGTGATTTCTTGCCAAGTATCGCCAACCAAGTTTTTGATTCCCCATAAATTAGGATTCTTTTTGTTAACAACAACTTCACCTATTACTTTGTCAAAATCATCACGTTTTCCTAAATGATTGCCGTAAATTTTCATTTCTGGATAAAGAACCACTTTACTGTTTCCTACCTCAAGCAACAGCATTTTAGGGAAAATGTATGAGCATCCTGGCTTAAGGCAATTCGCGGGTGTGCCGTCCGTAGGATAAACTGTTTCCCAACCGCATTTAGGGCAAGTCAACGTTTCGTCACGCAAACGCAATAACAATTTTTCCCACTCTGTATCGCTAGTACGCTGCTGGTCTTCGTCACCGCCTCGGTTTTTTACGCAATCGACGAACGTCTTTATAAAAGCGTTCTGAATGTATGGCGGCAGTGTAGGCCAAAAATTTATAGCGTTAGCGTGAATCCCGCGATCGGGGCGATTCCTGTCGTCGGTCGGATTAAAAATGAATACAGGGTCTTCGCCGAAAAACTGCTTGTCCAACTTCTCCGTTAAACACGGAACTGCCGTCATTTTCCCTTCAAAAGGACGAGCAACTACAAGCGACAAGAACAGCATTACCGCAAGCGAAAATCTATCGGTGTGAACACTCGGCGTTTTTTCACCAAGGACAATTTCGGGGGCAACATATCCCGGCTTACCTGCTATGCCAAAAGTTTTGCCATATTCCGCTACGTTATCGTTATCGCAGACTAAAACATCACCCGTATTTGGGTTTATGAAAAAGTTACCGTCATTCAAGTCTTGATAACTTAAACCGTGATTATGAAGCAACTTAAATGCGTTGACCATTTTAAGCGCCGCTCTGATTGCCGTTTGCCCATCTTTGAAACGAACTTTTGCTTTGAGAAATTTAGGGAAATCCTCGTAACCGTCTGGGCGCAATTTCATAACGTAGCCAAATGAGCCGTCAATATCCTCTGTCAGCGCTTCTGGCCAAAGAAATACATCAGAGGGGGCGCCGTGTTTAATGTTGTTGGCAATGTTAGCGCGGAATTCATCGGCATTTTTCATACCCGGCTTATACCATTTTAGCGCCATAGCACTGCCATTAAAGTCAACCTTGTAGACATCGCCTTGACCGCCGCCGCCGAGTCGTTTTCCCACGGTTATGGTTCTTAAATCTACAGTTTTTATCTGTTTGCCTTGTTCGAATTGATCGTCAACCATTTTTACTACCTCCAAATAGTAATTCACATTATTTATATTATTGATTTTTAACGTCTGCTAAAATAATTCGCCCTGTTGCGGCATCATAAGCGCAAAATTGTGTATCGCTAAAGTTCTTGAACACATCCGAAAGTATTCTGCGCTCTTTGGTTTTGCGTGGCGCCCAACCTCTTTTAAGTTCAGCGGGTGTCATTAAACGTTTTTCGCCTTCGGTAAAAGATTCTGTAATTTCCGTTCGCTCATATTCCCCGAAATACTCAGACCAATATTCAGCAGAACGCGGAGAGCCGTGTCTAAATAGAACAAGCCTACAGTCGCCGCCTAAGAGCGCGTTTAACTCGTCTTTCTTTGCGCCCGTTGACGCATAGGCATCTTCGATACTTATCGCAAAGTTGCACCTGCTGTTCTGCTTCAACATTTTTATCAGATTGTTATCCGAGTGTATGTTAATACCATCAAGCACAACCGTGATGTTATCATTAGTTCTGAATAATTCGCGCAAGTGCTCAGTTATCACGGAAATAAGCAAATCATTTAATTGATTATTCACACTAATGCTTATAACGCTATTCCTTGCAATAGCTTGTTCAAAATCAAACGACGGAGTACCTTTACTTGACGGAATACTGTCGATTTGTTTTTTTAATTCACCAAGATATGCCATAAGAACGCCGGTATCGTTTTGACATTGAACAAAATCCGAGAGTAAACTGTTGTATACAGTATCCGTCAAATCGCCGGATTGATGTCGCTTATCCAAAATATTCAAAATGTCATTAACTGGGCAGTTTGCCAATGATTTCAACGATAATTTCTTCCCTGATTGTATTCTGATTTCGCCGACTATCTCAAGAAGTTTTTTGCAAGTATAGGGCATCCGATATTTGTCTGGTATTGCTTCGAAAAGAATAGAGGCTGCCTCTCGCGGCGTCATTTGCCCAAAAGGATTATAACAATAAGACTTGCCGTCAACTGGTAAATATGCTCCCCCGCAATTATGTATGAGTTGCTGTTGCAGGTTCTGATTATCACAGTGCAATAAGATAACTGTTTTTCCGTTCGCGATTGCGTCGCGGCAAAAATATGCCAACGCTTTATTGCGTAACAACTCAGTGCCGCCAGAAGTCAGCATATTCACGGACGCGGTTTGTGTAATCTCCCGAAAAAAGCCTCTGTCCTCTCCTTTCAAGGAACACAAGGTTTCTTGCGTGCAGTATGGCAAAGCAAGTGCAGATGAATTACCGAAAGCTTCGGTGCAAAAAACCGCGCGATTATTTGCGCTTTCAATCATCGCGTTTTGGCAAGAACATTTTAACAAACGTCGTTCTTCCGCTGTTCGTGCAATATTTACGCCTGTTTCGCCTGCTTTAAAAATTGCTTTAGAAACCCAAATCACAGGCTTAATTACTCGAAAAAAATCATTCATACCCATTTCTGTACTCACAGCAACTACCCCCTGTAAAGCGAAAATAAGAACTTAAATGGTTCAGCATTAGGCAATCCAACAACCGCCTCACCCGTTTGCAATCGCCTTAAATCCCAATCTTCAACAGTATGTCCGTTTCGCGGCATTGCGTCCCGCAACATTCGGTCTGTACCCTGATAACGTTCCATTACGATGTTTTCTCCAAACAAATCCCTAACATATTCTCTGGTTTTCGGGTCGTTTGCACGAAAAGCATATATTGACGAAAAACCCGATATAATATTTTTCGCGTCTGCCTCTTCGTAATCCGCATAAAGCTGTTCTATACTTTGCAATCCCGCCAAAATCTTAACCCCTAGACTGCGTCCAAAATTTATTCCGTCATCTATATGCTGAAGCCTCGGCAAAAGTTTTAACTCATCTACAATCAAGTAGACATTGCCGTTGCTTTGAGTCCTGCCCATAGCTTCTTTCAAGGCTAAGTCGAAAAGCAGCGTATATATCGGACATAAAGTGCTGCCACTCGACAAATCATACTCAATGAAGAGTGTCTTCCCGCCTTTTTGACGAACAAAATTTCGAACACCGAAATTTCCTTTTTCCGCAAATACCCCTACAAAAATATCGCCTATAACTGAATACAACTCAGCCATAACACCTTCAGCCTGTTTGCCTTTGCCGCCAATATATGTTTCGATTTTTTTCAAGTCTAAGTGCTGCCCTGCCGTAATATGGACTAATTCTGCGGTACTTAGCGAATCAAGGAAGTCATTTTTAAGTACATTATTGTAAAAACAAGCTTTCGGAAAATCTTTGTTAATGACAGCGCGTCTTACCATTGCAATAACAACAGAAGCAAGTACATCCCTTGCGGCATTAGGAAAGAATGGATTGCTGCTGTTTTTCGACACACGTTCCTCAAAAAACGCCTTGCATATCTCTTGCGTATTAATAGCTACAGTTTTATCTTCCCAACCGTCGGCAAGAACTTCCTTAAAAACATTCCACCGAGCCGATTTACTTTTATATAATTCAGAGTTTCCGACAACAATATCTTTATCACTTGGAGGGAATTTATCGTAAAAATCCCCTTTGCTGTCAAAAATAATCATAACATCCGAGACATCCATGCTTGCTTTTAGTTGTTTCACAAAATGATAAAACAAATTTGATTTTCCACAACCAGTACCGCCAACAAAGAGGGTGTGTTTCGATAACACGTCTTCGTCGAGGTTAAATGAAGCTGACTGATTATTAAAAGTACCTTGCAAGGTCACTTTCGGTTTCGCGGTGGCTTGAGGCAATATGTTTTTGCTGAGTGAGGAACCTTGGAGTATTACGTTATCAGGCATATAAAAATCCCCGTCAAAACTAATCGTTTTCTATCTCTTGTTCATGACCTTGTCCGTCGTTAGACTGTTTTATATCTTTGAGCATATCCCTTACGTGAGTTGAACTTTCGGCATTATTGGCTTGAGTGTGTTCCGACGGCGGCGACATTTGATGTCCGGTTTCTTTCAGCATATCTCTTATATGAGTAGAACTTACATTCTCTCCGTCTTGATACCTGTCGTGGGTATTCGGCATTTCTATTCCTCCTGTACTATTAAAATTATTGCTAAATTCTGATTTGATAACGCTTGAACCATCTTCAAGAATATATGGAACGCATTCCCGAATATTTCCGTTTTCGTCAATGCCATATCTAAATTCTTTTCCTTTGACAATTCTTCGCCGACCTCACGACTCTGAGTTTCAGGAAAAGCCAAACCTGCCTTATTCATATTTATATCAAGGGTTGTCTTTCCGCAATCTTGAGCATATTCATTTGCGACTGATGATGCGTTGTATCTATAATGTCCATCATAATCAGCACCAGCGTAAAACACTGCACAATCTCGTTCGGTCTTGCAAGCATCTCTTTGAGAAACTGTTAACCAAATCATTGCTAAACATCACTTCCGAAATCTACTAATTGTACAAAAATTTGCAATTATAAATATTTCTACAATAGTCGCAAATCAGCATCCAATATCGCAAATGACTATCATTTGCGATATTGCTTATTTTGCCTTTAACGTTTATGCGGATTTTTTTCTGAATTCTATATAAATTGCTCAAATTGCTCATTTAGAGGTTTTTAGTGTAGCACATATTGGGGTAAAATGCAAGGAAAATTTTCAAAAAATTTCTATTTTTGCTAAAATTTTATACTTGTCCGTAAAATAAGCACACTTGACCAATTCTACTATGGAATAAGATGGTAGGATGAATACAGGAAAATTGGGATTTTCTGATATAATAAATTTTATTCTGGTCAAATTTCTGGTCGAAAAAAGGAGGATTTTTTATGCCCAGACGGGAGCGAAATATTTACAAACGATGCGATGGTCGCTACGAAGCTCGATTCATTAAAGGTTACGACCAAGATGGCAAGGCAAAATATGGCGCAGTTTACGCCAAAACATACGCCGAGGTCAAAGAAAAATTGGAGAATACGAGAACTTTAGACTTGGATACTCAAACAAATGGCGACGACTCTCTGCGGGAAACTATGAGTGCATACCTTGTTTCGAGAAGAAATCTGCTCAAGTCCTCTACTTATGGGGTTTACGAACGATATATCACCAACCACATAACCTCTTATTTTGGGAATATGACTTGCGCCAAACTGACCCAAGAAATTTTGCAGGACTTTGCGGACAAAAATTTTGAGAACGGACTGTCGGTCATAACCGTACAGTCCGTTCTTTCTTTTCTTAAATCGGGTTTGAAATCGAAGGTAAATAATGGTGTTTTCGAGGTCGAGTTACCGAAGAAACAAAAACACGAAGTCGAAGTTTTTTCGATAGACGAGCAAAAACGACTTGAAATCACAGCGGCAAGTTCGGACTCAATTGATTTTTTAGGCGTTATACTGTGCCTTTATACGGGATTGCGAATCGGTGAGGTCTGCGGATTGATGTGGTCAGATATTGATTTTGAACGGCGGTTATTGCACGTTCGGCGCACGATGCAGCGTATTAAGGGCAAGGGCGTTTCAAAGACCGAAATCGTATTTTTGCCGCCTAAAAGTCAAACCTCCGCGAGAGCAATTCCTTTGCCAGATTTTCTCCTAAACATACTCAACGACCATAAAGTGAAAACTCTATGCCCTTATATTTTGTCGCGAGATTGCGAACCAGTAGAACCGCGAAATTTGCAGTACCGATTTCAAAAACTGTTAAACGCCGCCGATGTTAAACGGGTAAATTTTCACGTCACGAGACACACATTCGCGACACGAGCATTGGAGAGCGGTTGCGACATCAAAACACTAAGCGAGATTTTAGGACATTCGTCAGCTACAGTGACGCTGAATAGGTATGCTCATTGTTTGGATAAACATAAGCGTGATTGTATGGAATCCCTTGCTGCGACAATACGATAAAAAGTTTTATTCTGGTCAGATTTATGGTCAACCTTTAATAAGGAAGGCTAATTTATATATGTCCAAGCGTTGGATATCGCAAATGATAGTCATTTGCGATATTGCTTATTCTATGAGTCTACATATTTACATAACTTTTTATGGAATGCCCCATTCAATCATATCCTTACTGGTACGCCAAGCTCTTTCACCACAATAGATTGCTTGCCCTCATTTGTTTATTTCGCAGATACGCATACCCCTAAAACTTGTTTTTTCCTTAAAAAACTGCTTCCTATAAATTATTTTCTTTTAATCTTACATTGCGATTCTTAAATATCACCTAAGAATTTTCTAATGCATATTTATAGCTCAATTGAAATGTATTCTTAAATAGCAGAGAGGAAGGCTAATTATGAATACTAATGAACGAATACGTCAACTAATGGACGAGAGGAACTGGACAGAATACCGATTGGCAAAGGAATCAAAGTTATCCCAATCAACGATTGCGAACCTTTTCAAAAGAAATACTGTTCCAAGCGTAACGACGTTAGATGCTATATGCGGCGGATTCGGTATTACGCTGGCGCAGTTTTTCAGTGAGGGAAACATCGTTGAGTTATCAGACGAACAGAAAGAAGTATTTGACAAATGAGTAACTCTCACAAGGGAACAAAAACAAATTTTATTCGACCTTATAAGAAATATGAAATAGACGTAAAATTAAAAGGCAGCAGACTTATGATATAAGACGGCTGCCTTTTTTAATGTTTACAACAAGTCGTGTTTTCTATGAGGTTATAATCCAACGACCATTTTTCTTTGCTCCATCGCGCTGAATTTTATCAGTTTCCTGTAATTTTTTCACTTCGCGGGAAACAGTCCTTCGCGGCAATCCTAACAACTCAGACAGTCCGTCATAAGTAATAACAGAATTGTCCGAGATAGCTTGCTTAATTCGTTCGCTAACATTTTCAAAATTTATAGTGCCAACCGGCACTATAAATTTATCGTTCTGGTTCAAATATAGGAGTGGGTTTATCTTCATCGCGACAAAATGTAATGATTTTTTATGCCACACCCCCAAGTTTCAACCATTGTTGTTGAGCAAACTCGACCTCCGCGATTTTCGCTATATTTTGGACGATTCGGCTGATGTTAATGAGATTGATTTCGCGAACTACAGTGATTGTATGGTGTATTTTCATCAACTCAATCACTAACTTAGGGAAAGTGCTTCATGAAAATGGTGTTAAGACCATATGTATCACGGGCGATGTGCCTTTGGAAAATCGGCAACAGATTCTTGCCAAATTCAAAGGCTGCGAATTTACGGTACTACTCACAAATCCGTATACGCTGGCAGAATCGGTCTCCTTGCATGGCGTATTTCACGACGCGGTGTATTATGAGTACAGCTACAACCTTGTACATCTTCTCCAGTTCAAAGACCACATCCGCCGTTTAGGACTGTTGCCAGAGCAGTACACACCGTATTATTTTTTGCAAAATGCGTATGATGCCGATGGCAATGTCTGTTCGCTGGACGAGCAAATTTATTTGCGTCTGCGTGAAAAGGAGCAGACAACGCTGAACGCCATTGACAACAACGTCCTTGAATCTATGCCGACGAGCGATGAGGATTTGGAGCGAATTTTTGCGGTCGACCTCGCAATTCATTCCAATGTTTTCCCTATTCTTTACATAAATCGTTTTCTGCGCTATAATGAAATCTAAAGAGGTGACGGTGATGAGCGAAGACTACGCAAAAATCCAGCGAGTGATAAGCCTTATCATAACCGACCACACGCTAATTAATGACAGCCCGAAGTATCACAACCGATATACATTGCGTGACCCCGAAACGGGTTCGGAGTTTACTGATTTGATTGAAGTGAACGTCTTAGAGCTTCCGAAACTGCCACCCGCGGAGGACGGCTCGAAGCTGTGGGAATGGATGAAATTTTTAGATGCCAGACGAAGTGAGGACTTGGATATGATAGCCGAAAAAAACCCGCAAGTAAAGAAAGCCGTCGTGCGCTTGTTGGAGCTTTCGGGCGATGAGCACACAAGGTTGCTGTACGAGTCACGACAGAAGATGGGGTGGGATAACCAAGCGAGGGAACGGTCGGCGCGACTTGAAGGAGTACAAGATGTCGCTCTCAAACTTATTGCAAGGGGTAGACCGATTGGTGAAATCATTGAAGATACTGGCTTAACCCGCGATGAAGTTGCGGAGCTGACGTCGCGGTAATTATCGGCACTAAATTTTCAACTCGAAGTTAAAGTCGGAAATTTTTCGTTCTGGCAGACCCGAATTAGTGGGAATCAAAAACTCGCCAAATCCTTTGCAAAGCCTTTGTTTTCAAGGGCTTATGGTGTGCTGATTATCAAGCCCACGCTCTTGAAGATAGATAAGCGTCTTTGCCATACTCTTTAGATTTTGACCTTTTGCCCAACGCTCGTACCCTACGCCCTTACCCTCCCGCATTTTTCGTTCAATATCAATAAGCAGACTCGGAGTTTCGGATACGACGATATTTATTGTTACGGGAGCTTTACCCGCAGGAGAAGTAACGATACGCCGCAATGCAATGCGTTCGCGTATAGCGTCCTCGGTGTAATCGCCGCTAAGTGTCTCAAGGCGGGTAGGGCGTTGTTGGTCGGGTAATTTGAACCGCATATGCTTCCCGCGCCGCTCGGCGGTGATACCCATCGAACGAATGATGTCGATAAATTCCTCAAAGGTATTCGGTGATTGTGATAGTTCCTCGTCAATGGCTCGGCGTAGCCTCTCGTGAAACGACGGCGGTCTGTTTTCGCCGAACATATATTTGGCGTAATCCTTGCCGGGGCTTGGCTTTGGTTTTTCTATAACGGATAGTCCGTTCTCGATGCAGATTAAATCACTGATTCGGCGTAACGCAAAAGCCGAGTGAAAAAGTTCCGAAACTTCCTTCGGCAGTCCAAATCTACAGAGTTCCAAATTATGTGGTTATGGACACAATTTGTATTGATATGAGTACAGACTATAAAAGCGTAATTCCCTTTGGTGAAACGCATAGCAAGTTCATACCCGATTCGGTTGGCTTCCGCCGGCGTTATTTCGTTAGGAGCAAAAGATTGGCGGGCTTGATACGCGATGACTGAACGCTTGCCTTGGTTGCGTCCCGTATATACCTTTTGAGCGCGCAGGGATTTACCAAAACACAATATATCTTCCCAGCTTGAAAGCATATGTGAGAGCGGACGGTATAAAACCAGAAGATATCGCGGAAATCCTCGCCATAGATGATTGTGAGCGAATTTTGCTTTTCCCCTACTATTTGGTTGACGACAAAACGATATACTATGAATTGACATTGGATATTGATATAGTCAAGGCTCTTTATAATCGTGAATATGTGTATGGAACATATTGGATTTATTGCGCTTTTGCCTATCTCGGTTCACGTTTCTTAACAGCCTTGACTATAAAAGCAAATTCGCGGATTTCTTGAAAAAAATTGACGAGCAAAGATTAAAAGAGCTTTGCGAATCAATGTCGCGCGTTAGCGAACAAAACAAAGCGGGCTATAAAGCAACGCTCCGTCTTGAAACAAAGTCCGACCGCGATATTGTGGAACGCGTTACATACCGCGCTTTTCTAAACGCCGAACATTCCGGGGGCAATGAAGCTTTGCTTGCGCGAAAACTTCGTAATTGCGACGCGTTTGTGAAAGAACTTGATTATGTCACTGAATTAAATGGTGAGGTTATCGGAAACATAATGTACACGCGCAGTAAAATTGTTGGCGGCGGCAATGAATGGGACTCACTTACGTTCGGACCCGTCAGCGTACTGCCGAAATATCAACGGGACGGCGTTGGTTCCGCGCTGATACATAAAACGCTTGAAGTTGCCCGTGAGCTTGGTTATCGCGCCGTGCTGATTTTCGGTCACGAAAATTATTATCCGCGTTTCGGGTTCAAACCCGCGTCGGAGTATGGCATAACTACAGCGGAAGGTGAAAACTTTCCAGGGTTTATGGCTTTGCCTCTGTACGACGGTGCGCTTGACGGCGTTTCTGGCAAATTATTTTGCGATGACGTATATTTCACGCTCGACAAATCAGAATCGGACGCGTTTAACAAAAAATGCTCCGCGCCTATGAATATTGACGAATATATTGAAACGCAGCCTATATACTATCAGTCTTTCTTGCGCCGTGTACGAGGCGTAATCCACACCGCCGTGCCTGACTCTATCGAAAAAATTTCCTATCAAATGCCCACCTTTTGGCACGGGCAAAACTTAATTCACTTCGCCGCGTTCAAGAAACACATCGGGATTTATCCAGGAGCGGAGGCAATGGCGCATTTTACGCCACGTCTGTGCCATTACAAAACGAGCAAAGGTGCGGTTCAATTTCCATATCAGGATTTCGGCGATGAACAGCTAACACTGATTGGGGAAATTGTTGGTTGGTGTGCCAAAAATAATAGGTCGTGAACAATATGTCATTTACTTGTTGTTTATAGTTCCGTGTCGCTCTCATTTTTGTTTTTGCTCGGAGCTTTTTCTTTTCGAGGTGGCTTCTCCGCAACTCACGTTGCGTTCACCTTGCGGATTGGCTACTTGACTTTTGCAAGCCTCTCTAAAATTTTCCGAGCGGATTCCCAAAGCTCGTCATACTGTTGCCGCAAGTCGTCTACGTCGGAGGCGTAAATCGAACGGGTTTCGTTTGCGCGTTTGGCGATTTGATTCACGTTCAGCCCGACACGGCGTAACAGCGTTATCATCTCCCTTATGTCCACCATATCCAAAGTTATGTGATAGCCGTCGATAGCCATTTTACGCAGATACGCCCCAAGGCTTATAACGCACATTTCCTCCATACGTTTACGGATTTCCGCCGCCTCGTCCTCTGTCGCCCGAAAGTGAAATTTGATTGAACGGAGCGGTTCTTTATCGGTTGTCATAAAGCAATTCCTCCCCAAAGAAATTTGAAAAATCATCATTGACGATATATTTCAACTTTTGAAGTACGCCATACACGGTGGCGCGAGCGTCAGAATCATAAATAGCGGACATTGCCACCGAAATATTTGCGGCGGTCACAGTACGCGATGTTTCATAGTAAATTGTGAATATTTCCTCGATTTCAGAAGTCATAATTTTTTTGTCTCCTTTGCTTTATACGGGTTCTCCATATAGTCAATTACGTCTTTGAAAGCCATCGCGTCACCGCCTTGGCGAACAAAAAAAGCCGCCTGCGACTTAATTGTCACAGGTAGCTTCCGTAAAATTATTATATTTCCGATTCGTCTTTATATTTTGTTTTTATCGCTGGTTTTTTGTCGTAACAGAAGTGTATCCTTTCGCCGTTTTTGCCTGTTTCTGGATTTATCGCCGATGTTTCCGTTCCAGTGCCGCACATCAAGTCTTGACCATTTGGACGCGAATAAACTCAAATATCGGCGTTATTTCCTCGTCACTGTCGTATAGCTCAAGCGCGTCACATACGGGTTATTTCCGCGTATTTATCCAAGCTGCCGCCTCCAGTCTTTCGTATGCACAAAACGTGTGCAACTGGCACACTACGCCCTTTCAAGTCCTATTATAACATAGGTCGGGCGACAATTGGTAAAAATTTTTGCAACGAACAGCACTTATATTTCGTTACGTTCTTTCGGTTTCTGTTCCTCGTCTTTAGCTTTATGCGGCGGCTTGGGCGTGTCCTTGTCTTTTTTGATGGCGTAAAGCACAGAATTGTAACCATCTGCGCGTGGCAAATTATCGCGGCAGGTATCGCCAAATACGATTGACCTAACGGTTCTACGCCCTTCGCCGCTCTCCGTTTGTGTAGGCTCTTCGGTAATTTTGGATTCTGCATAATCCGCTATCTCAAAGCCAAATATGCCGTCGAAATTTTCAATCTCGGCGCGGCTGTCCGCGCCGCCCTCAGTGCCGTCAGCGTAAAGCAAATAGACATCATGTCCGCTGTCGTAACGGGCAAGGGCTTCTTCCCGCGTCATAGGCTGCATACCTTGCCAATCATAGCCGTATTCGAGCATATCGGATTGGGTTAATTGATACGCGGAAGGTTCTTCTAAGTGGTCAACGCTTTCGGGGACATCGTCCGCGATAATTTCTTTGTTAATGTATTTGTCTTGTCGTGATTTTTTAGCCATAAAATCCCTCCTTCTAAAAGCAGCAGCCGTTGACAACTACTCATCCCTGTCAACATTGGTAGATTTTGACTTGGTTTGCGATTTTGTCTTGTGCGGCGGCTTGGGCGCAGTCTTGCTCTTTTCAATAACCGTTAAAACGGAGGTGTAGCCATCGGGACGCTCCGCTTCGAGTGTTTTAAGCGCGTTTGGGGCAATCTCGACATTGCCCCGCCCCGCTTCCTTTGCCCGAAGAAGCCCGCACATAGCGGAGCTTACAATTCGATACTCCTCTGGCACATTGCCTTTGTAATATTCTGTAAACTCGTCGTACTTAACGCAAACGTACTCGCACCCTACAAACACGCCGCCTCTTTCAAATCGCAGCAGTAGTATCCGAGGTTGTAATTCCGCGCCCCGTCGCGAATCATAAACTGCCACGTCACACAATCTCTGACAGCTTCGGGGTTGCACCCAATGACATCGCCGCGAAAAGCTCTTTGCAGAGCCGCGTCTCGCTGTCGGGCAATTCGCGCTTCATGCAGTTTGCTTGTACGTTCGCTTTTTATTTGCAGTCTTGATTGGAGCAGAAAAAGCCCTTTGAGGATTCGGCAACATTCGAGCCGCAGCGCGGGCATTTGCCGATAAGCTTACCGCCTGTTTCACCCTTTGAAGCGTGATTTATACCCTTGTTTCCCTCATTTGGCAGAGAATCGAACAGGCGTACCATTTCGGGCAAAGGAGCGGAATTCGCCGCCACAAGCTCGTTTGCAAGGTCTTTGATTCCCTCCATAAAATCCGAGGCGGCAAGCTCACCGTATTCAACTTGTTTAAGTTTTTGCTCCCACTCGGCGGTTAGGAACGGTGATTTTATGTTATCGGGCAAAAGTTGGGCAAGGTTCATACCTTTTTGAGTAGGCACAAGCTGTTTCTTTTGCCGCTCTACAAAGCCGCGTTTTATCAACTTCTCAATTACCCCCGCGCGAGTAGCGGGAGTTCCCAGCCCTGTTGATTCGGCTCTGTTGGAAAAGCCTTCCGCACCCGCCGTTTCCATAGCCCGCAAATTTGCCCTTCTGTCAATTTGGGTAGTGTCTCGCCGTCCTCGTCATCATCGGCAATGTCGTTATTTTTATCAGCTTTATGTTTAAGTGAAGCTATATACGCCGATTCAATAGCTTTCCAGCCGTCTTGCAAAACTGTCTTTCCTTTTGCTGTAAACTGATGACCTCCGCACTCCAAAACAGTCGTTAGTGCTTCAAAAATATGAACAGGAGCGGTAACGATAAGCAGTCTTGCGGCGATAAGCGTCAAGATATTCCGTTCGCCTGACGGCAACGCCGACAAATCAGCCTTGGCGAATTCTATCGTTGGAATAATCGCGTAGTGGTCTGAAATCTAAATGCCCTTTTCGTAATCGGATTGAAGATAATCCAAAGTTTCCTGCGCGGTAAACCCAAAAATCTTGTTCGCATCACGCTGAAGTGTGGTAAGGTCATACAGTCTCGGCGGTACGGCAGTCTTCCGCGCTTTTTCTACCGACAGAACAGAAACATTCCGACCGCCTACAGCATTACGGACAGTTTCGGCGGTTTCGCGGTCTTGTATCCTTTCGCCGCAAACGGTAAACGAACCGCAATCAATTTCGAGAGTATAAAACGGGGTTGACTTAAACGCGGCAATAATTTTCTCGCGCTCGGCAATCATTGCCAATGTCGGGGATTGCATTCGCCCGACATTCAAAGTTACGCCGTACAAGCAAGAAAAAAGCGTTGTAAAGATTGTCATAATCCGAATCATCGCGAAGATTGGCAAAACCATCGCGAATCGCAGAAGTTTCCAAACTGCTTATCCACAGCCGTTTCACGGGTTTTCGGCATTTGCACCAATCATAGACTAACCGAAAAATCAACTCTCCCTCGCGTCCCGCGTCAGTAGCGCACACAACGGCTTCAACATCGGCGCGGTTCAACAGCGTTTTCAAAACATCAAGCTGTTTTTTCGTATCTTTCGATGCCGTGTATTTCCAACGCTCCGGCAGAATCGGCAGAGTTTTAAGCGACCACCGTTTATACTTTTCGTCATAGGCTTCGGGCGGCGCAAGCTCCACCAAATGCCCGTAACACCAACTTACAATCCAGCCGTTTCCGATAAAAAAACCGTCTTTGCGCTCTTTCGCGCCTAAGACAGCCGCAATACTCTTTGCTGCGGAGGGTTTCTCCGCAATCACTAAATTAAAAGAATCCTTCATATATTCACTCCTTGTAATTATTCAGCAAGATTTATTACTTCAAGCCCTTGCATCCTCGCCATACGAACAGTTTGTCCTGTGCCGCTTTTTCGGTTTTTGAGGTAGGTGACACAAACGCTGCTGTTCTTCACAAGCCACTCGTTACGCAATTTCATACAACCGTCAAAATATTGTTCGGAAACATAGACAATTTTATCGGCAGAAGATAACAATTTATGGTACGTCTGCCTATCCGCATCCGACCACAACGCGTCTTGGTTTCGGCAAGGCAAAACGGCGATAAATTTGACGGCAGGGTTACGCTCCCTTTGGCGCAAGAGGGCGAAAGCCGCCATTTGGTCTGCGCCTAAAGCCATTCCGATATCCCAAAACACCACACCAAGTTCAATCAACCGCTCCAGCGTTTCGTCAAGGCGTTGCCTCAATATCTCGCGTTCTTTTTTCGATAAATTTCGATGTCCAGTAAAAAACGCGGTTCGCTCACGCATAAAAATCACTCCCTAATATACGCATATGCGTATACGCCCACGCGAATATTTGAGTAAAATCTTTATAGGTGATTCAAATGGATATTAAAACCGCTGTCGTTGAGCGTGTACTTGAGTTATGCAGGGAAAACGATATAAAACCGAATGAGTTGGCGGTGCGTTCAGGCGTTACGCCGTCGACCATATACAGTATGCTTGACCCGCGCCGAAAAGATTTGTCTATCGTAACATTCAAGAAGATATGCGACGGATTAGACATCACGCTTGCACAGTTTTTCGACACAGACGTGTTCAACAAGTTGGAGCAAGAGATAAAGTAAAACTCGGAAAAGAAAAAACCGCAACCCCCGATAAGTTCACAGCAGCGGGGATTTGCGGTTTTGTTAATTAGATGTTACTGGTCTCCCAAAATCATCTCGTCACTTCGGAAAAAGGCTTCGGCAGTCATCAAAAGCCCCAGCCTATACCCGTAAACAAGATTCTTAATGGCGGTCAGCATTGTGACTTCGCCCTGCGCGTCAATGTATTTTTCAAGCAGAGTTTTGTCGTCGCCGCGCAACTGGGAAAGCGGTTGTTTCTCGTAATCGACAAGCGTTTTCATTGCCTCGCCGAACTCGCTGTCTTGCTCGAAACTTTGATTTTCAAACAAGATGTTGCCTTTGGCGAATTCCTCTAATATGCTCTTCATTATAACGATACCTCCTCGTATAATAATGTTCATAAATATTTTTGATTTTTAGTTTTTGATACTTCTATTTTTCGTTCAAATTTATTAGCCAAAGTCCAAAGGTCTTTTGGTACATCAGCGGCTAATCGGAGTTGATT
>BNUF01000028.1 GCA_025997155.1 Clostridia bacterium
ATCAACTCCGATTAGCCGCTGATGTACCAAAAGACCTTTGGACTTTGGCTAATAAATTTGAACGAAAAATAGAAGTATCAAAAACTAAAAATCAAAAATATTTATGAACATTATTATACGAGGAGGAGTTTGGAATGTACTATAATGAACAACAAGAACCTGTAAATATTTCGCCCCACTATGCCGAGCCGTATTTAAGACCGTCCGCGACAGACGCAACCCCTCACCCGAACGCGGTTTTGACGTTTCTTTGCGCGTTAGTCCCGGGGGCGGGGCATATGTACCTTGGGTTTATCGGACGCGGTATGGGGATTATGGCGGCGTTCGGGCTTTCGGTTATGCTTACGGTGGTGACGGGCGGGCTTTTCGTGGTTCTTGTCGCGGTGATATTCTTCGCGAGTTTCTTTGACGCGTTCAAGATTCGCAGACAGATACTTAGATAATTCTTAAAAAATGAAAGGCGCGGCTAATACTGGTTGCGCCTTTTACTTTGCGTGTGGTATAATAAGAAGAAACGGATTAATGGGAGTTTATATATGATACGCACACGTTTTGCGCCAAGCCCGACAGGGTATATGCACATAGGCAACCTCCGCACCGCGCTGTATGAATATTTGTGCGCGAAGAGGGAGGGGGGGCAGTTTGTCCTCCGAATCGAGGATACCGACCAAGAACGGTACACCGAGGGGGCGGTCGAGGTCATATACAACACCTTGCGGATTGCGGGGCTTGTTCACGACGAAGGCCCCGACATAGGCGGACCTTACGCGCCGTATGTACAGAGTGAACGCAAAGGACATTACCTAGAGTACGCGAAACAACTTGTGGAACAAGGGACGGCGTACTATTGTTTTTGCGCAAAAGAACGGCTTGACGAACTTCACAAAGAGAACGAGACCGCCAAATATGACAGGCATTGCCTTTCTCTTTCGGCGGAGGATATTGCGCGAAATTTGGAGCGGGGCGTACCCTATGTAATCAGGCAGCTTATACCAAACGGCAAGACGACTTTTGTTGACGCGGTATACGGCGAAATCACCGTCGATAACGACGAACTTGACGACCAAGTTTTGATTAAGTCGGACGGATTGCCGACCTACAATTTCGCGAACGTAATCGACGATAAACTAATGGAGATTACGCACGTCGTGCGAGGGAGCGAATATTTGTCGTCAACACCGAAATACAATTTGTTATACAAGTCTTTCGGGTGGGAAATCCCGAAATATATACATTTGCCGCTTATACTTAACGAAAAGGGCGAAAAACTATCGAAACGAAGGGGCGACGCGTCCTTTGAGGACCTTTTGGCGCAAGGGTTTTTGCCCGACGCCATAATCAACTATATCGCTCTTTTGGGGTGGGCGCCGCCAGCGGACAACCGCGAAATCTTTAGCCTGTCGGAACTTATCGGAGTTTTCGACGTTTCGGGGATAAGCAAGTCGCCGTCAAAGTTCGACACGCAAAAACTGACATGGCTTAACGGCGAGTATTTTAAAAAAATGGACGAAGACGAGTTCAGAAAACTAGCCGCTCCTTATATACAAAAAGATAACCCAAAACTGTACTCTATGGTTAAAAGCCGTATATCCTTCCTTACGGAAATCACGGAAAAGCTCGATTTTATAGATAATTTCAACCTCCCCGACACCGCGCTCTACACTCATAAAAAGATGAAGACCACCCCCGAAATAGCTCTTAACGCGCTTGAGGCGGCGGAGGCGGCGCGGGATAGGTTCACCGATTTCACCAACGACAAACTTTACGAAACTTTGACGAATATCGCGGCGGAGAACGAACTCAAAAATTCGCAGATACTCTGGAGTATCCGCACGGCGTTGTCGGGTAAGCCCGTCACCCCTTGCGGGGCGAGCGAACTTATGGAGGTTTTGGGCAAAGACGAGAGTTTTGACAGACTGGGCAAGGCAATCGGCAAACTTAGGCAGGAGGCGGCAAAATGAGTGACGCGCTGATAAGCGGCAAGGTTCGCGAGGTTTACGAATCGGCGGACGGGCTGATAATCGTTACGACAGACAGGATTTCGGCGTATGACGTGGTTCTTGACACGCCGATACCCCACAAAGGCGTTGTTCTGAACAGATTGTCGCTGTTTTGGTTTGACTATACAAAGGACATTGTGAAGAATCATATAATCTCCGACAACACCGACCATTTCCCCGAACGTTTTCGCTCGAAGTATTACGAGAGACGCACGGTGCTTGTGAAACCGCTTAGAATGCTGCCCTTTGAGTTTATCGTGCGCGGATATATTTTTGGGAATATGTGGGAAGCGTACAAAGAGGGGAAACCCTTTTGCGGCGAGGTTTTTCCGCAGGGGCTGCTTCAGGCGCAGAAACTCCCGACACCTATCCTCACCCCCTCAACAAAAGCGGCGGAGGGACACGACGTATACGTGACGTTTGACTATGTGACAAAGGAACTCGGCGCGGAATTGGCGCAAACCCTTCAAAAAATGTGTATCAAATTATATACGAAATGCGCAACCTATGCGTATCAAAAAGGGATTATCATCGCGGACACAAAATTCGAGTTTGGGATAGACAAACAGAACAACCTTGTTTTGGCGGACGAGATTTTTACGCCCGACAGCAGCAGATTTTGGAATTTGGCGGACTACAAAACAGGCACGTCGCCCGTGAGTTTCGATAAACAGTACGTGCGCGACTGGCTTACGAAAAATAACGCCGCGGGGGTCACGCCGCCGCCGCGTCTGCCCGACGACGTTGTACACAACACAAGCCTTTTGTACTTAAAATGCTTTGAAAGGCTGACGACCTAATGGATATTATAACAAGCCGCACGAACAGTACGGTAAAAGCTCTTGTCTCGCTTAAACAAAAGAAGTTCCTTGACGAAAGCTCTTTCTTCCTTGTCGAGGGCGAAAAGATTATAAACGAAATCCCCGAAGGTTTTGTCGAAAAATATGTCGTATCCGAGAGTTATATAAAAAATAACGCCCTTGAGGAGAATATAGAGACAATCGCGGTTGCGGACAATGTTTTTGAACAAATTTCAAACAACCGCACGCCCCAGGGGCGAATCGCCCTGTGCAAAAAACTTCCGACCGTTAGATTAAAAGACTTATTGTCCGATAAATTACTTGTCATAATGTGTGAAAATATCAACAACCCAGGCAATCTCGGGACGATTATACGGAGTGCGTATTCCTTCGCGGCGGACGCGCTTATAATAGGAAGAAACTCGGTATCCGTATATAACCCGAAAACCCTGCAAAGTACAGGCGGCGCGGTTTTCAGACTTCCTCTAATCGAGGACGCGGATTTTTCCGCGGTCATACCCGAACTCAAGGAAAACGGCGTGAATATCGTCGCGGCGACAGTAGGGGAGAACGCGAAAACCCCGCGTGAACTGGATTTCACCTGTGCGGCAATCATAGTCGGAAACGAGAGCGGCGGAATAACAAAAGAGACGTTGGCTTTGGCTCAGGAGTTCGTAAAAATACCTATGCCGGGGGGCGGGGAGTCGCTTAACCTGTCTGTCGCCGCAAGCATCTTATTGTACGAATCGGCAGTAAATCGAAAGTAGGAGGGACAATAATGAGTTTAATCGAGCAAATTTTGGACGAAAACAGTTTTGTTGAACAGGGCGGACGCATTTTGGACGCGTTCATAAGGAGCGGCTACGGCACGATAAACAGCCGATTAGTCTACATATATGAGCAGACTGGATATGTCACGGTGAACCACGCCGAAAAGATTCAAAAAGTGTACGACAAAGCTCTCGTGTACGGCGCGCCCGTGATTGCCGTTCTGAACTCAAGCGGAATGAGACTTGACGACGGGTTGACGGGACTCAACGCGTACAGCAAGATTTTTACGAATCAGGCGAAGGCGCACGGCAAAGTTTCCCAGATAGCCGTCGTCGAGGGCGACGCTCTCGGAGCTTGCGCGGTTATCGCGGCGTTATCGGATTTTGTCATCACCTCGGAAAAATCCCGCATCTTCCTCCAAAGCCCCGATATCCTGAAAAATCCGTCTAAAAATGTCTATACTCATATTGTCGCGAAAGATTTGTCTGAAAGTGTCAAAAAACTTATGAGCTTTATTCCGTCCAACGCAAACAGTCTTGAACACTATTCAGAGTGTGCGGACGATTTGAACCGTGAGTCCAATTTGACCGAAAAATCCACCGTTTGCGAAATTATTCAGGAAATCGCGGACGGACGCGAATTTATTCGGCTGCTCCCGAAGTTTGGGGAAGGCGTTGAGACCGCCCTTGCGAAACTTTCGGGAATGACTGTGGGAATCGTCGCGGCGTATGACGCTTTGACGGTTTTGGGTATCAAAAAAATCGGACATATAATCAAATACTGCTCAAATTTCCGCGTGCCGATTATATTCATAAACGACAACCTCACCTATGGCTCGGAAAGCGACGACGCGCTTATGCTTTACGACATTGCGAACCTGATTGGGGAAATCAACGACGCCAAAGTGGGCAAAATCCTGCTTGCCACGAAAAACGTGCAAGGGAGTCTTTATGCCGCGCTTAACAACAAGTATCTTGATATCGATGTGTCCTACGCGTGGGAAAATGCCTGTTTCTCCCTTTTTGACGAAACAGGCGGGCAAAAAATCACGGGCGGGACACATTCCTACACCGCGCACAACGCCGCCGAACTCGGCTTTGTCGACGACATAATAGACGTCACCTCGACACGCAAACGCCTTATTGCGGCACTTGAAATGATTTTCATAAAGAATGTAAACTACTAGAAGGGGTATCACATAATGAAAAATTTCAAAGTAACAGTAAACGGTACGGCGTATGACGTATGCGTCGAGGAAATAAGCGGCGGAGTTGTATCAGCGCCTGTCGCGCCGCCTCCTGCCGCGGCGGCAAAACCCGCGCAGACGGCGGCGGGCGGCGAAAAAGTCCTTAGTCCCCTCCCCGGAACAGTCCTTGACATAAAAGTATCTGTCGGGCAAAAAGTCGAAAAAAATCAGATTATCGCGATTCTTGAGGCGATGAAAATGGAAAACGAAATCGTTACGCCAAACGCGGGTACGGTGTCGGCGGTACACGTCAGCAAGGGACAAGCGGTAGTCTCGGGTGACACGCTCGTGACAATTTCATAAGGAGGGGTTTTGGTTGGAAAAAAAAGTATTATTCACCGACACGACCTTCCGTGACGGGCAGCAGAGCCTTATCGCGACACGCCTAAAGTTCGCGGACATTGAACCCGTGCTGGACGAAATTGACGGCGCGGGGCTGTACTCTATGGAAGTCTGGGGCGGGGCGACTTTCGACACCTGTTTGCGCTACCTCCGCGAAGACCCGTGGGAACGCCTACGCTCCTTCAAAAAACACCTCAAAAAAACGAAACTCCAGATGTTGTTTCGCGGTCAAAATATGCTTGGCTATCACACCTATCCCGACGACGTTGTTGACGAATTTTTAAAACTCGCCATAAAAAACGGGATTGACATTGTACGTATTTTTGACGCGCTTAACGATATAAGAAACCTCGAGTCCTCTGTGAAATCCGTCAAAAAGTACGGCGGACACGCCCAGCTCGCGATTTCCTACACCACAAGCGACGTTCACACCACGGAATATTACAAAAATCTCGTCAAGGATTTTGTGCAACTCGGCGCGGATTCGATTGCGATAAAAGATATGGCGGGGTTGCTCCTCCCGTCAGACGCGTATAACCTGGTGTCGGAGATTAAAAAAATCACGGACTTGCCGTTGCAAATCCACTCCCACTACACAAGCGGGCTTGCGTCCTGCACCTACCTTGAGGCTGTGCGGGCGGGGGCGGATATTATCGACACTTCCCTTGCTCCTCTCGCAATGGGTTCGGGGCAACCCGCGACCGAGGTTATGAGCGCTATTTTGGCGGGATACGCGAAAACCGATATCGACAACGACATACTCTCCTCCGTCTCCTCAAAATTGTCACATGTGCGTACAGACGCGCTGAAGTCGGGGCTTCTCGACCCAATCGTTTTGAACGTCAACATCGACATTTTGAAATATCAAGTGCCGGGCGGTATGCTTAGCAACCTTGTGTCGCAGCTCAAACTCCAAAACGCCGAAGACAAATACGAAGAAGTCCTGCGGGAGATACCAAAAGTACGCGCCGATTTCGGCTACCCCCCTCTCGTTACCCCGTCAAGCCAAATTGTAGGCACACAGGCGGTTATGAACGTCGTTTCGGGCGAACGCTACAAACTCGTCCCAAAGGAGACAAAGGAATTTGTCAGAGGAATGTACGGCAAAACGCCCGTCCCGATATCTGATGAAATTGTCAAAAAAATACTGGGGAGCGACAAGCCGATTACGCAAAAACCGTCGGAACTTTTGAAACCGCTCCTTGGCACAATGGATAAGGAACTAAAAGAACAAGGCAGCTACAAAGAATCCGAGGAGGATTTGTTAAGCTATATCCTCTTTCCGCCTATCGCTCTTGACTACTTCAAGTATCGTCATGCGCAGAAATACAAACTTGACCCGAACTTATACGATAAAAAAGAAAACGTCTACCCCGTATAGGGCAGACGTTTTTCATTATTCTTCACGGCGCATTGCCAAGGAACAGATTAGATACAGCGGGACGGCGAATTTTGGTTTTTTCACAAACAGAATCAGCCAGATTATCCGAAGTATTGAAACGTCAATGCCGAAATGTTTCGCGATTCCCGCGCAAATGCCGTCGATTTTTACGTTCGTTTTAGATTTGCACATATGTTCCTCCTAGAATTTTATTCTTTCTCCGATATATGACGCGACACTTGCTATTTGTACGCGTTCCTGTGTCATCGTGTCGCGTTCGCGTACAGTAACCGCGCCGTCCTCCTCGGACTGGAAGTCATAGGTGACGCAAAAGGGAGTGCCGATTTCGTCTTGTCGGCGGTATCTCCGCCCGATTGCTCCTGATTCGTCATAGTCGCAGTTGAACTCTTTTGACAATTCCGCGTAGATTTTGTCCGCACCCTCTGAAAGTTTTTTCGAGAGCGGGAGAACTGCCGCCTTGATTGGGGCGATTGCGGGGTGGAAGCGCATAACGGTTCTTGTTTCGCCGTCCGCAAGCGTCTCCTCGTCATAGGCGTTCACCAAAAACGCAAGGGTTATCCTGTCCGCGCCGAGTGACGGCTCGATACAATACGGAATATACTTTTCATTATCCGATTGGTCGAAATAAAGCATATCCGTACCCGAATGCTGTGCGTGCTGTTTGAGGTCGTAATCCGTGCGGTCGGCGATTCCCCAGAGTTCGCCCCAGCCAAAGGGAAACAAAAACTCAATATCCGTCGTCGCCTTGCTGTAATGGGAAAGTTCCTCGGGGGCGTGGTCGCGGATTCGCAGTTCCTCGTCCTTGAAATTAAGCGAACGCAAAAACTCTACGCAAAAGTTTTTCCAGTACCCGAACCACTCTAAATCCGTCCCTGGTTTGCAAAAAAACTCGAGTTCCATTTGTTCAAACTCACGGATACGGAAAATAAAGTTACCGGGGGTAATTTCGTTTCGGAAAGATTTCCCGATTTGCCCAATCCCGAAAGGGATTTTTTTGCGCGTGGTGCGTTGCACGTTGTTGAAATTGACAAAAATTCCCTGTGCCGTTTCGGGACGCAGGTACACGATATGCTTGCTGTCCTCCGTAACCCCCGTGTGCGTCTTGAACATAAGGTTGAATTGCCGAATGTCCGTGAAATTATGCTTGCCGCAAGACGGACACTTTATATTATGCTCGTCTATGTAGGTTTTCATTCTCTCGTTGCCCCAGCCGTCCACGCTCTCGGACGCTCCCGTCGTTTCGTGTATATAGTCCTCGATTAGTTTGTCGGCGCGAAAACGCTCCTTGCACTCTCTGCAATCCATTAGCGGGTCGGAAAATCCGCCCACGTGCCCTGACGCGACCCAAACCTCGGGGTTCATCAAAATAGCGCAGTCCACGCCGACGTTATAGGAGCTTTCCTGTACAAATTTTTTCCACCACGCGCCTTTGACGTTGTTTTTGAGGGCGACGCCGAGAGGACCGTAATCCCAAGAATTGGCAAGTCCGCCGTAAATCTCCGACCCCGGGTAGACAAACCCTCTTGATTTCGCGAGCGCGACTATTTTATCCATAGTTTTTTCCATAAAAACCTCCTACAAAGAAGAAAGGGTTATTTCGATTATTTCGGAAACGTCGGCCAACGCGCCGCGTCCTGTGTCCCCGCAGGCAAGACGCGAAGCGCGGGGGGCGATAAATTTATACCCATATTTTGCTAATTTTCCCATATTATCTTGTGTGACAGGGTTTTCATACATTGCCGTGTTCATTGCGGGGGCAAGGATTTTCGGCGTTTTCGGGGACGCGAGGGTGACGGACGTAAGCATATTGTCCGCGATTCCCGCCGCCAGTTTGGCGATGGTGTTCGCGGACGCGGGAGCGATAAGGAGCAGGGACGCTCTTTGCGCGAGAGAAATATGCCGCACGTCGGGGTAGTCGACTTTCTCAAACATATCAACGTAAACTTTGTTTTTCGTAAGCGTCTGAAACGTCATTGGCGTTATAAATTCCGCCGCCGCCGCCGTCATTATCACGTGAACGAGTATATTTTCCTTTGTAAGGTTGTTCGCAAGCTCGGCGGCTTTGTAGGCGGCGATACTCCCCGTCACGCCTAGGATAATTTCTTTTTGTTCCATATCGTCTCCACAATCCCGTTCGCGATTTCTTGTTTTGTATTATACTTTGCGTATTCTTTGTTTATGTCAATAAAGTATCCGATATGCCCGTTCTCGTTTATGCCCGCGCAATCGTTCGCCAACACATAGTCGCAATTGTTTTGCCGCAAAAGAGAATACGCCGTGTCTATAAGACGTTCTTCGGACGCGTCACACAACAGCTTAAACCCGACAATCACAGCGTTTGGCGCGAGATTTCTAAGTCCCGCTATAACTTTCGGGGTTTTTTCCATAACAAGCATAAGGTTGTCGTGGGTCGAGGATATTTTCCCCGACTCGTTCGCCGACGGAGCTTTGCCGATAATCCGTAGGATATCGTCATAATTGTTCAGACGGTCTTTTTCGGCAAGAATCAATTCGGCTAGGTTTTCGGCGGTGATTGCGCGGCGCGTGCGGTAGTCGCCGATTGCCATACAATGCACGATAATATCAATACTGTTCGAGCGGGTGATTTCGGATATGGCGATTTCCGTATCCCGCGCCGAAACCACCCGCACAGCCGCCGCCTTGGAAAGCGGCAAAACAGCCGACTCTGAACAAACGTAAAATATATCCGCGCCTTTTTTGGCGAACGCCTCCGCGATAGCCGCCGCAAGCCGCCCTGTCGAGGTGTTTGTGATTGCGCGTACATTGTCGATATTTTCCCGCGTACCGCCTGCCGTTATAAGTACGTTCATATTTTACTCCTCTAGTGATATCCGATTGGGAATGTCTTTTGCGACGGCGCGAAGGCGGGTAATGTCTTTTGGGCGGAGGTTCACGTCCGCGCCGTTGTCGTATGCCGCGAGGGTGTCCTGTACAGGCAGTACCTGTATGTCATATACTCCTTTGCCGTTTATAAACTGTACCCACGTCGGGATATAGTCAACCGCTGTGAGTGTCGTCTCTTCGCCGCTTTTCTGAAAGTATAAATTGAATATAACCCCTTCGTCACGCGGGAGCGTCCGCTGGCACGAAATGAAGTTGCCCAGAGAGTACGCGGCAAAGCCGACATTCCCGTTGTCCGCCGTCACATACTCCGCCTTTTGCAACACGTGCGGGTGTGAAATCAGCACGACCCCCGCCCCCGCGCCAATCATTTCGCGGGTGAGTTCCAGCTGTTGCGCGTTCGGCAAATCCGCGTATTCCGTACCCATATGCATAAACATAATAATACAATCGGAATTTTCTTTTGCGGCCCCGATATCGGCAAGTATCTTTTCTTTATCTATCAGATTAACGCGGTAGTCCGTATCTGTCGGTATTCCGTTTGTTCCATAGGTATACGAAATGAACGCGAATTTAATGTTGTTTATCTCTTTTATGAAGATAGTGTCCCGCTCTTCTTTGGTTTTATACGTTCCCGCGTGGGCAATCCCCGCCGCGTCAAGTATGTCTATGGTGCGAGAAATCCCGTCGGCGCGGGCGTCGTTGCAATGGTTGTTCGCCGTGCTTACCCAGTCAAACCCCGCGTTGGCGAGCGCCGCGGCAAACGCGTCGGGCGTGTTGAAGGCTGGAAAAAACGAGTAGGGACGCGCCTCCCCCGCGAAAGTCGTTTCAAGGTTCCCAATCGTGAAGTCGGAGTTTTCCAGATACGGACGGATTTTGTCAAAGGATTTATTGAAATCGAAAGTGTTCGTCGCCTTATCAAAAGCGTCGTCAAACTGCCACTCGTGTACCATTAAATCCCCGACGGCGGTTATTTTCGCGTTATAGGTTTCATCAACGGGAGGAACTTCCTCCGGCGCGGCTTCCTCTTGTGCTATCGGTTTATCTTCAACAAGTTGCACAGGTACAGTTTCCGCGCAGCCCGCCAATAATACCAAAAGGATACCACAAAAACGCACTCCGAATTGAGCGCGTTTCAAGGCGGAAAATCTTGCCGCTATATAACTAATTTTTTGAGGCTTTCGGGCAACGCGTCCGCGTCAAGACTAAGCCCTATGATAAAATCTATCGAACGTTCGTCCGACAATTTGGTAAGTTTTAACACAAGCGTTTCGATTTCTCCGTCCGTGAACTCCGTAACGATACGCGAAAGGTTGTCTACGTAAATCTCCTTGATATCGTTATCCTGCGACACGATTCCGTAGATGAAACCCGCAAATTCCCCAAAGTTCGCAAGGTGGAACGATTCCGTTTCGACAAAACGAATGTTGTACTGCAAGTCGTACATATGCCCTTTGTCCTTGTCGATAAAAACAAGGTGTCCGTCGGTTTTTTCCACAGATTTATTAACCAAATCGATAAGTATTTTCGTTTTGCCCGAACCTTTTTCGCCTGCAACAAGCTGTATCATATCGTTATCCTCCGTTTTCTTAATACTCAATCTATGGTATTATAACAAAAAATTTGCATAAATACAATGAATTTGTTATAGTAAATGGAAAAACTTTAGTTAAAGGTCTGATTTTTGATATGGATATTTTTAAGAAGATGAAAGAGGGGCTGTCCCTCACGCGGCAGAATATCTCGGAGAGTGTCGGGAACGTCCTGAAATCGTTCGCAAGCATTGACGAGAACTTGTTTGAGGAGCTGGAGGAGGCGCTTATAACGGCGGATTTGGGCGTGACGACTTCCTGCGACATAATCGAGTCCGTGCGGGCGCGGGTTAAAAAGGAGCGGATTAAGGACGCGGCGTTGGTACGCGGGCTTATCGAGGAGAAAATAACGTCTATTTTGACACAGGACACGGCGGAATTCGCACTCAAAAGCCCGTCCATAGTTCTTGTGATTGGGGTGAACGGCGCGGGCAAAACCACGAGTATAGGAAAACTCGCGAATTACTACAAGGGTTTTGGGAAATCGGTTATCATAGCGGCGGCGGACACTTTTCGGGCGGCGGCGATTGACCAGCTTGGCGTGTGGGCGGCCCGTGTCGGTGTGCCTATGATTGCACACAAAGAGAACAGCGACCCCGCGGCGGTGGTCTTTGACGGGATTTCCTCCGCAAAGGCAAAAGGTGCGGACATATTGATTTGCGACACGGCGGGACGGCTTCACAACAAAAAGAATCTTATGGAAGAATTGAAGAAGATATGCAAAGTTGCACAGCGCGAATTTCCCGAGGCGCAGAGTGAGGTTTTGCTCGTTCTTGACGCGACCACAGGGCAGAACGCGTTGCAGCAGGCGAAACTCTTCCACGAAACCGCGAACATTACGGGAATTATTTTAACAAAACTTGACAGCACCGCCAAGGGTGGTATAATTATATCTATAAAGAACGAGCTGAATTTGCCTGTGCGTTTCGTCGGCGTGGGCGAGGGACTTGACGATTTGCGCCTGTTTGAGCCGGAGGAATTTGCGCGGGCGTTATTTGCGGACTAGGGGGATTTATGATACCGACACTTGAAGAAGCACAGATAATTTTAGAAAAATACAACAAAGAAGATTTTCACTTGCGCCACGCAAGCGTCGTTTCGGGCGTTATGCGGTATTTCGCGAAAAAGCACGACCCCGAACGCTCGGAATACTGGGCTGTCGTGGGACTCCTCCACGACATAGACTTCGAAATCTACCCCGACGAGCATTGCGTGAAAGGGGAGGAACTGCTCCGCGAAAACGGCGTTGACGAGAGTATTATCCGCGCGGCGATGAGCCACGGATTCGGGATTGTGCCGACGCCGCACGAGCCGACCCATATTATGGAAAAAATACTTTTCGCGGCGGACGAGCTCACGGGGCTTATCGGCGCGGCGGCTCTTATGCGTCCGAGCAAAAGCACGCTCGACCTTGAGGTATCCAGCGTGAAAAAGAAATATAAGGACAAGAAATTCGCGGCGGGCTGCTCCCGCGACGTGATAAATTCAGGCGCGGAAAAACTGGGGTGGACGCTGGACGAACTTATCGGCGAGACGATACTCGCAATGCGGACGTTGGAGTAGACTTAGAGCCTGTTCAGTATCTTCATTTTGGGTCTTTTCGGCATCTTTTCCGCCGTACTGCGTCAGCGGCTCCTAGCAAACTGCTTAGGAGTGTGCGTCGTCGCCGCTTCCTTGTACGGCGAAAAACCTGCTCGAAAATCCTCCAAAAGCGAGATACTGAACAGGCTCTTACACCGCGGATTTGATTATGTTCGCTATGTCGCCGAATTTTAACTTGCGTCCATAGAGAGTTACCCCTGCGCGGTATATTTTCGCGCCGATAATCCCCATCAGGGCGACTCCGCCAATGTTGATTACGATTGCGAGAAGGATTTCCCAGACCTGCGCCGCACCCATACATTGCCGCGCAAACATAACCATAGGCGAGAACAGCGGGATATACGAAAGAACCTTGATAAACACCGAATTAATGTCAAGCACGCTCCCAAAAATCGCCGAAAAGAACCCCGCAATCAGGAAAAGCATCGGAAACGCGGCGACGGAGGCGACCTCCTCCAGTCGGCTTACCGTCGACGCCGCCGCCGCGTAGAAAAACGCGTATATGAAATACCCGAGCAAAAAGAACATTATAAAACAGAACACAAAGAAAGGCGAGGTGAAAGTACGCGCAAAAGACTCGAGGATAAAAGCACTCTCTGTTTTCGCGTTCGCCAGCAGGTTGTTTTTGAGTGCCGCAAGCGCGAAAGGCACAGCCGCAAGGAAGATAAGCAGAAATTGCGTGAGAGCCGCCGCCGCCACCCCGAAAACCTTACCAAACATAAGGTTGCGGGGTTTTGCGGAGGTAATCAAAAGTTCCATTGCGCGAGAGGTTTTTTCCGTGACGACGCTGCTCACGATGAACTGGTTATGCGCGCTTATTGTGATGTACAAAAGGAACAAAAGTATATACGACACCCAAAAATTGGAAGAGGACTTGCCGCCCAAGTCCGTTATGACGGGCGTGATAACCACGCCGTCAAGTATCTTCGCGGCTTGCCGCTGTTCGGGCGTGAACGCCGCGAGCAGCTTAGCTTTATACAGTTTTTCGACCATTTTGTCCATAGAGAGTGTCAGCCCCATTTCGCGCAGAGAAAGTCCCTTTGCGTAAAGGTCGTATGTATCCCCGCCGTCATAGCAGAATGCCACGCTGTATTTAGAAAACCTAAGCATAGTCTGAATGTCGCGGGGTTTTTCCGTGTAGGTCCATTCGTATGTATCTCCGAGTTGCTCCGCCATAAATTCGGGTGTCATAGTTTTTGAAAGTCCCGCCGCGAGCGCGTTCTGCCCGAGCATATAAACCGCTGGTTTCCCAGCTCCGCCTTTGCGCGGTACGACGGAGAACGCGCCTACAATTACCACGAGTGCCACCAAAATAACGGTCATTGTGATAAAGGTTTTATCCTTCAAATAACCGAGATATTCAAACTTAAATATAACGCCTAACTGGCTTTCTTTTTTTTCGTTATCCAATGTCTTCACCGGCGTTTTCCACAAAGATTTCTTCAAGTGTCGGCTCGATTACATAAAAAGAATCCACATTCACCTCTTTTTCCCGCAAAAAGGAAAAGAGTAACGGTTTATCGGATTCTTGCGGCAATGTCACGGTATATCCGCGTCCGTTCGGCTGTATTTCACAAGGGAAATCGAGCTGCAGTAAATCCGCGCCTAAGGGGGCACATTCGAGGTATATCCGATTTCGCGGGTATCCTCTTTTTATTTCCGAAAGATTGCCCGAAAGAACTGTTTTCCCGTCGTTTATAAGAGCTATGTCGTCACAAAATTCCTCAATTTGCGGCATCTGGTGACTTGAAAAAATAACCGTGCGTCCGATTTGCGTCTGCTCTTTAATCACGTCTTTGAGAATCAGCGAATTTACCGGGTCAAGCCCGCTAAAGGGTTCGTCAAGTATAAGGATTTCGGGGTTGTGAACAAGCGCAAGGGCTAGCTGTATCTTTTGCTGATTCCCCTTTGAGAGGGTGTCAAGGCGCGAGTTCAGGTACTGCTCCGCGTCAAGCCTTGCAAGGAGGGTTTTGGCGTTCGCCTTCGCCCGCTCCTTGCCGACTCCGCGAAGCCTTGCGATATATACTATTTGCTCGATTACGGTTTTTTTCGGGTAAAGCCCGCGTTCCTCGGGCAGGTATCCGACCGTGCCGCCCGCGATATCGACGCTCCCGCTGTCCTGCGGGAAAATCTTCATTATAATTCGCATACAGGTCGTCTTGCCCGCGCCGTTTCGCCCCAAAAGCCCGAACGCTTTGCCCTTTTCGGCGCGGAAAGAAAGCCCGTCAAGCGCCTGTTTCTTTCCGAATTTCTTGTACAGATTATTAACCTCTATCAAGATATCAACCCGTCTTTTTGTGTCGGTTTTTTGCGAGAAGCTGTTTTTTGCGGTGTTTCGGACGGCGGATAATCGGGCGGTTTTCGTTATACACAAAAGTCGGCTGGTGTTTTTTGGTAACGACCGCCTCCGTGATAATGCATTTCTCAATCGTATCGTTTGACGGAATCTCGTACATAACGTCAATCATAAAGCTCTCGACGATTGCGCGAAGTCCCCTTGCTCCCGTTTTTCGCTCGATTGCCTGTTTGGCGATAGCTTCAAGCGCCTGGTCCTCAAACTCAAGCAACACGTTGTCCATTTCAAAAAGGCTTTTGTACTGCTTGGTAATCGAGTTTTTAGGTTCGCTCAGGATAGACATAAGCGCGGTCTCGTCCAAATCCGACAGAGGCACGACCACGGGCAAACGCCCGATAAGCTCGGGAATCAAGCCGTATTTGTGCAAGTCTTCAGGCGTAATGTTCTTGAACACCTCTGTATTTTTCTCTTTGGCTTCAACCTTCGACTTACGCTCCGACCCGAAACCGATTACCTTTTTGTTAAGTCTTTGTTCGATGATTTTTTCAAGCCCGTCAAACGCGCCGCCGCAGATAAACAGAATACTGTTTGTGTTTATCTGCAAAAAGTCTTGGTGCGGGTGCTTGCGTCCGCCTTGCGGAGGAACGTTCGCCAGAGTCCCCTCAAGAATCTTGAGGAGCGCCTGCTGTACGCCCTCGCCGCTCACGTCGCGGGTGATTGAGGGATTGTCGGAACGTCTTGTTATTTTGTCGATTTCGTCGATATATATGATTCCGCGTTCGGCAACCGCGATATCCCCGTCCGCCGCCTGAATAAGGCGCAGCAGGATATTCTCGACATCCTCGCCGACATACCCCGCCTCCGTCAGCGACGTCGCGTCCGCGATAGCGAACGGCACGTTAAGCAGTTTCGCCAAAGTTTGCGCCAAAAAAGTCTTGCCCACGCCCGTGGGCCCCACCAGAAGGATATTGCTTTTTTGTATCTCAACGTCGTCCGACGACGTAAATTCCGAAAACACGCGCTTGTAGTGGTTGTAAACCGCCACGGCAAGAGCTTTTTTCGCCAGTTCCTGCCCTATCACATATTCGTCCAGCAACGACACGATTGTTTTGGGTTTCGGCATCTCGTCCTCGGAAATGTCGCCCATATTGCCGAGTTCCGCTCGGTTTTTCTCAATAGTTTCTATGCATAAATACGCGCACTCGTTGCAAATCGACACATTCGGACCTGATACCATTTGCTCGACTTGGTCTTTCGTTTTGCCGCAAAAAGCGCAACGATAAGGCCTTTGGTCTCTTAAGTTTAATCCCATCGTGTTCACCCCAGTTTATTTTTTCTCTTTCGACAGAGCGTTTACGTTTGTGATAACCGTGTCAATGATTCCGTAAGCTTTTGCTTCTTCGGCGCTCATAAAGTTGTCGCGTTCGGTGTCTTTCGCCACCACCTCGAACGGTTGTCCCGTGTTATCGGCTAAAATTTGGTTTAATTTGGCTTTTGTGCGGATTATGTGTTTGGTATGAATTTCCATATCTGTCGCCTGTCCCTGATATCCGCCGGACGGCTGGTGAATCATAATCTCGGCGTTTGGAAGAGCGAATCGTTTGCCCTTTGTTCCGCCCGCAAGGAGGAACGAGCCGAAACTCGCGGCAAGCCCGATACAAATTGTCGAGATGTCCGCCTTGACATATTTCATCGTGTCATAAATCGCGAATCCCGCCGTCACAGAGCCGCCAGGGCTGTTTATATAGAAGTTAATGTCTTTGTCGGGGTCTTCCGCGTCAAGGAAAAGCATTTGCGCCACGACAAGGCTCGCCGTAACGTCGTTGACTTGTTCGCCCAAAAATATGATGCGGTCTTTTAACAGGCGCGAGTAGATATCGTATGAACGTTCTCCACGATTTGTTTGTTCTATTACATATGGTACTAGGCTCATATATATGCTCCTTTTTTCTATTCGTCATAGTCTTCGTAATCGTCCTCATAGTCGTCTTGTCCGAAATCTTCGCCCTCGGGGAGAATCTTGTCGGGGTCGGGTTTAGCCGCTTCGCATATGAGTTCGTTAGCTTTTGTGAGAAGGATTTTAAGGCGCGTTTCCTGTACGAAATCGTGGTTTTTGAGTGCGTTCGCGATAAATTCCTCGATTTTTTCCTGTGTAACGCCGACTTCGGATTTTGCGGCGTTTCTAAGGCGTTCGTTCACCTCGTCGTCTGTCGCCGTAAGGTTTTCGGCTTTCGCTATTGCGTAGAGACCCGTTTTGAGTTTTACGGAATCCCGCGCGCGCGGCTCAAGGATAGTGCGGAGGGAGCTTCTGTCAAGCCCCATACGGTTACAGTAATCCGCAAGGGTCATACCGTGGTAGCGGAGCTGCCCTATCAGGCTGTCCGTCTCGTCGTCAACGGCGTACTCGAGAACCGCCTCGGGAATATCAACCTCAAAACTGTTCGAGAAATCGTATATAACCTGCGAATCGCGGAACTGCTTAGCCTTAAGGTCGGCGTTCTCCTGAAGTCTTTTTCGGACTTCCTCTCGGTATTCCGAAAATGTCTCAAAGTCCGAAACTTCCTGCGCGAAATCGTCGTCCATATCGGGGAAAACCTTCTCGCGGATTTCGTCGATACGAATGTGGAAAACCGCGTCTTTTCCGCTAAGCTCGTCAGAGTGGTAGTTTTCGGGGAATTTCACGCTAATGTCAAATTCTTCCTGTAAATTATGCCCGATTAACTGCTCCTCAAACCCCGGGATAAGATGTTTCGAGCCGATTGTAATTTCAAATTCTTTCGCCTCGCCGCCCGGGAAAGGCACCCCGTCAACCGTGCCGCGGTAGTCGATTATAAGGCTGTCGCCGTGTTTTGTCGGACGCGCCTCCTCAACCGTGAATATACGGGCGTTTTTCTCCCGTTCAAGGTCGATTTCCTCTTGTATCCTTTCGTCTGTTATCTCGGCGGAGTCGTCGGGTTTGTATGTAAACTCCCGATAACCGCTCAAGGTAACGACAGGGTAAAGGTGTACGGTCGCCTCGAGCGAAACGCCGTCCGACGCGTCAAGTATATTTATTTCGGGACGCGACGCAAGAAAAACGTCGTCGGGAACGGACTCGCAAGCCGCGGGGTACAGCGTCTGGAGCAAGTTCTGGATAGCGGAGGGGTGAAAATAGTCCGCGCCGAATCTGAGTTCAATCATCTTGCGCGTCAGTTTGCCTTTTCGGAATCCTGGTACGTTGATTCTGTTTTTTTCCCGTTTATACGCGTTTTCGAGCGCCGCCTCAAACTCTTCTTTCGTGGCGGAAAACGAAAGTTTTATTCTGTTATCGTCAAGTAATTCATAATTAGCCATAGTATCTTATAAATCCTCCTTAAAATGATATTCATTGAAGATTATATCATATCTTGGGCAGGATTTCATTAGTTTTTATAAATTTATACAAAAATATTATTTGCCCAAAAATACCTTTGCAAAACGCCGTAAACACGATATAATTGTAAGGGGGGAGTGCTAATGAGAAATTTTATAAAAATGTTTACGGTGATTTCTTGCGCGGGCTTTGTGATAAGCGCCGTCGTCTTCGTTCTTTTGCCGCGAAACGAGTCGGTACGCGCAAGCGAGACGGCTGTCTTGACGGAGGACACGGCGTCTGTTTTCGCGTACAACGAGGAAATCGAATACACGCCCAAACACGACGGATTTTTCACCCGCACCCTTAACACCGAGCCTGGCAGTACCGTCTACAAAACCGACGACATTCCCGACTTGTCGGAATTTTTGACAAAAAACCCCGATTTCTCCCGCGAGATTTTTTATAAAGAAAACGCGACCCCCGCGCTTAACAGATATTTCGTCCCCCCAAGCGAGTATCTAATCGGAAACGTCCCCAAAATCGTCCAGAACCCCGAACTCCCGCGCGGCTGTGAAGTCACGAGCCTTACTATGCTTATGAACTATTTCGGCGTACAAAAGGACAAACTAAGCTTTGCCGCCGAACTCAAAAAAAACGACGTCCCGCGAACGAGAAAAGGCGGGTACACCTACTGGGGCGACCCGAATGACGGCTTTATCGGGGATATGTACAATATGCGAAAGGCGGGGCTGGGCGTATACCACGCGCCTATTTTCGAGCTGCTGTACAAATACTTCGGAGATAGCGCGGTCGACCTTACGGGGGCGGATTTTGGCGACCTTATATACCAAATCAACAACAACTCGCCCGTGTGGGTGATTGTGAACTCGAACTACAAAACCCTTGCGCCGCGCGACTTTGAAACGTGGGACACCCCGAACGGCGAAATCAAAATCACCTACAAAGAACACTCCGTTCTTATCACAGGATATGACGAAAAGTATATATATTTCAACGACCCTCTCGACTCCTACACCCGCGTCCAAAAAGAAAATTTTATCGCCTGCTGGGAGCAAATGGGGAAACAGGCGGTAACCGTCCTGCGCGACTGAAATTGTAACAGTTTTGTAATTGTATTTTGCGCGAAAGTGTTGCATAATGATAAAGAAACAAATTTGACACAGAAAAAAGGCGTACCCCTTATGCGAAATAAATTATATACTATAATGCTGTCTGTTATACTGACACTTTTTTCGGCAACGGCGGCGTTCGCCGAAAGCGTCGTTTCCGTAAGCCCGAAATCGCCGCCGCCTAACGAGGAGATTACCGTTTCGGGGACTGTCCCGTATATCAATATCACAGGGAACGACGCGGCTACGATTACCTTTAGGAACACCGTCAACGACCGTATCTCGCGCGCCGTGTCCCAAAAAATAGCGGAGGCGGTCAAATCAGGCGTGAACGCGGCCTTTTCGTATGATATGGAGGCGGACGGCGGCAGAATAGGCGTTCTGGTGTACTCCGCCACGCCCACTTCTAACGGAACAAAAAACGAAGTGTCAAGTATCAATTTTGACAAAAACAGGCTCAGGTTCATCAAAATAAACGACGTGCTGGGCGTAAACGGAACGAAAATGGCGAACAATTTCATAAACAACATGATAAAAAAACAGCCGTCCAAGTACAATATGAGTTTTTCGGGTATCGACGAAAATCAGGATTTTTACACCCAAAACGGGGATTTATGTCTGTTATTCGGCTCATACGCACTCACAAAGGGTTACAACGAAATCGAAACGGTGAAGATACCGATAAAAAACGTACATTCCTACAAGGTGTCGGCGGACGACGCGCCTGTGAACAACCTCGCGGTGCTTCTCCCCCTGCGCGAAATCTCGTCGGAATTCGGCTACACCCTCACGTGGGCGAACGCCGCCGATTTTACGATTTCCCTTGAACGGGGGACTTTTTCCACCCAAATAAAAATCTCCGAAAATTCCTACAAAAAAGGCAACACCGATATAAAACTCGAGTGTGCCCCGATTATATTCAAAGATACCGCCTATGTCCCGATTACGTTTTTCGATGAAATCCTAGGGCTTAGTTACTATGTGTCGGCGGATGGTTCTGTGACGATTTCGGAACTTCAGAACTAACGCCCTCCTGTATTCCGCGTCCTGTGAGAACGAAAAAAAACGTGCCGAAAAATATTCGCAAGTCCAGAAAAAAACTCAATTTTTTTGCGTACTCGTTATCGTAAGCGGCTTTTGTTTCAATCGGGAGTTCGTCACGCCCGTTGATTTGCGCAAGCCCCGTAAGCCCGGGGACGCACGCGCTTGCGCCGCCTTTATCCCGAAGAGCTATAAGGTCGTATTGATTCCAAAGGGCGGGGCGGGGTCCGACCAGACTCATCTCTCCTTTTAGTATGTTGATTAGTTGCGGGAGTTCGTCAAAACTCGTCTTTCGGAGGAATTTCCCCACGGGGGTGATATATTTTTCGGGGTTTTCGAGAAGGTGGGTGGGGGTGTCTTTCGGGGTGTCTATATACATAGTGCGGAATTTATATATTCCGAAGTGTATGTTGTCTTTGCCGACACGTTTTTGAGTGAAGAAAACGCCGCCCTTTGAGGTAAATTTCACGAACGCGCAGAGGACGGCGAACAGAGGCAGCAGAAAAAGCGACAATACCCCGCAAAAAACGATATCCATTCCCCTTTTTATTATTTTGTACATACGCACCTCATTCGCTTGTGTAATTCGGAACGATTTTATGCAGGATTGTCATAACGCGGGACTTGTCCGAATGTTTGGCGGCTCTCCCCAGTTCCTTGAGCTGGGCGGTGAATATATCGTCGTCTATCGGTATCGGTTTTGTTATGAACATATTGTCTGTCTTAGTTAGTTTTTCATCTTCAAGGATAAGTTCCTCGTACAGTTTTTCGCCCGGGCGGACTCCCGTGTATACTATCGGGATTTCCTCAAGAGCGCGTCCCTGCGTTTTGAAAATTTTACCTCCCATTTCGGATATATCTAGCGGGAACGAGTCATATAATGTTCTTAGAGACGTTAATATTTCGGACTTGCTGTATCGTCACGAGGTGAAACTCGACACCGAAAATATCCGCGCCGAGGTCGAAGGCAGGGTAATACTCGTCACAGGCGGCGGCGGGTCTATCGGTTCTGAACTTTGCAGGAGACTTTGCGTATTTTCTCCGTCAAAGCTAATCATATTCGACATATATGAAAACAACGCGTATGAATTGCTGAACGAACTTTCGGCAAAATACGACATAGAGTTCCTGATTAGAATCGGCTCGGTGCGGGACAAAGCAAGGCTTGACGAGGTTTTTACCGAATTTTCGCCAAACCTTGTATTTCACGCCGCCGCGCACAAACACGTGCCGCTTATGGAGGACTGCCCCGCCGAGGCGGTAAAAAACAACATTTTCGGCACTCTCAACACAATCCAAACGGCGGACAAACACGGCGTCGAAAAATTTGTACTTCTTTCGACAGACAAAGCCGTAAACCCCTCAAACGTAATGGGAGCGACAAAACGTATCGCGGAAATGCTTATACAGTGCCGCGCAAAAAGAAGCCGCACAAAATTCGTCGCGGTGCGGTTCGGGAACGTGCTGGGGAGCAGCGGCTCGGTTCTCCACCTCTTCAAACAGCAAATCGAAAGC
>BNUF01000029.1 GCA_025997155.1 Clostridia bacterium
AAAAGGTTTAATTATATTCCATTGTGTTGTAGTTAAATCACTTGGATACTTCATTTTCATAGCCCCCTAAATATAATCCTATACTATATATCGGGAAATTTGACGTTTTTTTGAGTACAGGTTCTAAGATATTCATATGCTCACCTACACTTTCGCGGCGTAATCAAGGCTAATCCACCCTGCGCCGCTTTTCAGCTTACCCCACTTTTTTGCTCCCGCGCCGGACGCTTCCTCAACAATGGTGTACTTCTCGTTCAGATTGACAGTACCCTTAATCGGATAATTCGTCCCTGCGCCCATGCGGTAGTTTAGTGTGGTAGCCGTGACTTTTACGATGTACGGCACGAATCCCGGCGCGGGTTGCGCGGGCGTTGTCGGAACGGACGGCGCGGTAGCCGACGAGCCGAGCCGCTTATTAACCTCGTCGGCGATATATCCGTGTTTCTCGTACAAATAATTTCCCGGACAGGACTTAGCCGCAAACCACCGATGAACGGTCATATTCTGCTTGTCGGTCTGCCCGATAAGCGACTTGTCGCCTTTCCACAACAGCTTCGCAATACCGTTGCGCTTGCAGATGTCGGCGACAAGTTCAATCGTCGCGGCAAGGGCTTTATCGCTGACGTGCCACGGTTCGCCAGACTGGTCGTTCGCGACTTCGATTGTAACGGCGCGGTGGTCGTTCGTGCCGCTCGACGTACACCACGAGCGGTTGGCTTCATCGACGTACAAACCGACTCTGCCGTCCGTGCCAACTCCGTAGTTTGACGAAGCCTTGTTGGGGTCCGGTTTTCCGTCTGCCGTTTGAAAGATGTTACCACACGTTTCAATCGTGCAATTCCCCGCCATACAATGTATCGTTATCGTGTCGATAACGTGGTTGCGCTTGCCGGAGTGGTTCGGGCTTAATTTCGTGTACTTAACCAACGGACTGTTGCTCATTACGCTCATCTCCTTTCCCGTTTGTCAATTCATTGTTCACGCTTTGGCAGTCGTCGCAAACAATGAACTGTTCCCTGTCGTCGTGTCCCAAAAATTCTTTGTGACAGATGTCGCATTTCAGCTTAACCATAGTATTTGCTCCTTTCTTAATTCTGGTCTGTGTTATCAATATCATCGCTGACTTCGGGCGGTTTCTTCTTGGGCTTGATATGCTCCGCTATTCGCTTGCTTATCAACGCGGCGAGTTCAACGCCGACGCACCCAAACCACGCCGTTATCAGTGTTGATTGCTCAATGTTGCTGTGCCAAAAGCTAACAAAGTTCGCTACAACAAAAAGCGCGGTCGTAACCGCGAGTATAAGCAAAACTTTGTCAGCAAACCTTGATTTGCGCTTCTTTTTCATAACTCGCACCTCGTTACCTCGTTGAGCAGGAAGTCCTGTATTTCCCGCTCAATATCTTTCATCTTGTCAACGTGATTGCCGTCTGTCGCGTGTTGTATCATAAGCATTTGCGATTTCAAGACAAGCACTATCATCTTTTGTTGCGACCTCGTAATATTAACAAGTGATTCAATTCTGCGGTTATCGTTGTCGAGTTTCGCGTCAATGTCGCGGAATTTTGTTTGTGTGCGTTCGCTGTCAACGTGACGCACCGTTTCCTCGATATTCTCTATCCGCTCAATTGTCTTATCCCACTTGTCTGCGTAGAAAGACTTCCATTTGTCGTGAACCTCCTTTTTGATTTCCTCAATCGGCGACGTGCGCTTCATAGTACGGTAGCCGTTAATCGCTCCGAAGATACCGCCGCCGAGAGCGATTAACGCCGCAAAACCAACAAACCATTCCGGCATAAAATGTTCCTCCTCTGTTTCGTGTAACAAAAAAGGCGATAGCTTTTATCTAACGCCTTTATGTTCCCAATTCAATTATTCCAGTGGCTGTTCCTCCGGGTGTCCTCGCCTAAGCGCAAACCAACCGTCGTACCATTCGCCGCCGTATTCGCCATACGCGCCGAATATTTCACGGCACAAGCGGTAGCTGTCACAATGTATCAAGGCAAAGAGGTTGTCTTCAAGGCACGACGAAAAGGCAAGCACCTCCCCACGGAAACGCTTGCCTTTCGCCGCCGACCTATACGCCCCGTGGAGGTTTTCAAAGGTCGCTATCTGCTTCCACAGTCCTCGTAAAGGTTTCATAAGCCGGACTCCTTGATATTTGCCGCATTTCGCGTGATTCGGGTTGTGCAGTCGGTTCTCACCTCATACACTCGACTATATTACGCCGCTATCGCGGCGTAGACAAAACACAAGGGGTCAAGTTACAAGTTACAAAAAGCGGCACGGAAGCCGCCATAAATGCTGGAAACCGACCGCGCACTATTGAAGTAGAGCGCGAACACGCCCGCCGAAGCACCATCAACGAAGGGACCGCCCCGCTGCGGCAGTCGCTCGTCTGTCATATTTGCCCAAACATTATCGGACGAGTATCCTGTTTCGGCGGGGTAAATTGCCAAACTTTTCAATATTTCGGGGACTGTTGCCACGCTTGCGTCCTTGCCAAGCAACTCAAAGTTTGTACTCCTTGAAGCGTTTGCCGTGTCTGTTACGGCGTTTGCGGTCAGCATGATTTTGCTTGTCAGATAGTCCCATTTGAGTGTCCCCGACGTGCCGGGAGCGACAAGCGTACCGTTAGGCATTATCGCTTTCCACAACGTGCTTACGGAGTTTACAGGGTTATTCCAGTCTGCCGCGTCATTGTTCGCCAGTATCTGTATTTCGCCGCTTACAAGCCGCAAACCGTTATTCCACTCCCACACGTTGCCGTTGAGGTCCGCAATGCCCGCAGGGGTGTTGTCGTGATACCACGTCACAGGACCGCTCCCTGTCGCTGTGCGGAGGGTACGGTAGTTGTTCGCCTGTGAATCCAAGAGAGTAGGCAGGGCTTTTGGCGGCAACGCACTCTCGGAGATGTCCTTGCCGTAATTGTTGTTGCCGTTCGGCATAAAACCGTTCATCTTGCACCACAGCGCAAGCGCGGCAAATTCGGCATTTGTCATCAAATGCCAACCCGGACCTTTCTGCTTGCAATACTGCCACGCTTGGTCGAACGTCGTATAAGTGGCGGGGTCTTGTGCGGGTAAGCTGTACGCCCTGCCGTTGTTCACGATGTTCTGATATTTGCTTATCCAAATGAAAGGCTTTTCCACACCGTTCACGATAAACGCGGGGTGTGTGCTATCAGAACCGCCCGCGATAACGTCCGACACCTTGAACTTAGGTATCTTCACCATTACAGACGGGTCGCCAACATCGTCATACAAAATATCGTTTGTAGGGAACGCCATTTGCAGAGCCAACTTGCTCAAATCATAATTAGCCATTGTCTTGTTCTCCTTTTCTATTAGCTGATTTTTATGCTATCGCCCAAAGCGAAAGCGTAACGTCGTCCATACTAAGCGGAACTGGTGTCGGCGCGGGTTGTTCGGCGATGTTGCCACCGTTGTCTTCCGTGTCCTCGTCTTCATCTTCCGCGACAGGGTTTTCGACAGGTGCGTCGGGATAGATGTACGACCTTGCCGGAATATCAATCTCCGCGACGTAGGTTTTTCCGCTTTCTGTACCGATTACAAGCTGTCCGTAATCGTTGGCGCAAATGTAGAGGTGCGCCGCCCAGTCGCGCTGATAAATCGCGCAGTTAAGGCTCAACTCGCCCTCCGCGAAGCTGACGGTGTAGCCATTCTGCTCATACTGAACCTTTTGTCCCTCGTTCTTTTCGATGATAATCATACCGTGATACCTCCTGTTACAAGATAGGTTATAGTAACGCTTGCCGCGCTACCGCTGTACGCCATTGCGAAACCGTTCAACTGTTTGTTGCTGACCGTAATATCGCCGATAGGGTTGTTGTCGCTTGCTACCGCGCTTAGAATCGTCACCGCGTAATTGAGCGTCTTTCTCGGCGTGGTAAGCGGGATTGTCAGAAGCGAATTGTTGAACGGAAACGTCTTCGTGTTTGTGAACGTCAACGTATTCACTTCCGGCGTAATCTGCTGAATTGTCGCCGCCAAAATATCGTCTTCCTGCCCTATGTGGAGCATAAGCAACGAGATTGCGATATTCGCGTCAAGTACGCCCGCTTCAAGGTGATTGAAGTTTACCGCACTCTGTGGTGTGCCTACGGTATCGACGATACCGGGCGACGGTGTTAAGTTCACCATACCGCCCGTCAAGTCTTGCTTTGTGTACCTATCCGGGTACTGCACGGCTTCGTCAACCCAGTTCGTTTTTTGATAAGTTGCCGCCATTAGTTTCCTCTCCTTTCTTATGTGCTTGCGGTTGCCGCAACGCTTACGGTAAACTCAATGTCGAGCCGATACCGTAGCGACTGCAAGACCGCCGCAAGCGAATAGTTTACGCTGTCCGTGTACCACAACCGCCCCGCGATGTCGTAAAGCTGTATCTCCGTTATGGTGATATTGCCTGTCGAGGGGTGGTCGCATTGAACGCGTACAAGCATTTTGCCGTTTGGCTGTATCTCCTTGCTCAATATCGTGAGCGGATAGTAGGTACTGCCGACCTTGTACTTGCCGAACGCGATATTATCAATCGTGTACTGTTTGTACCCGGTGATTGCGTCCGCTGTCAGTTGCGCCATATTCATTACCTCCGATTTCAAGATTTTGTTACGCCGCGTCCGCATTTCTTATACTTAACTGAATACTCTGCGGGTGCGATACTCGTTTTTATTCCCGCCGCGTCGGTTTCACCAAACACCGACGGTTGCGGTTCTGTTCCGCTTCGCTCATACTCAATGCCATACACCTCCTTTGATAGAACTTCATAGACATTAGCCGTTTTTCCGCTCTGCAACAGGACTTCGGACGGATTCGTTCCGCTGTGTAAATCGGGGCTTGTTTGGTCGTGATTGACGACCACTTTTGACGTTTCTCCCGAACCCTTAATGCTTATGCCCTCTATCGCCGCAACAACGGCTTCATTGGGCTTTGTCCCCGCTCGGTCAAAGACTTCCGTAAACGCGGATTTAGCCACGTTCTCGTGAATTTCTACGCTGTCCTCGCCCAGTACCATAACCTTGTACGGCTCTGTCCCTGTGTGGAGGTTTTCGCTTGTCTGCGGCGGTTCAACAGTCCACTTGCTTGTTTGTCCCTGTTCGTCAATAACAATGCCTTGAAAGCACATAGGAACAGCTTCGTGAGGTTTAGTACCCGCCCGGTCGTGCGTTTCGGTGTAGACTGCCGCCTTGCTGATGTCTTCCTTGATATTCACGCCGTCTATGTCGAGTTTAATAATCCGAACAGGGTTTGTGCCGCTGTGAAGCGTTTCCCGCGTTTGCTCGTGCTTTGCCGTAAACATCTCCCTTGACAGTTTCTCGTCAATAATGATACCGTCTATGTTAAGCAGTACAGCGTCACGGGGCTTCGTTCCGGTTCTGTCGTGAGTAACAAGGAACGCTCTTACCGCAAACGCCGCGTGTATGCCGATTGACTCGCTTGCGGAAGCTGTAAAGTGTAACTGCACTCCCGCCGGGCGAATCTCCCAAACGCCAAGAAACGTCGAAGCCATATCATAGGACGGCAACGCCGGAATTGTCAGCGTAATCGTCGCGGGTTCGTTTGGGTCTTCGCTGTACCATATCGGAGTTTTACCCCACAATATCACCATTGCTTGATATATCTCCACGTAGGTGCATATTGTCATATTGGCAAGCATTTTCTGCAAGAGATACAGCCTGTAAATGTCGTCGGTCATTTCGGTGAACTCTAAACTTTTCAGAGCAAGCACGGTAGCTTGCTCACGCGACATAACTACTATCTCACCGATACCGTCAAGCTGTTTGCCTACCGCCGCCTTTAACGCCCGTTCCTCGTCCAACTGCCTGTAAAACTTGCTGACATAGTTTAACTGGCGCGAAAGCGCGTGTATCAGCCCCTCTATGCGTTCCTTGCCGCGAAACTGACTCGGTAGGTCGGCAAGCATTTGAGCGTAAAAATCAATCAGACTATCCACTCAAAATCACCTCAATCCTTGCCGCGTCGGTGACTGCGCGTTGCCTTATAGTAACAGGGACAGGCATTTCCGCATATCCTGTGGGGCTTGCCGTTGGGTCGTCAGAATAAAACACCGGAATTTCGATGTGCGCTATGTTCGGTATTTGCTTGAACATTTCACCGATGAACGACTGCGGCGCGATTTCGTCCGTGCGACCTATATTCGTAATGCCCTCCGATATAATCCGCTTGATTGTGTCCTCGTAATTGGACGGCAGATTACCGAGCGTCGTAACAGTTACCCTAAACCACACATAAACGTATGACGGACGCGTGAAGCGTATAGTCAGACTCTCGCCGCTGTTTAGTATAAGGTCAACCTCCGTGTTGCCGTGAGGGATTATCCCCGCCGCTTTTACGTTCAGTATCTGCGTGGCTATTTGCGTATCGTCGCCGCCCTCAACAACGGCTTCCACGCTGTGCGGGGGTCTGTTATACTCGTCGTAGGTGTTTGTCGGATTATCCCATACGTCGCACCAACTAACGCCCTGCACATTTTGTAGTATTGCCGCCTTTATGCTGTCGTTCATTCGGCTTGAACGCTGAAAAATCTTCGAGATATACGAAGCGCGGAGTTCTATATCGTTTTCTTGAAGATTGCCCGCGATTCTCGGTATGAGATTGTTTACCGACAAGAAGCCCGGCACGGCGGTCTTGATTTCGGTTATCGTTCCGTTCGGGAGGTCGGTGTCGCCGACTTCAAGCGTTGCGAAATTAACAATGCCCGTCACGCTCTGCGTAGTGAGGTTAGGCGAAAGTGTCATGCTGTGACGCTCCTCAATTCCTGCCGCCGCTATATACAGCACTTCGCCGTCAGTTGTACAGTTAAACTGTTCACCGTTTATCTGATTCACCAGTTCGGACAGAATATCTGCCGCTGTCGCGCTTTCCGCGCTCATCACAGAGTACGACACGCTATCAAGGATTATCGTATACGTCGCGTTCGCTTGAACCGCCGATGTTATGACCTTTGCGGAGTTAAACGCCGCCCTTGATACTGTCACGTTGGCGTTCGTCTGCAAGTCTATTTCGGGGTTCGTGACGCTCTTTATAAGCGTTCCCTCCGGGAGTACCGTGCCGTCTACGCACTCCGCGTGAATGGGGTAAATTGTCGGTCTTGCTTCCGTCCTTGTTATACCTCCGAACTGAACGGCGTTATCAAGCGACAGCCCCTCCGCGCTGAACGGGTACATTGCGTGATAGATGTTCTGCCCCACTTCCCAAAGTTCGGCTATCTTGTCGGCAAAGTCGGTAACAAGCACGTTCAGAAAACTTTGCGGGTTCTGCCGCGTGTTGAAACCCCATTCCTCTGACAAGTCGCCGTGTATCTCGTCAAGAATAACGTCAAGACGTTTTATCACGCACCCTTTGGGCGTTATGCCATATTCAGACATTGATTGTCACCTCCTCCCTAAACGTGCCGTAGTCTGTTATAATTGTGAACGTCACCATCGCGTTCCGTGAATAGTTGTCGATTGTTACCTTGACCTCTCGTACCTCCGTCACGCCATAGGCTTTCGCCGCTTCCTCACGCACAATTTGTGCTATCCTGTCTGTGTTCGGATTTTTGATAAACACTTCCTCAAAGTAGGGAACGCCGACAGGAGGATTAAAACGCCATTCCTCGAAAAACCATTTTAGGAATATCTTCACTTCCTGCCAGACGCTGTGGCGTATGGAAATATCGGCAGTATCATCAATAAAAATGTCGCCGTCGCTGTCAAGTAAAATATCTTTCGGCAAAGTACCGCCCTCCTTTCGCCTTTATCCGACGTTCACGTTTTCGCTTGCCGTTACGATTGTTCCCGAACCGCCCGGATATGTCACCGTATCGCCGAGTCGTGCCACGCCTTTGCCGTTTGCGTTTACTGTTCCCGACGCGGAGGACACATTGCCTGTTCCGCAATGCGGACAGTTATGCTCTACCGCGTCACCAAACCGCGCAACGGGCAAGCCGTTAGCGTTTGAGTTGGGGCTTCCCTCAATGATAATACCTGTTACGGAATGGGGACAGCACGGCGCACCGTGACTGCATATCCCTTTGTGTGTATCAGTCTTTCTTGCTACTCCCGGCATAATAACCTCCGCTAATTTTGATTTATTGTCGGAGCGGTTTCGGTAATGTTTGCTCCCGCTGTTTCGGTTATACTTACCCCCGCGACTTCGGCTATTGCAAGTTCAGCCGCAAGCGTTATCGTAGGCGCGGTTATCGTTATTCCCGCCGCGTTGAGTTTAATATTCACCGCGTCGGAATACTTCAAGAACACCTCATCGGGCTTGATGTGCAAGCGGTGGTCGTTCTTTTGGATTATCAGCGCGTCATTGTCCTGCGCTTCCTGCGCCAGTTTCTGCGGCTTCGCGTACAGCCCTATAATAGCTATCGCGTTCGTGAGGTCAAACCGCAAGCTGTTATCGCTTGACGCTCCCGCGCCGCGCCAAATATCAAGCGTTTGCTCCTGTGCAAGGATAAGACACTCGTCACCCGGATTTACCGGATAGACTATCGTAAAATCCTGCCCGCAGGACTGCTGAAACAGTACCGGGACGTGGTTCAACTGGGGGTAATCAAGAAACTCACCATTGGGCTTTTTAATTTTGCAGTAGGGCAGGACTTCCGCTTCACACTTTGCGGGGTCGTATTTCACAATCTTACCCGGTATAGCCGTGTGAACACCGTTAAGAATTTCAACGGCTGAATTTTTAACCTCTTGCGCGAACTCCGATAACATAAGCTACACCTCATACACTTTCGCTGTCGAGAGCCAGTCGCCCTCTATGTTGTCGCCGTCGTGTTCAACCGTGTGAACACGAAAATATCCTGTCACGGTTTCACTTTCAATCTTGATGTAATCCCCAACGCCGACCGCGCCGTTTAGGAAATAAATAACTTCCCAACCGTGCTTCGGCTTGTCAAGGTCGTTTTCCGCACCCTCCGTGAGTTTGCGCGGTATACCTATTAGCCCGCTGTCGGGCGATATGAGAAACACCTCGCGGCTCATTGTATCGCCGCGTTTCTTCACTTGCAGTATGCCGTTTTGAATTTCCCACGCAAGCCCTGTCGGAACACAAGCCTTGTCAAGCGCGGTCTTGCCCGCTCCGACAAACGCAAAGCCGTTCGGATAATCTCCGAACGTGGCGTTATACGAAAACGTGACAGGTATTCCCATTTGCCCCGCCACAGCTTCAATTACCTTTTTCGCGCTGATTTTGCCCTTGTAGGACAAACTAACGTAGGTGTCACGCAACTCTATCCGTCCGTCAATGGCTTCAATCTGCGTCATTCTGTCCGCACCGTCGCTCGTTGTTTCAATGTGCGATACCGCGCCAACAAAGATTAACGGCATTGTCGAGTTGTACCCCGCTTTGAGCGTAACAATACAGTCTTTCTCGTTAAGCGTAGCGAGGTGCGTCTTATTCAAATTCCACAGCGTAATCTTTGACGTGTTCGCACTCTCTACGTCTACCTTTTGCACGTTGAAATAGATGTGCAACGCCGCTTTGTCATCGGCGTTCTCTTGACCTACCTCAAACGTCGCGCCGCCCGCCTTACCCGCCGAGAAACGGTATTGTCTGTCAAACTGTATAGCCATTAGCTTCCCTCCCCGTTAGGAATATAGGCAAACACCGCCCGCTTGTTTTTGAAATCCTGTCGTCCTACGACAACTTCCTTTGTATACACTCCCAATATGCCGTTCGGTAATCTATCATCAACATACTGCAAGGTCAGCGGAAATTTCGGCACGAGTTTGAGTCCCTGCAATATAGGTTCGCGCAGAACTGTATAAATGCCGAAATACCACCGCTGTTCGGTGTCGTTCCAAGTAAAGCGCAGTAAGTATTCCTTTTCCTCGATGACAACCTTTGAAAAGCTGTCGTTCATATCCGGCACCTCAAATTCAAGCCGTTTCATTTCCGCTCACCTCCCTATGGCAGTAACCCTGCGCTATTAGCAAGATTATAAAGTATTGACGCTTTGTTTTGACTGCCGCCACTTCCCGACCCTGCGGGCGGTGAACTGCTTGTTGTGCTTGCGGGCGGGGTGCTTGCCGCCGATGAGGAAGCCGTCCCCGCGTTCGCACCCGTATCACCGCTCTTTCCGTAACTGACGGGTATTGTCGTTTTCTTACTTGACGTTACCCTTATCTCCTTAAAGCTAATCGGTATCTGTCGCGAATAACCAACTTCTAACGATTTCGATATGGAGATTGAGAGTATCGCCATATTCTTATACGTCCGCTCACTCGTCACGATTGTTACGGGCGTTTTATTAAAGTACAGTTTTTCGAGCCGCTGAATAACGCTGTCCGTCCAACCTCTGCCGCCGTGTCCTTTGTTTCGCCAAGTGACAGGGGTATCGGTGACGCACAGCGTCATTGATAACATCTGCGGTTTTAGGATTATCGTGTCGTTTACGCTGAACCCGTCCTCAACCGGGTAATCGGGAGAATCGGCTTCAAGGGTGCGTTCCTCGTCAATGAGCGCGTCGAACTGTACGCCGTTTATGCTTACGGGCTTTTTCGCTTTCGCCATTCACATCACCTCGCAAACGCGAGAGCGCGGGCAAGCTGTCCCGTCGCGTCTTCCGCGTTCCTGTTCATTTGCTCCGAACTGCGTTTCTGCGCCGTTCTCTCGCCGTTGAACGTGCTTTCAAAGTAGTTGTTCTGCGTGACGCTCTTGTTAGTGGTACTCGACACCATAGACTGCGCCGTCGCCGGGCTTGCGGTCGCGCTCTTTGCAAGCGTGAGAATGTCCGAGCCAAAAGATTTAAGCGCGTCTGTAACGCCCGACTTGTCGGCGGCTTCTTTGACTTGCGGGAATTTATCCGACACAAATTTCGCCGCGTTCGTTATCATACCGCCAATATTCGTAACGGCTTCGACAACTTTTCCGTCGTCTGCCTTTTCCGCTTGCGGTATGGTTTTGGCGACCGTCTGCACCGCGTCACGAACAAAGCCGCCTATACCCTTGACGACATCGGTAATCCCGCCACCCTCTTGTTTCGGAGCGTTGACCGTAACATCGGCGTTGACTTGCTCCGGCTGTTTTGCCGCATTTGCGGCGATTGCGCCTTTGACCGTGCCGACAACTTGCGACACCTTGTTTATCGCTTCGCCTATCGCGCCGAATATACCGCTTGTTTCGCTGTTGGTGAAGACTTTGCGACCCTTATAGTCAAGGCTCTTTATAATCGTGAATATGTGTATGGAACATATTGGATTTATTGCGCTTTTGCCTATCTCGGTTCACGTTTCTTAACAGCCTTGACTATAGCTCCCGTTATCAGTTCTGGTCCTTTTTCACCCGCAATGAACGTATCGGGAGTTTTCTCCGTGCCGCCCGCAAAGCCCAACACGCCTTTTACTTTGTCAACCGCACCGCCGACCGCACCTTTTACGCCGTCCACAACGCCGCCAACCGCGTCCTTAACCTTGCCTATGGTATCAAGGACAGGCTTTAAGAACCCTGTGATTTTATCCACCGCGCCTTTGACTGTTTCTGTGATACCGTCCCATATGCCCGTGAAGAAGCCCGACACGGTTTCCCACACGCTCTTGAAGAAGTCGGTCACGGCTGAAAACGCGCCTTTGAATATATCAACCGCTTTGTTTACAACTCCGACCAGTCCTTCCCAAATGCCCGAAAAGAAATCGGATATGCCGCTCCACAAATTTTTGAAAAAGTCGCCTACCGCCGCGAACACGGCTTGCCAAACGGCGACGTATGTTTTTACCACGCCGACAAGAAACTCCCACACAGCGGAGAAGAAGTCCTTTATCCCGTTCCAAATGCCCTTGAAGAAATCTCCTACGGCTTGGAATACCGCTTGCCATATCGCTATATAGGTCTTGACTATGCCGACAAGGAAATCCCATACGCCTTGAAAGAAGTTCTTGATACCCTCCCATATGCCCGTGAAGAAGCCGCTGACTTTTTCCAGTACGCCTTGAAAGAAACCCACAAACATCTCAACGGGAACTTTCAGAATAGCCCAAACCTTATCAAAGATTGCCTTGAAGTAATCGCAGATACCGCCGAAGATGTTCTTTAGCCCCTCTGCCGCTTTGCTGAAATCTCCTGTGAATACTCCTTTGAAAAAGTCTATAATGCCGCCGAATATCCGCTTGTATGCGTCAATTATGGGCTGTAAGAAACTGATAATCTTTGCTATGGCTTGCTTGAAGAAATCAACTACTGCCGAGAACGCTTTCTTTATCCCCTCCCACATTTTGATGAAGAAGTTTCGGAAGCCCTCGTTGTTATTCCACAACGCAATGAATATCGCAATGAGCGCGGCAATCGCCGCAATAATAAGTCCTATCGGATTAGCGGTCATAGCCGCGTTCATAAGCCATTGTGCCGCCGTAACCGCTTTTTGTGCTACCGACATTGCAAGCATAACCGCTTTATTCGCAACCATTGCCGCCGTGTTCGCAACCCACGCCGCGCCCGCTTTGACTATGGACGCTATAAACGACGCGAAGCCCATTGCCTTTTGAGCCGCCGATGTTGCTATGGTAGCCGCTTTGTTGGCGACTGTCGAAGCCGTATTCGCTACCCACGCCGCCGCAGACTTGCCAAGCTGAACGATGTTCTTTCCGAGTGCCACGAAAAAGTCTTTTATATAAAGCCCTATAATTTGTAAGGTTTCTATCTTGTCTTTTATCTTGGCAATCGTCATAGCGTGGATTGCGGTTGTCATTTTCCCGACAAGCGCGGGTATACCCGTTATCGCTTTGCTAAAACCGGAAGCCGCCGCCGTTACGCCATTGAATATTTTGTCGGCGTTCCACAGCGCGACCAAAACTCCGACCGCTATGCCGATAGCTTTTATCGGTCCTGGTATTCTGTCAAGCGTACTGGTGATAAAATCAACCGCGCCGCCAAGAACGGTTTTGATACCGTTCCACGCCTTGCTCCAGTCGCCGCTGAATACGCCTGTTACAAATTCGGCTAACCCCTTTATCGTTGTGAGCAGTAGGTCGAACGCGTCCTTGAACACACCTTTAATGTCGCCGCCCCACCGTTTCCAAAACGCTTTTAAGCCGTTGAAGATTGCGGTTGCCGTTGTTTTGAGCAGTTTCCACACCGCGACAACAGTAGTCTTTATTGCCGTCCATACAGCAATAAAGGTTTCCATTATCTGCTCGTTATTCTCTTTCCAAAATGTTTTAAGACCGTTCCATATATCTGTACCGAGTTTCTTTATAAACTCCCATATGGATTTAAGCGTCTTCTTGATTTTCTCCCACGCTTCAATGACTGCTTTGCGTACCCCGTCCGCGTCAATGCCCCACGCCTTGAATATCTCACCAATAAGGCTGTCGTTGCCTTGCATAAAGTTGATAAAATCATCTATCGCAAGGAACAAAATCGCGATGATAGCCGCGATACCGAGAACTTTCAGATTAACCCCGCCGAGTGCGCCGCCGAGCGTTTTAAGGAACGACAGAATTTTGCCGCCGTTCAACGCAAGGAATATCGCGCCCGCCGAGATTGCCAACAGCTTGAACATATTGTCCGTACCGCCGACTGCCTTTGTCAATCGTTCCGTCCACATCTGCACCTTGCGGAGTACGGTCATAATTTGATTAAACGCCCGCGTCATAAACTTGGCGATGTTCTTTGTCACGCCGAGCGTCTTATCCATTTGAGTGAGCCACAAGCCCCATTGATTGCGAATGCCAAGCAGAGCGTCGGTTATCGTCATATCGACATTACCGAACGCTTTTTCTATCTCATCGGCGTTGCCTGTGAAAGCGTCGCGCAACTGGGTCAACGATATTTTACCCTCTGCCGCCATTTGTGAGAGTTCTGTCTTTGCGACACCAACCTCTTTGGCAAGCAATTCCGCGCCTTTCGGGGATTTCTCTATTATCGCGCTAAGAGTACCGCCGTCAACCGCACCTATCGAGAACGATTTGTTTATCGCTTCCTGCAAACCAAGTATTTCAGATTGCGATTTCCCCTCGCTCTTGAACAGCTTCGTTGTGAGTTCAGCGTACTTAGCCGCGCCCTCAACGTCGAAAAGCTGACTGCTTTCCTGTACAAGTTTTGACGTAAGCCCGGCAATGTCGGCATATGCCGCTCTTGACGCGTTTGCTGCCGCCATTATCTGATTTTGAATTTCTTTCTGTTCGCCCAAACCCTCTGTCGCGTTCTTGATTTGAGCGTTGATTTTGCTGAACTCCTCAATAACGGCGTTCATCTTCACGAGCGAAAAGCCGATACCGATTGCACCCAAAAGTTTAGTGGCGGTGTCCTTTAGATTCTTTATGCTGTCATTAGCTTTCTTTTCGCTTTTCTTGTCTACTTCATAGCCGAACGCTATGGCAATATCTCGAATCGTCATAGAACACCGTCACCTCCCTTTGGATTTTGATTTTTCTGCCAGTTCCTTTGACTGTGCCGCTTCTATGTCGTTATCCATACGCATAAGCGCGTGGAGTTTTAGGGCTTCATCGAGCGTGTAACAGCTTTTGAGTTCAGCCATTGTAGCCTTGCCCGCCTTGATAAGCGTATAAAGGCGCAATTCTAATTCGGAGAATTGCGTTACGTCTAATCGTCCGTACTTTTCGGGGTTGTTTTCTTCGTCGTCGGAGCGGTATCTGCTTTTTGGAGTCCAGATAGGCTTCCGAGTTTCGAGAAAAAACCCTTGAAATTCACATTGATTACCTCCACGGCGAGGACAAACATATCCTGCGCCGCTCCGCAAAAGATTTCGTTTGCTTTGTCGTTGTCGAGCGGTTCAACCCCGTCTTTGGTTTCAATGCTGATGTTGCCGTGCTTGGTGAGTAACTTTTTCAAAAGCCCCTCTACCTTATCGCCGGACAGCCCCGACAACGCGCCGGAGAATGAGGACACATCAAGGTTCATCAAATCGGTGTCGCCGCCCGAAAGCGCAAGCGGAGCAAGCCCCGCAAGCGCGGGAGCGAGTACCGCCGCAAGTTCACCGCTGATGTTTGCCGCCGTAAACGCCGGGAACGGACGGATATAAAACTGTGTGCCGTTCACGGTCTTTTCAGTTGTTTCGTGTTGTTTAATGCTCATAATCGTATCTCCTCTCGGTTACTTCCATTGTGTGGAATCAATAAGTGTCGCTTCGCCTGTACGGAGCGACCACTCTCTGTTTTGCGCCGTCTTGCCGAACGGGTGTGCCGCCGCGATTGTTACCCACGCCTGTTCGCACGAGAATAACGTGCCGCCGCGCAAGTCCTTTATTGTGACCGGGAACACGCCAAGCCCTGTTGCGCGGTCTTGGTCGTGCTTATTCTGCAACCACGCGTTTGTAAGGCTCTCCTGCAAGAACGCAAAGGTTATGTTCCAAGTGTCGTCGGGGTCGAGTGAGCGTATCTGCTCACCGTCGCAACCGATAACGTCGGTAATACCGTCGCCGTTCTTTTCAAGCGTGATAAAGCTGTCTTCCGCGAAGCCCGACGCGGCGTGTGTGCCGAGCGACACAAGCACCTCTTTGGGGTTATAGGTTCTCACTTTTCCTGCCATTGTCTGCTACCTCCATTCTTAATAAGTCAGTTCGCCGTTGACTGTAACGGCGTGAATCGCGCCCGCAAGACGCGCCGAGAACTTGCACCCCGCAAGGGAACGGCTTGCCTTTTCCGAAGCCGACAAGTCCATACTGTTCGGCACGATTACGACAAAGCCCGGCACAAGAGCGTCGTTGCTGTCAAATTCATCGGGTGCGATACCGCCCGCCGCTTGCCCGGCTTTAAGGCTTGCAAGCATCTGATTTTCAACAAGCGCGATACCGCCGTTGGTATACGGCACTTTGGTATTCATAATCAGCAAGTTGTAAATGCGGTACTGCATATTGTCCTGCAACCAGTCGCGGAAACGGATAACGTCAATCCACTCACCCGCCATTACTTGCCCGTTCATCGTGATGTTTCTGCCGCCGAACTCCGAGAAGTAATTAAGGTGTTGGTTTTCGAGTGCGTCCATTGTCGTTGACGAAATCGCGTTAGGCACTATCGCCGCTAACTGCTTGAACTTCCACGTTTCGCTCCCTGCCGGATAAGCAAGGCATTTAGCAACCGCCGCAACGTGCATATAGAGGTTGGACGCGGGAACGTCCACCGCCGCTTGCTGTTCATTCACCTTGCCGTAATATCCGATTGAGCGATAGTAAATGCTCGGCGTAACAGGCACGGTATCGCTGACGTAGGTAAACGCGAACAACTTCACTTGCGCTTCCGTCCATTCGGCGATTGTTTCATACTCGCTTTCGTCGATACCCGCGGGGCATACGACATACCAACCGCTTGTCTGCAAAGCGCGGTTAAGCGTAGTACCTATGTCCTCTGTCGTGCCTTGCGCCGTCTGCTGAACGGCAATAAAGATTTTTGCGGGTTGCGGGTTTTGTGAGAACGCTATTCTTGCCGCGATACCCACAGGGTCTGCGTTCGCGCCGACCGATACCCACCCCGCGTCGTTTACTCCCTCCAAATCGCTGTATGAACCCACAGCGGGTGGAGCATAATCCGGGGCTACCGCAGGAGCAGGACCGATAATCAAAAGATTATCGAAACTCGCCGCGCTAACCGCAGGGGTCTTGATGTCAATTTTGATATTGACAATTCTGTTGAGATTAGCCATTACTTAATCCTCCTTGTTTATTTCGGGGTTGACTTCATCAAAGAAGCCCGTCTTTTCGTTGGCGAGTGACTGGTTGCCGCCGCCGCTTGCGGTTTGTTCCCAGTTATCACACGTTACATCAATCGGTACACCGCTCTCGTCAAAGACAATATTTTCCTCATTCAATATGCCGTGATACTCTGCTGACCACCCTGTGAACGCTACGGAAAACTCGCACATTGCCCGATACTGCCATTGGCTGTCGTTGATAACCTCCGACAAATCCTGTACTCCGCTTATAAGGGCGACGCTGATATTGTGTTTCGCGCTCCACTCAATGCTTGATACGCTGTCGAGGAAATTCACGAAGTCAAGCAAGTCACTCTCTGCCGTGTTCTCGTAATAATTTTGTTCGCTTTGTCTGCCGCGTGTGAACAAATCAACTTGCAACGGTACAATTGAGGGGTACGCCGAAAATACTATGCCGTTTGACATCTGCGTTATCGGTTGCGGCGGGCGAGTTACCGTTCCCGTCCTCAAAACGACAAGCGGCGCGTTAGGCTTTACGCCCGACGCATTACCCCACTTGACAGTTGCTCCGCACCAGTATGCCGTAAACCGTTCATAAAGCGTTTCTTTCAGCTTGTTAATCGTCACCGCCGTCACCTCCCGCACATGGCAGTAGTTCTTTCGACTGGTCGGAAAGAACTACAAACTCGCTCTCATAATGCGTGAGCGGAGTGTGAAGCCAATGAACACACGTCTTGCACTCATACCACGCGCCGTCGTAAAACAACAAATCGCCCGGCGTTTGCGTATGCTCATCTGCTGAAATCAGAGCGTCCGCGCTGAACGATTTAACACGTTTTATTGTTCTCTCGCCCTCTGGGAGATTTTGCAGTTCGTTCACCGATAGTGGTTGAATATTAAGCCTTGCGATAAACTCCAACGAGGGACTGACGGCATAGCCTTTTACGATTGTCTGCTCTCCGCGCCGCCGTATGGTGTACGGTCTGCGAAATATTCCTATCGCCATTAACCGCCACCTCCTTTGGGAACAATAACGTGGTGCGGCGACTGTAACAGCTTTCCGGTATCAATCAGCGGAACGTCAGAGCCTTTGAGTTCTTTTGTGATGTCGGCGTTTTCTTCTGCCCATTCTGGGCTTTTGGTGATTGTGTCCTGTATCAAGCCCGTTTGCATAACGCCGATAGCGTTAAGGGCTTGCTCCGCTGTGCCGCCGTTCGCAACCGCTTGGACTTGCGCCTTGCAAAACTTCTCTATGGTGTCCTTGTTCCGCTCGACGCTCTGACGTAGAAACGGACGTGCGGGAGCGTTTGACGTTCCCAGTTCGTTCCACATAGCAACGTCGAGAATATCAGTACCGTTTTCCTCTTTCGCCGCTCCCGCTTGATAACCTACACGGACTTGCAATTTTTTCAGTTCTTCAAGTTGCTTGAAAAACTTCTTGCCGTCGGCTGTCATTTTATCGTGTCCTACCGCCATATCGTCACCTCACACCGGACGCTTCGCCCGCATTGATAATAGGGATTGCGTACAGTCCGCGAAGCGTGAGATACTGAACGCCGTACACCGTTTGAGCGTACTCCGCGTCCGGACTTAACTTCGCCGTGAGTGTTCCGCTGTTGAAACTTATACTCTCGCCGCCGGACGCGTAACTGGCAATCTTGAACGCCGCGCCGACACCACCGATGTCGCCCAGTTCGTCCCCGCCTGTTTCGATTGAACCAACACTCGCCGTCTTCATTCGATGTGCCGTAAGCAAGGCAAGGGCTTGATTGTACACCTTGCCAAAACGCTTACGGCTTACGAGAGGGGCTGTCAGTTCAAGCCAAATCAGAACGGTTTCGCCAGCGACTTCGGCAAACTCTGTTGCTACCACTCTGAAAATAGAAAGAGGTGTCGCCATAGGGCTTCACCTCCTTATTCCGTGGGTTTCAATGCCGCGTTAATCTTGTCGATTAACATATTTCTTGTGTCGGTGTCAGCAAACTCTAAACCTAACTGCTTTGCGTAGGCTTTGAGTTCGTCAACATTCAAACGACTTATTGGCTTGTCGGGCTTGGAAACGTCTGCGGTGGCATTGCCGCCGTCTTCCTCGTTTTCTTTTTCTCCATTATCACTGTTGGTTTTTTCGTTGCCGTTACCGCCTGTATTGCCGTTGTCGTCATCAAGCGGTTTAATGCCTACGTTGACGGTCACAGAGGACGCTTCGCCCTCTGTCTTGCCGCCGACAATTTCAAGCCAACCGCGTGAAATGTAAAACTTAACGGTCGGGTGGTCCGCGCCGTACCCTCTCGGCAGTTCAGCCGTTTCGCCCGGCAGGATTCGGATTGTTCCGAATCCGATATGCGATGTGTATTTGTTCTTAACTCTCATTATCGTTATCCTCCCTTATATGCCCGGCACAATCAGCATTGAGAACGGGTAGTAGATTATCGCGCCCGCGATACGCGCTTCACAGTTGACTACGAACGCGAGGTTACGCGGTTCGGCGGGCAACTGGTTGAACATAAGCGGGATTTCGATTTCGAGTTTATCCGGGTCGTTCTTGTAAATAACCATTACATTCTGACCCGTAAACGGATTGTACTCACTTGAACTCGAAAGTTCGCCCGCACGTTCAAACGTGATACCGGGCAGATTATCCTGCAACCATTTGAGAATGGTCGTGTCGGATAACGACGAACGCGGAGTTGTCGCGAGGTAAATATACGTCGCTTGGTCGATTGCGATAGTATCGGGGACTTCCACGCCGTTTGTCTGTGCCGACATATACTGTAGCGCACCCGAAAAATCCGCAAGGATTTCGTCGGGCGTTTTGTCGGTGAACTTGGTGGACGTATCGTCCGCGTTTGAACTCGGAGTCCAAATCGGCACGTTGTTGTTATCGGAAAGCACTCCGCGAAGCCCGCGCTTTTTATCACCGCACCACGCGATACGGTTTATAAGGCGGTCGATGAACTTACGCGCCGCTTCGCCGCGTCTTGCGTCAAGGGATTTGCCGCTGTACCGCGACGCTCGAATGTCCTGTATGCTGTACTGGTAGGACGAGCCGAGCGGACGAATATCAACCGTCTGCGGTTCGCCGAACACGTCGGCGCGGGGGAGGTCGTCGGAGTAGTTCGAGATAAAGTCTGCCATACCCGTGATGTCATAGGCATAGTAGGTCGTGGTTTCCGCACCCGGATTAACGCTGCTTGACACAGGAAAAATGCGGAGCGCGTTCAGTTCCGGGTACTGGCGGTCATAGGTTTTCGCCTTAACGTCGTCAAGTTCACGCGAAAACCAAACTACCGCGTCCTCCGCGCTGTCGAACCGAGTACCCTTGTCTGCCGTAAGCCCGGCAAGAGCGGACGACTGGCGAAGCGCAAAATAGTCGTCTGTCATAATATTGTTCATTTTGATAATCTCCTCTCTTACGCGTTTTCAAGCGCGGCAACTCTTGCTGTAAGCGCGGTAATCGTTGCTTCGATGTCAACAATCGCCGCCGCGTTAGTTTCCTCTGAATTGTCCGAACTCTGATTGAACAGTTGAATAACCGCAATGTCGCCGCTGTCAACCGCTGTTATAAACTTAGCCTTAACCGCGATACCGCCGTCGCTGTCGTTGGTGAACTTTCCCGCGTCGTCGCCGTCGTTGATAAGATAAACCGCGTCGCCGTAAGCGATTGTGAGGTCGTCGGGAACGATAACCCATACTTTGCCCCAGTCCATAACGCCTATCATTCTTGTGGGGGTTATGCGGATTTTGCCGTCAATGTCGTGTTCAGCAATATCCGACAGGACAACGCCCTCGAACTCGTCTGCTGTACTGCTTGATGTCGGCAGGACGACATCAACGCCGGGGGTAGTACCTTTTACAACGCCGTAACCGAATTTAATCGCGATAGGCGTAGTTTCGCCGTTTGCGCGGGAAATAACCGAACGCGGGGAACTGTCGAACAACCCGCCGGGTACGCCGCGCTGTGAATTATAACCGTACTGTGTCTGCAACATTATTCATTACCTCCATTCTGCATACGTTTGAGCATATTCTCTCTTGCCTTTTGGGACTTTGACGCTCCCGAAGACTGTCGTCCTCTGCTGTCGGCGTTGAACACTTGCCCGCGCTGATAGTTGGTATCTTTCGGGGTCTTCATTTCCTCTATCGATTGTTCGTAAGCGACATCAATGTACATCGCGCCTTTGCCGTCAAGGTTCAGACGTGGACGCAACTTCTTGATAATCGCTTTCTTCGCTTCAAGCGGCGTTTTGTCCTCTAAGCCGTCGAGTTTGAGCGTTCTGCCTACAAGCCCTAAGTTCACGCGCTCTTTGATTTCCCGCTTGATAGCTTCGCGGCTGTCTGTCTTAATGATAATCTCCGGACCGCCACCACCGCCCTCTGTGAGAACGTCGCAGTCTTTCTTGTCGGGTTCATCGTCGCCCTCATCCTGTTGAGCGAAGTCGTTCTTCGCTTGCAGTTCCTCAACGATTTCAAGCAGAGTTTCGATGTCCTCGTCTTGGTGGGCGATAATACCTTTTGCCGTTTCGGGGTCTTCGGTGTCACCGTCAGCGTCGCGGCGGTCGCGCCTGTCTTTGATAAGGTTGATTTTGTCCTCTAAGGTCGGCGTGTCGGAGTTCTCGTTGATTTCCTCCACTACCGCGCTTTCCTCATCGGTGTTCTCGTCCTCATCAGAATTGGCGTTCTCCATAGCCGCTTCCTCAACTTTGGCTTCCTCCTCCGCTTCGTCAAGGCGTTTCTTACGGCGTTTCTCGAACGCGGCAATGGAAGCCTTGTACTCATCGGCGTTCATTGCCTTTTTCCCTCTCGCGGGAGTCTTGGTCCTACTTACTGTCTTAGCCATTTGATTTGCTCCTTTCCGCAAATTGATTGTTCTACTGTCTATATTAAGCCGAGCCTGTTCTCCCGCCCTTGCTTCTCTGACAATAGCAAGGTGGTTTATAACAATTTCGGTTTGTATAGCGTCATACTGTTGCCCGTTCCACTCGCCGGGCGTTTCGTCAAGCGTGAGGTCGTAGCCGAGCGATAACTCTTTGAGCCGTGACCGCTTTAACTCGTCTGTATCGTGGATAACGATTTCAGCGCGTACATCGTCGCCGTCGGGCGTACCCTCCGTGAGAATTGTATAGTCAAGGCTATTTAAAATATTGAATAGATGTGTTAAAATAAAAGTATGGCATATTCAATAGATTTAAGGGAAAAAGCGTTGAACGCATTGAAGAATGGTCATTTAAAAAGTGAAGTTAATGA